>NZ_JAVDSM010000005.1:0-380997 GCF_031455315.1 Arthrobacter sp. 1088
CCCCGCCAACGCTTCGACTTCTGCACCCCAAATGAGATGATCAGAACCTTCCTGTTGCGATAACCGCTAGAAACCGCCGCCCCTAAACGCGCTCTACTGCGACCTAGACTCACAGTTGGGCGGGGCAGGTGCCGAAGCCGCACGCCGCCGTCGTACTCATTCCGTTACATACCGCCCGGTTCGGTTTCGATCCCATATCGACACGGCCGCGGAGCGATTCTGTGCTGGCCGAAAACCATGCCCACCCCTAATGTCGGATCATCGACGCAGCCACGCCGCGTCTACCCACGCACTGTCGCATAGGGGGAACCATGGATTTCGACTTCACTGCTCTGGAAACAGCCACCTACGTATTCATTGGAACGCTGGTCTTCGCCGCCATTTTGGTGGCGTTTATCGCAGCAGCGGCCATAGCAACAATCGTTCTGATCGGTGCCATGGGAATGGCCTGGTACACCGTCAAGGCAGTCCTGGGCGGCTTGGTGCATGGCATCAATTTTGCGTGGGACAGCCTGGTCCATCACGCAGGACAAGTGGAAATCCCGGCCGAATTCCAGCCCCAGGTTTCCTCTGGCACGGGTAGCTACCCGCGGGTAGCATTGAGGGACAGCTGAAGGGTTCCCACCCGAGGCGGACCCTGGCTCCATCCGGCACAACCGGCTAGAGGAGTTATTCCATGACGTCCGCTACTGACAACAGTCTCACCGCCGCAAGCGTCAACGCCACAGCAGAAGAAGCCCGCGCCGTCGCCGAGGCCGCCCGCGAAACTGAATGGAACCGGCCCAGCTTTGCCAAGGGCCTGTACCTGGGCAGCTTCGACCTCAGCCTGATCCATCCGTGGCCACAAGCCAAAACGGAGGACGTGGAGCGCGGCGAAGAGTTCATGGCCAAGCTCGAGGCGTTCTGCAGGTCCATGTCCGGACGGGTGATCGAACGCGACGCGAAGATCCCGGATGAGTACCTTGCAGGCCTCGCGGAGCTTGGCGTTTTCGGCATGAAAATCCCCCGCGAATACGGTGGCCTGGGATTGTCCCTGGTCTACTATGGCCGCGCGCTGGCTTTGGTGGGCTCCGTCCATCCGAGCCTGGGCGCACTGATCTCGGCGCATCAGTCCATTGGCGTTCCGGAGCCCGTCAAAGAATTCGGCACGCCCGAGCAGAAGCAGGAATACCTTCCGCGCTGCGCCGCCGGCGCCATCACGGCTTTCCTCCTGACCGAGCCCGACGTCGGCAGCGACCCCGCCCGAATGGGCGCTACTGCCGTTCTGTCCGACGACGGCCGGTCTTACCTTTTGGACGGCGTGAAACTCTGGACCACCAACGGTGTCATCGCCGAACTCGTGGTGGTCATGGCAAGAGTTCCGGCCCACACCGACGCCGACGGCACCACGCACAAAGGCGGCATCTCGGCGTTCGTCGTGGAGATGGACTCCCCCGGCATTACGGTGGAAAACCGGAATAGCTTCATGGGCCTACGCGGTATCGAGAATGGCGTGACCCGTTTCCACCAAGTGCGCGTGCCGGTGGAGAACCGCCTGGGTCGTGAGGGCCAAGGCCTCAAAATCGCCCTCACCACGCTCAATACAGGACGTCTCTCCATCCCCGGGCTCTGCGTTGCCGCTGGGAAGTGGAGCCTGAAGATTGCCCGCGAATGGTCAAACGCCCGTACACAATGGGGCCGTCCGGTAGGCAAGCATGAGGCTGTGGGAAAGAAGATTGCGTTCATCGCCGCCACGACGTTCGCGTTGGAAGCCGTGTTTGAATTGTCGGCCGAGATGGCCGACGCCGGTCAGAAGGACGTGCGCATCGAAGCGGCGCTGGCCAAACTCTGGTCCACCGAACTCAGCTGCCGGATAGCCGATGAACTGGTTCAGATCCGTGGCGGCCGTGGCTTTGAAACCGCCGAGTCCCTTGAAGCCAGGGGCGAGCGCGCCGTGGCGGCCGAGCAACTCCTCCGGGACCTCCGCATCAACCGGATCTTCGAGGGATCCAGCGAGATCATGAAACTCCTCATCGCCCGCGAAGCCGTGGACGCGCACCTTGCCGCCGCAGGTGACCTCGCCTCAGCGGACGCGAGCCTGCAGGACAAGGCGAGGGCCGCCGTCGGCGCTTCAGGTTTCTACGCCCGCTGGCTGCCGAAACTCGTTGCCGGAGCAGGCATGGATCCGCGGTCCTATGGCGAGTTCGGGCGCCTGGGCAAGCACCTGCGGTTTGTTGAAAGGTCCTCGCGACGGCTCGCCAGGCAGACTTTCTATGGCATGGGGCGCTGGCAGGCGAAGCTGGAACACAAGCAAGCGTTCCTGGGCAGGATCGTGGACATCGGCGCCGAACTGTTCGCCATGGCAGCATGTTGCTCACGTGCCGAAATGCTGCTTCGTACCCATCCGGAACACGGCGCCACCGCCTTTGAACTCGCCGAGGCCTACTGTGAGCAGGCACGGGTGCGGGTGGACGAATACTTCGACCAGCTGTGGCGGAACACCGACGACGGCGACCACCACCTTTCGCGCAAAGTCCTCGCCGGGGATTACGCCTGGCTTGAGGCCGGAGTCCTGGACCAGTCCGAAGGCACCGGGCCGTGGATCGCCGATGCATCCCCTGGTGCCTCAAGCAAGGAGAACCTGCACCGCAAGTATCGGTAATCCGGCGCGTTCCTTCCCATTTAGTCCCAGGCGCACCTCGCCGCGTCCGCAAGGATACGCGGGCTGAAGCTCCGGTTCGGCCGTTTTTGCCGTGGCAACCGGGAGGGAGCGTTAGCGCACGTCGCCGTCCACGTAGTACCAGACCTTGTCCTCGCGTACGAAACGGCTGAGTTCCCGCTGGACGCCCCGTTCCCCGTCGGACCGATAGTGCGCAGCGAACTCAACAGTCCCGGTGCTGTCCAGGGGCCCGCCCTTGGACGTGCCCAGGATGTCGAGCCTGCGCCAGTGCATGTCAGCGTCCAGTTCCAAGGAAGCCGGGCGGGTTGAGGCGTGCCACGTTCGCAGGAGGTACGCCGGGTCCAGAATGACGAATGCCGAATACCGGGAGCGCATCAGCTGCTCGGCTGTGGGCGCGTCGGCCTCACCGCGGTGGAAGCGCCCACAACAATCGTCGTACTGCTCTCCGGAGAGACAGGGGCATGCACCGTCGCGGAGTCGGCTGAAATCAGGGGTCACTTGATCCCAATCTGAGGCTGAAAATGAGAGCTGGGCAACATATTTTCCCACGCCGTATAACAGCTTCGAAACAACCCTGCCCGAGGGTGGTGCGGGGCGTGATTCCGTCGGTGCTGGACCGTAGGCTAGATGTGCAAGCTGGGTGGGCAATGCGCGCATCGCAAAACGACAGCCAGGGGAGGCTACGTGGAGGATCCGACAACACTCGCCATCAACCTGACATATTTGGGCACAGTGGGGATGGCTATCCTCATGTTCCTGGGCCTGGGTGTGGTCGTCATCATCACTCTGGTAGTTGCCGGAGTGGGACGGCTTGTGTCGGTGATTCTTTTAGCGATGGTCGGCATCTTCCCCAAGAAGGAAACAGTCACCATCGTCCACTTGCCCCCGGCTCCGGAACGCGTACCTGCACCGGCGGGTGACGACGTCGATTACTCCAGTCACGCTGTTGAATCGCCGCTTGAAGATCTTGCCTACGTTCCTGCCGGATCCGCTGCCAAGCCAGCCCACAATCCTGCCGCCGCGGAACCCAAGAAGGACCTCCTTGGCGATGTTCGACGCCGGGTCTCGGATGCCACTTCTGCCGTCAAGGACGGTGCGTGGAAGGTTCGCCCTAAAAAGGTGCCCAAGCCGGTCCACGTTAAGGAAGTGGTGGAAACGCAAACCGCCCACCACCCCTTGCTTGTGGCCGCCAGCAAGGAACCCCCCGTACTTGCAAAGGACTGGGCCGACGCCGTCGCGGAAGCTGACAGGAGGGCGGCCGAGCGCGCAAAGGCAGAGGAACCGCCCGCCATCAAGGTGACGGTCCGGGAGCTGGACGAGCCAACACCGCCGTCCAGCAAAGACGAACCGTCCGCCCCGAAGACCCCGGACGCGCAGCAGTCTCCTGGCAGCGGTCCTGAAAAGTCCGGGCCTCAATCCAACAGGTCCGGCCAAGGGAACGGCCCCACCCAAGGGAACAGCCCGAAGAAATCGGGCCCGAACACTTCCAAGAATGGAAAGTCTTCGAGCCCCATCCGTAAAGGATCGCTCAGCGGGGCAAGCCGCAACTCCTAGGCTGCGAGCTGCCGGAACGATGCTCCGTGGTAGATCAGTGGCTTGGATTCGTGGTTGATGGTGGTGGCCTTGACCTCGAGGACAACGATCGCGTGATCCCCCGCCGGCGTTTCGGAGACAACTTCGCATTCGAAACCCAGCACCGCGCCGTCGATCAGAACGGCCCCCGAGTCGCTGACACTGGTGGACAATCCGGCGAAGCGGTCACGGGTCTTGGAGGACAGCTGAAGGCAGGCAGCTTCCTGGCCTTCGGCCAGCACGGACACACCCAACCTGCTGGCCTGCCGAAGCTTGGGCCACGTTGTGGAGGAGTTCTGCACCGCGAACATCACCAACGGCGGTTCCAATGACACGCCCACAGTGAAGGACGACGCCACCAGGGCCTCCGGCGTGAAATCCACCATGGCACTGAAGGCAGCCACTCCGGACGGGAACTGCGCAAATGCAGCCTTGATGGCCGCCGTTTCTTCCACGGTCGTCTGTGTCATTGTGCTGTCCCCTATCGTGCGTTGCTTGAGTTCCTTTCCCATAATTCACCCGCTTCCGGGAACGGCAATATTTGTTGATTCGAAAGACATTTGTGTTGCCGCATGTCAAGAAATGTCGCGAAGTAAGGCCCCTTCCATTACCTCGCAAGACGAAAAACGAAGAAGTTCTACCGTTTGCATTTCGGGGTCCCACGGCCCTGTGTAGCCTCGATTGGACATCCCTTGATGACGGTTGAGCCATCCACTGGCCCGCAGCTGTCAAACCACTGACCCACCACAGGAAGCCGACATGAGCCTCAACGAGCTACGAACGCTTGGACGCACTGGCGCCCTGATCAGCCCCCTCACGCTGGGTACTTTGAACTTTGGCACCGGGACCGCTCCCACCGGCCCTGCGGAGAGCATCCGCATCATCCAGGCGGCATTGGACGGCGGCATCACCAGCATCGACACCGCAGATATCTACTCGCAGGGTGAGGCCGAAGTCGTGGTGGGCCAGGCAATCCACGGACGGCGCGACGACGTTTTTCTCGCCACCAAATTCCACGGCCAGATGGGGTCCAATCCAGCGCATGCCGGAAATTCGCGCCGGTGGATCGTCCGGGCTGTTGAGGACAGCTTGAGGCGGCTGAACACGGACAGGATCGACCTCTACCAAGCGCACCGTCCCGACTACAACACTGATCTTCTTGAGACGATCACCACCCTGAACGATCTCATCCGGCAGGGCAAGATCCTCTACTACGGCACCTCAGTGTTCAGCCCGGCGCAGCTCGTCGAGGCACAGTGGATCGCGAACACCAACCACCTGACGCCCCCGGTGGTGGACCAGGTTCCCTACTCCCTTCTGGTTCGCGCCAACGAACGCGACGTCTTCCCCATCACCCAGCAATACGGCGTCGGGGTTTTGAGTTATGGACCACTCGACGGCGGTTGGCTGGCTGGCGGTTACCGCGTTGGCGCGGGCCAGCCCGAAAGCTCACGTGCGGCTGCGGTTCCCGGCCGCTTCGACGTGGCCGCTCCCTTCAACCAGGGCAAGCTGCACGCGGCGGACGCACTCGCACAGCTGGCGGCCAGGTACGGACTGACCCTCATCCAGCTTGCCGTCGCCTTTGCCCTGAACCACCCCGCCGTGACCAGTGTGATCATTGGACCGCGGACCGAGGACCATCTCACCGACTACCTGAAGGCCGCCGACGTGGTGCTCAGCGAAGCGGTGTTGGATGAAATCGATGACATCGTGGCCCCCGCCGTCAACTTCCTTGAGCGGGACGCCGGCACGGTCGCTCCCCATCTGGAGTACCCGGAACTTCGACGCCGGTAGGTTCCTTGCGCTGTGAGGCCCGCTCCGTGGCCTTCAGTCCTAGTGAAGCACGTCGGGCAGGGCGCACAATCACCTATTGACGGCATTGGACCATGGCGTGATCCTTGTCCTAAGTGCTGCGGCACGCCCGCAGCGTCAGGTCCAGTAGAACGCCGCCTCCCATGTCCAAACCCCATGTCAAGCAAGAAGCGGCGAAAGCCGTCATCCCGGGACAGCCGACCGAAGGTCCCCTGACCCACGAAGAGTTGCAGCTCTCCGGCCGCAACCATTCAATGCCGCTCGAAGCCCTCCACGACGACATCACGCCGGCGGGCCTGCACTATCTGCTCATACACTTCGATATCCCGCACGTTTCCGCCGAGGCATGGCGCCTGCGGCTCGGTGGCGCGGTTGATCACAGCTTGGAACTGAGCCTCGACGACATCAAGGCGCGGCCCTCCGTGACCATGCCAGTCACCATGGAATGCGCCGGAAATGGACGCTCGCTCCTGCAGCCACGTCCGCTCAGCCAGCCCTGGGTGCTGGGAGCAGTAGGCACTGCAGAGTGGACAGGAACCCCTTTGGCACCACTGCTGGAGGAGGCAGGTTTGGCGGATGACGCCGTCGAGCTTGTCTTTACGGGCGCCGACAGCGGTATCCAAGGCGGAGTTGAGGAACCATACGCCCGCAGTCTTTCGATCGCCGAGGCGATGCACCCCGAAGTCATGCTGGTCTACGCCATGAACGGCAACCCGCTCCCGATCCAGCACGGTTTCCCGCTGCGGCTGCTGGTGCCGGGCTGGTATGGCATGGCAAGCGTGAAGTGGTTGACGTCCATTGAGGCAGTGACTTCACGGTTCATGGGATTCCAACAGGCCGTGGCCTACCACTACCTCCAGGGACCCGATGGGCCAGGTTTGCCCGTGACGCACATTCGCGTCCGTTCCCTGATGGTGCCGCCCGGGATTCCTGACTTCTTCACCCGACGCCGGGTAGTGGATGCCGGCCCAGTCATGCTGCACGGCAGGGCGTGGTCCGGGCACGGTGAAGTGGAACGCGTGGAGGTAGGAATCGACGGCGAGTGGATGCCGGCCCACCTGGAACCTGCTGTCGGTGACTTTGCTTGGCGTTCGTGGACCATGGTGTGGGTCGCGAGCCCGGGAGAGCACGAGTTGCGGTGCCGTGCGATGGACTCCTCGGGTGCGCTGCAGCCCAGCGATCAAGTGTGGAACTACCAGGGCATAGGGAACAACATGGCCCAGCGGGTTGAGGTAACAGTTCGGTAGGGCTTGTCCGTCCGGCTTCTCGAGATCGCTGTCAACGCCGGACTAGACTCGTTCAAATCATGAGTATCCCGTCTTCATCTCCAGCGAATGTCCGGGTGGATGCCTGGTTGTGGGCGATCCGCGCTTACAAGACCCGATCCGCGGCTACCGCTGCCTGCCGCGCCGGCCACATCCGCATCAACGGAAACCCCGCGAAAGCCTCGCAAAGCGTGATTATTGGCGACACCATCAGGGTCCGCGAATCCGGCTGGGAACGCATCCTCGAAGTGAGGCGACTGATCGCCAAACGCGTCGGAGCCGAGGCTGCGTCGCACTGTTTCACCGACCACACTCCCCCACGGCCCGTCGCCCCCAAGCTCGGCCTTCCCCAGCGCGACCGCGGCGCCGGCCGACCCACCAAGAAGGACCGGCGGGACATGGAGAAATTGCGGGGTTAGTTGTCCACATACGGTCACCCGCTGACCCGCTGCTGGCTTGCGGCCGTTTAGCTTGGTTGAGTGATCCCTCTGCCCCCTGCTCCTATCGACGTGAACATCCATACTGGGCCGGTCGAGTGGTGGCAAACTGTTGCAGGGCTGGCGCCCTTGGCTGCGCTGGCCGCAGCCGTCATTGCTGCTTGGATAGCGTGGAAGTCGCTGCGGCAGAAAACGGCGTCCGATAACAGGGCAGAATGGTGGCAAGCGATACCAGATAAGAGGTCGACGATGACGGAGCCAATGAGAACACCGGCACACCACGGCGAACGCAACGGGGCAACCGACAGGATCGACCGCGGCGCTGCTGCGCGTGACCGCGGTGTGCAAATCGCAGCCGCCCAGCTACGTCTGGTCACAGACCGCCGGCTGGGAAAAGAAACTCCCGACTGGGTCAGGCAGCTCGCGGCCGAGAAGCCTCGGCGCGACGTCTCGTAGGCTGCGGGCAAACATCTCCACAAACAACAATAGTTATCCACAAGCGGCCCCCTTCGACGTGAAACCCTGCCTCTGCCCCGCCTAGACTGGCCGACACATCGCCAAACAGCTGCTGGGGGAGCCTGTCATGTCACGCCTTTCTGCCAATTCTTCACGTGCCCTTGTTCGAGGAGCGGTCTTCGGACTCGGACTAACAGCCGCGTTGCTGCTCACTGGCTGCCAGGGCGGCCAGCCCGGCGGTCCTCCTTCCGAAACAAGCTCGACGACGGCGTCACCCACCTCAGGGGTTTTGTCACCACGTCCTTCGGCTACTGAACCTTCGGGGAGTGCTACTCCCGCCGCTGTCTACAAGCCAGCGGACGCGAAGGGCAAGGCAGAGAATGTGCCGGTTCCTGTGATGCCCGAGTTGGCGAAGGAGAACTCGAAGGAGGGGCTGGAGGCGTTTATCAGGTATTGGTACGCGCAACTGAACTACAGCTATGAGTCTGGTGAGACAGGAACGCTTCGGTCCCTCAGTGCCGCGAACTGCTCTTGGTGCACCTCACTTCGCGAAAGTGTTGAGGCTGCATGGAAGGACGGTCGGTGGGTCGCTGGGGCGGGAATACTTACCGCTTCACTGGAAATGGATTTCGATCCTGCAAGATCCTCGCAAGTGGCCATTGTTCAAGTAATACAAGAAGCTGTTGAAATCAGAAACGGCGACGGATCCCTGTATCAAGACCCCACGCCAGCGACGAATTCAGCCAGTCGGGCTGAATTCGAGTTCAAAGATGAATGTTGGATCATGGTCGATCTCGGCCTGATTCGTTGAGCCAATGGTGATCAAACTTTGGCTCCCCGCATCAACTTTTGTCATTGCTGCGGGCGTTATCCTCCTACTGCAGGGCCCCGGGGCCACCGCCAAGGAGCCCAAGATCGACATCGGGTACGTAGACAATGGACTTAACCTGACAGCCACGCACTGGAGGAAGGACCCTGCCACCGGAAGCTTCGTGCCGAAGCTGGACGGCCCGTCCGCTGCGGAAGACCCCAACCAGTACATGCCGGATGTTCACTGCCGCTCGGGAGGGTCAGACACTCCGGACAGGGGGTGCCTAACGATGGAATGCCCCGCTAAAACACCTGGCGGTGAAGAAGGAACACCCGTGATCTGGAAACAAGCTCCAAAGTCAATCGCGAACCCGCAGTGGACTGACTACCCGGCGATCAGCGGACCCACCTGCCTGTACGACGCCCAGCCCGAAAACGTTCTCGCGAACATTGCAGCCCGGATCCTGAACGACTTCCGCCAACTCCCCGTCAACCCGGGAACCCTCCAAGCCCAACCCTTCCCCCACACCCTCAAAGGCGGACCAACAAACTTCTACACCACCGCCACCGAACAAGCCTTCAACATCACCATCCTCGGCCAAACCGTCCAACTGAGAGCAACCCCGGCAAGCTTCACCTACACCTTCGGCGACGGCACCAGCCTCGGCCCCACCCCGGCAGCTGGCTATTCGATCCCCGAAGCCGACTGGCTCCTCAACGACACCCGCACCAGCCACAGCTACACGGCAACAGGGAACTACCCCGCCACCATCACCACCAGCTTCACCGGCACCTACTCCGTAAACAACGGCCCGCCACTGCCCATCAACGGAATCCTGGACCTGACCACCCCACCAAAAACCATCCAGGTCTGGAGAACAGAAAAAGCACTCGTCGCCGACACCTGCCAGGAAAACCCCACATCCTGGGGCTGCCCCAACGCCAAAAAATGACAGGGCCCGTCGCTTCCCGACCCTCATTGAGAGAAAAAGGGAGCCAGATCGCCGGAAAACAGCAGCGTCGACCCGCAAAGAAGGTCAGGAAACCACAGCACCCAAAAGGACCACAGGCAAGGAGATCAGGAGAACCACGTGTCCGGCGGACCCATGAAGAGCAGGAAGCTGAACACGCCCGCGACGCCCACCAGAACAATCGCAACGGCCCGGATGGGGTATCTGAGAATCCAAGCTTGCAGCTTCTCCAGCCCGCCGTGAGGTTCCTCTCCTCCGGCAGCCAAGCGCCAATCGCCGGCAAGGAGGCCTCGACGGTCGAGCGACTTTTCCACGGGAATCGTGGCATACGGGACCACGGCAGAGACGATTGCAAGCAGTCCTGTGCGGGCATTCCATTTCTGGTTGATCCATGTGAAGGCTGCTGTGGCTCCATAGCAAAGGAAGACAAAGCCATGGATGCCTCCGGCTACACTGACGCCCACTTCCGTGGTGTGCGTGACGTACTTAAGGAACAGCCCAATCAGCAACAGCGTCCACGTCACAGCTTCGGCAAAAGCAACGGTACGAAACAGGGTGCGGGGCAGCATGGAAGTCCTCAGCTGGGAAACGGGAGTCACGTCCAATTTACCGTGACAGGACAAGCACGTTCACCCCAGGAGAGGAAGCGAGCCGCGATTCCGGATCTGCGAGTCCCCGAATTCGACAGGCACGGGGGCAATTTCCATCGGCGGCTCACGGCGGGTCCGGGCCTTGCCAACAGCAATGTGGGGCAACCACCGGGGTGACCAGTAACCAAGGGCAGGTGAACTCAGGATGAAGTCGTCGATGTTGTTCAGGCCCAGGTCGTCCAGAAGCACATGGAGCCCCTGGACCAGAAGGGCCTGATAGTCGTGCACCTCTTGGGGAACGTCCACTTCCAGGCCCATGAGGCGGCCACCGCCCAGGGGGATCAGCTTGTCCGACTTTCCCAGAAATCCTTGCAATACAGGCAACCCTGTCAGCCAACCCGCAATCTCCGGAAGTACCTTCTCTGACCGCGACATTCCTTTGGTCCAGGCTTCAATGTCCTGGACCAAATCATCGAGGATACCCACGTGCAGCAACGTCATGTGCAGCCCTTGCGGCTTCCGAAGGAAGTCGACGTAATGGCTTAGTCCCTCGTAATCGGTTTGCCCGGCGCCTATGCGGAGGACAGGCACCTCGACAGTGATCCGAGGTCCATGCGGTTTGCCTCCAGCGGGGTTACTGGCCGTCATGCATGACATTATGCGCCGCCCGCCGCTCCCATGGCAGGCCCCGAACAGAAGCCCAGTGCCGCCGTCGTGCTTGACGCCCTACTTCCTGGAGCGGGCTTGAACCAGATTCGCAAACGGCAGGCGGCCATAGGTCGCAACGAAATCAGCGTGGTAGGCAGCCTCGGCTGCGTTCACTTCCGAAGGAGGTAGTTCTTTCCACGCGATGATCAGGTCCAAGGCGTCCCGAAGCTGCCAGATGAGGCGGGCATCCCAGACGACGGTGGGTCGCCCGCGGCCGTAATCCATGAACTCCTGGATCTGCTTCCGAAGCCCCCGGTTTCCCTGGCTTCCGGCGCTGGCTTTGCCCAGGTACAACAGGGAAGCATCGGGAACCCACTCCGCTTCCAAAGCGTCACGCTTGAGGGATGGGTCTTTCTTCTTGAAGGTTCCGGCGGTGCCCTTGTTGAGGAAAACGGGCTCGAAGCCGGCAGGGCAAAGCAGGGCAAAGACCCCGGGACCTTGGGGGACGCGCATGACGTCGAGGTCGTCCAAGGCTCGGAAGCCCGTGAAACCTTGGGCGGTGAGGGACTTTTTGGTGAAGAGCATGGTCCATTGTGTCAAGCCGCAACCAGCGTAGCGCTGCTGGGCCCAGCCGCCCGATGGCACAGTGAGTAGCCACCGAGTCCTCGAGCGTCTGCCCCTGCCACTAAACTCGCAGGGGTGATCACAGGTGAAATTAAGTCCCAAGTAGACAAAGTCTGGAATACGTTCTGGAGCGGCGGTATCTCCAACCCCTTAGAAGTCATCGAACAGATCACCTATCTGCTGTTCCTCAAACGCCTTGACGAGAAGCACACTCTCGAAGAGAAGAAGGCCAACATGCTGGGCCTACCACTTCAAAATGCCGTATTCCCCGAGGGCTTGGATCCCCAGGGTCGCCCTTACGGAGACCTTCGTTGGTCCAAGTTCAGAGACTTTGGCCAAACCGAGCTGTTCACGGTCTTTTCGCAGAGCATCTTCCCGTTCTTGCGTAACGAACTGCCTAAGCTGGCCAACGGCGAAGACTCCACATACAGCCACCACATGAAGGATGCTCAATTTAAGATACCCAACGCGGGCGTCCTGAAGCAGGTAGTTGATGTCATCGATTCCATCAATATGGAAGGCAAGGACACCAAGGGCGATCTGTACGAGTACATGCTGTCCAAGCTTGCTTCGGCGGGTACGAACGGTCAGTTCAGGACGCCCCGGCACATCATCGATCTCATGGTTGCGATGACCGCGCCGAAGCCGCTGGAGGCAATCTGCGATCCGGCGTCCGGCACGTGCGGATTCTTGGTCCAAGCAGGTGAATTCCTCAGGGACAAGAATCCCAACCTGCTCACCAATGATGAGAGCAGGAAGTTCTTCCACAATGACCAGTTCCATGGATTCGACTTCGACTCCACCATGCTTCGTATTGGCTCCATGAACATGCTGCTGCATGGTGTTGAGAATCCGGACGTCTCGTACCGCGATTCGTTGGCCGATCTCCATGCCGAGGAGGAGGAAAAGTACAACGTAATTCTGGCTAACCCTCCGTTTGCCGGCAGCCTGGACTACGACAATGTGGCCAAGGATCTCCTAAAAGTCGTGAAGACAAAGAAGACGGAGCTGCTTTTCCTGGCACTCTTCATCAAGCTGCTCAAGCCTGGTGGACGAGCTGCGGTCATTGTTCCCGACGGCGTGCTCTTCGGTTCCACAGGGGCCCATAAATCGCTCCGCAAAACACTCGTCGAAGGTCACAAGCTCGACGCCGTTGTGAAGCTTCCGTCGGGCGTATTCAAGCCGTACGCCGGTGTCTCCACGGCCATCCTCTTCTTCACGAAGACCAACTCCGGGGGCACGGACAACGTTTGGTTCTATGACGTAAAGTCCGACGGCTTCAGCCTCGACGACAAACGGACCCCGCTTGGCTCATCAGACCTCCCAGATGTGCTCTCGCGCTGGAATGAACGCACGACGGCGGAGCTTGAGCGGGTGCGCACGGACCAGTCGTTCTGTGTGCCGCTTTCAGAGATAGCAGCCAACGACTATGACTTGTCCCTGAACCGATACAAGGAGATTGAGTACGAAGAAGTCGAGCACGCTACACCCGAGGAGATCCTGGCCGCGTTGGACGAAATCGAGACGGAGATTGCTCAGGGGTTGGATGTGCTGCGGGAGTTGTTGAAGTGAAGCTAGGCGATCTTGTTAAGCCCGCGAAGGTGGAGCGTGCCGGCAGCACCGAATACCCGCTGCTTTCCATGACGATGCGCAACGGGCTTGTTCCTCAGGGCGAGAAGTTCAAGAAGCGCGTCGCCGGAGCCGACCTGTCCCAGTACAAAGTAGTTCAAAACGGGCAGCTTGTAGTTGGATTTCCGATTGACGAAGCTGTTTTGGCCTTCCAACGGACCCTTCCGGCCGGAATAGTCAGCCCCGCCTATGCTATATGGGATATCAAAGACAGCTCCGTCACTGATGCCTTATATCTTGAACGATTCCTCCGGTCACCCGTGGCAATCGCATATTACTTAGCCAAACTTCAGGGTTCGACAGCAAGGCGTCGTTCGCTACCCAATCGAGTCTTCCTGGACATGGAAGTTCCGCATCCGCGCATTCAGGAGCAGCGGAGGATCGCCGCTATTCTCGATGAGGCAGACGAGCTCCGCACCAAGCGCCGCCAAGCCATTGCCCACTTTGACACCCTCACAGAGTCGATATTCCATGAGCTAGAAGCTCAAGCACTTACGATGTCCCGACTCAAACTGGCGGAAGCCTGCTCCAAAATTCAAACGGGCCCATTCGGTTCCCTCCTGCATAAGGAGGACTACGTCGTCGACGGCATTCCCTTGATTAACCCTATGCACATTCGAGACGGCAGGATAGTTGTCGACTCCTCTTTTTCGATCACGACGAACAAGTTCAGTGAACTGTCGGGTTACCACCTCTTTCCAGGCGATGTTGTGCTCGGTAGACGTGGTGAGATTGGGCGATGCGCGGAAGTCTTAGACACCCACGGGCCATTGTTGTGCGGAACCGGGTCCCTAATCGTCCGCCCTTCCCCTCACCATCTTTTGCCCACCTACTTGAGTGCAGTGTTGTCCAGCCAGTCGACACGTCGCCGGCTCGGTGACGTTGCACAGGGTGCCACGATGCTGAATCTGAACACAAAAATTGTGGGAAGCCTGGAGATACCCGTCCCTCCGCTCGAGCTCCAGCAGACCTTCGCAGCCCGCGTCGCCGCCGTCGAGCGTCTGAAGGAAACGCAGCGCAAGCACCTGATCGAATTGGATACCTTGTTCGCTTCGCTCCAGCACCGCGCGTTCCGAGGAGAGCTGTAATGCGACCCCTAAGGTAGTGAGCCTCACTCTGGTCAAGGCGCTGTCGCCGTACGGCAACAAATGCTAAAGTCGGCGTACGGCGACATTTGTGAAAGTTGCCGTACGGCGACAGGAGGCTGGAATGCGAACCGTCCGTGAGGCTGGTCCACTCATACGTGAGCTCCGTGAAGAGCGGGGCTGGGCCCAAGCAGAACTGGCCCGCAGGGCAAACGTTTCGCGAACCTTCGTCATCGACCTTGAGTCCGGCAAGGCCACAGTGGAGACGTCGAAATTCATGGACGTCTTTCAAGCCTTGGGGTTCGAAGTTGCCATACGCAACACTGAAACTGGCCAGGTCCGATGGTAAACGCCCGGGCACTCGACGTCTTTATGGATGGGACCCATTGCGGCCGAGTCGAGCAGACAAGCTCAGGCAATCTGACGTTCCGCTACTCATCCGAGTATCGAGCCATGACGAACGCAACTCCGTTGTCGCTGTCCATGCCGCTGGCCGCCGCTTCGCATAAGAAACGGGCAGTCCTGCCCTTTCTACAAGGCTTGCTGCCGGACAGTGAGGGTGCCCTGCGGACAATAGCCAGGCGCTTTGGGGTATCCTCCTCAAATCCTTTCGCCATACTGGAGCACATCGGAGCAGATGTGGCAGGCGCTCTCCAGTTCATGCCACCGGACACGGAATCTTCCGATAGAGCACTCACGCGCAATGTGGTCACCCCTGTCACCGAATCTGAGGTTGCCGACATGCTGGATCATGTCGTGGCCGAATACGAGGATGGCACGCCCTATGACGACGCTGCGGGACGCTTCAGTCTTGCAGGAGCGCAACCAAAAATTGCCCTACACCAGTTCGCCGACGGCACATGGGGAGTCCCCTCAGACGCAACGCCAACGACACACATTTTGAAGCCTTCCGCCGGCACCTTCAGCCGGCTCGACGTCGTCGAGCAGCTGACCATGAGGGCAGCGGCTTTTCTGGGACTTGATGTAGCAGCATCTGAACTCGCCCGCATCGGCTCTTGGGATGTGTTCGTTACGCGGCGATATGACCGTCAAGTCACAGACGGAACTTGGCGCCGCATTCACCAAGAAGACCTCTGCCAGTCTCTAAGCGTTTCACCTGCAAAGAAGTACCAGCATCGCGACGGCGGCCCAGGAGCCAGCGATATGGCATCCCTCGCGCGGTCGCTTCCTCTCGAGGCAGATCGCCGGACAGCAGGAGAGGTGCTTTATCGTGCCTTCGTCTTCAACACTGTGGCCGGCTGCACTGACGCACATGCCAAGAACTACTCCTTGCTGCTCAACGGCAGCGCAGTGAAAGTGGCCCCGCTCTATGACCTCGCCACCTATGCGCCGTATTGGGACGGAGAATCAAGCATCGACCTCGCAATGAGCGTGAAAGGCGAATATCGCCTGCAGCGAATCAGCAGGCAGATGCTGGTCTCCACGGGTACGCAGTTCGGCGTCGCGGTAGATGTAGCAGAAGACGTCGTCGATCGCTACTGTCGGCACATGGTGGAAGCATTCGACTACGCCAGGGACGATTTGCAGAAGTGGATGGGCCCCCTTCCGAAAGTTGCCGATGACGCAGCGGCCAACGTGCGTAAACTCCCGCTGGTTCAGTCTCCGGACACGAAATAAGACATGAACTGTCACTCCCCCATGGTTGACTGATCCCAGGACATCGGTGCGTGTGAACGGAGACGACTGCATGGGGGCAGTAAACAGCAATTTCGGATTCATGCTGGCCGAATGGCCGGACTTGGCACAGCAGGCCAGACGCGCTGAGCAGTTTGCCCGCATCGATCCCCGAGCGTCCGTGTTCTACGCCCGCTACACAGTCGAACGCCTTGTTGAATGGCTTTACAAGGTGGAAGCGGCACTAGAGCTTCCCTACAAAGACGATCTCAATGCGCTTCTCAACGAGCCTGCCTTCAAGCGGCTCGTGGGCGGCGCCATCGGCAACAAGTTCACCATTATTCGCAAAGCCGGAAACAATGCGGTCCACAACCCTGTGGGACCCACGGTTCAAGGTGCAGAACTCGTCCTACGCGAGCTCCACCACGTTTGCTACTGGCTCGCCCGAAACTACGCCAAGAACGGAAGCCAACTGCCGCCGTCGTTAGTATTCGACGCCGCGGTTCTCGCTCCGGTTCCCAAGTCGCCTGTCCCGCAGCAGTCACCCGAGCAACTCCAGAAGCTTCAAGAAGAACTCAAGGCCAAAGACGAAGCCCTTGCTAAGGCGACAGCGGAATCTGCAGATCTCAACGCACAGCTGATACAGCTTCAGGCGGAGATTGCACAGGTCAAGAAGCAGAACCAATCCGTCCCTGACCAGCACGACTATGACGAAGCCCTTACTCGCCGACACCTTATTGACCTTGATCTCAACGAAGCCGGGTGGCCACTCTCCAGCCCGGAAGATCGTGAATTCAAGGTAGACACCATGCCCACTTCAAGCGGCACGCTGAGCGGCATCGGGTATGTCGACTACGTCCTGTGGGGTGCAGATGGGCTGCCTCTGGCGGTCGTCGAAGCGAAACGTACGACGAAGGACCCTCACGTCGGGAAGCAGCAGGCAAAGCTCTACGCTGACTGTCTCGAACGACGTTTCGGCCGGCGACCTATCATCTACTACACGTCCGGCTATGAAACATGGATCTGGGACGACTCCATGTACCCCGAACGGACTGTCCAAGGGTTCCACACGCGGGATCAACTCCAGCTGTTCGTGAATCGGCGGGAAATCCGTAAACCCTTGGCCGAGCAGCAAATCGACAACTCGATTGTCGAACGGCCGTACCAGCACAATGCCATCCGAGCCGTAACAGAGGCTTATGAGAATGACTGTGAACGCAAGGCTCTTGTGGTCATGGCAACCGGCACCGGCAAGACGCGCACCGTCGTCGCACTCGCCAAGCTGCTGCAGGAAGCCAACTGGGCTAAGCGTGTTCTCTTCCTGGCCGACCGCGTCACTTTGGTAAGGCAGGCAGCAAATGCATTCAAGACCCACCTGCCCGGTTCCGGGCCAGTGATACTTGGCTCCGGTGACGAAGCTGACAGCCGCATCCACGTCGCCACGTATCCCACAATGATGAACCTCATCAATCAGACCGAGGGAAACCTGGGTCAACGCAAGTTTGGAGTGGGCCACTACGATCTCATCATCATTGACGAGGCTCACCGCTCCATCTATCAGAAGTACCGTGCGATCTTCCAGTACTTTGATTCCCTACTCATTGGCCTTACAGCCACTCCCCAGTCAGAAGTGGACCGGAATACTTACAGTCTTTTCGGCATCGAAGACAACGTCCCTACTTTTGCTTACGAACTCAATGAAGCAATCGAGGCTGGCTACCTCGTGCCCCCTCGCGTAATTCCCGTGCCGCTTAAATTCCCCTATGAAGGCATCTCCTATGACGACCTACCCGACAGCGAAAAGGAGCAATGGGACGAGCTCGAATGGAACGAAGACGGTGAGATCCCGGAGTTCGTCGATCCAGCCGTAGTCAATTCCTGGCTGTTCAACACCGACACCGTCGACAAGGCCCTGGAAGTGCTCATGACCCACGGCCATAAGGTTGCCGGAGGGGACCGACTTGGGAAGACCATTATCTTCGCGAAGAACAACCAACATGCAGACTTCATCGCAGCCCGCTTCGATAAGAATTACCCAAACTACAAGGGACACTTCGCTCGGGTAATTACCTACCAGGTGAACTATGCCCAGGCACTCATCGAAGAGTTTTCCACCCGAGACGGAAACCCGCACATCGCGATCTCTGTGGATATGCTGGACACCGGAGTGGACGTGCCGGAAGCCGTCAACCTTGTCTTCTTCAAAATGGTTAGATCCAAAACGAAGTTCTGGCAGATGGTGGGACGCGGAACACGGCTCTGCCCGGATCTATTCGGCCCTGGGGAAGACAAAAAAGACTTCTTCATCTTCGACATCTGCCGCAATGCAGAGTATTTCAACGCCGGAATGCCAGGCAACGAAGGGTCCCTGGGCAAGTCCCTAGCAGAGAGCACGTTCGCTACCCGCGTCCAACTCTTGCGTCTTGCCGCCGACCTTTCGTGGGACGCCGATGCTCCATACGTTGCGGACTTGAGGAAAACCCTGAAGCACACCGTCGACCGGCTGCCGCACGACAACTTCCTGGTGAAGCCTGTACGCAAGTGGGTCGAAAGGTTCACTCATGCATCCGCTTGGGATTCCCTCAAGGCGGAAGACTTCAGCGCTCTTGAGTCAGATATTGCGCGGCTGGCGTCCATAGGAGCCCTGCCGGATACGGAAGAGGCCAAGCGCTTCGACTACTTGGTGCTCCAGACAGAGCTTGCCGTACTGGAGGGCCGGGGCTTAGCTCCTTACTGCAAGAAGATCCAGGCGGTTGCGACGGCGTTGCAAGACCAGCCAAACATTCCCGCCATTGCAGCCCAATTGCCTCTGCTCGAAACAATCCTGGACGACGGTGAGTGGGACTCAATATCGGCTGAGTGGCTGGAAGATATCAGGCTCAGGCTTCGCGAACTTGTTCACCTCATCGAGAAGCGCAAACGCAACGTCGTTTACACAAATTTCCAGGACGAACTCGGCGAACTGGAAGAGATGGAACTCGCCGGAGCCAGCAATGGCACCGTGGACCTAGTCCGATACCGAGAGAAAACACGCCTCTACCTCGCGCAGCATCAGCAGCACACCACCATCCAACGTCTCCGCAGGAACAAACAGCTAACGGCTTTGGATATCGCCGAGCTCGAGCGCATCCTGCTCGAAAGTGGTTTGGGGTCCTCGCAAGACCTGGACCGTGCAGCAAGCGACGGCTTAGGTGTCTTCGTACGCTCCCTTGTCGGACTCGACCGCGATGCAGTGGAGGAAGCACTGTCGGAGTTCGTTGCCGACACCACTCTGACGGCACAGCAACTCGACTTCCTCCAAGTCCTGACCAACCATCTGGTGGAGAACGGGAGAGTGGATCCCGCTGCCCTCTTCGATTCCCCCTACAACGAGTTGGCACCGTCCGGTCCGGACGTGTTGTTCGGCGACGAAGGTGTGGTGAAGCTGTTCGGCATCCTCCGGTCTATCGAGCGTCATGCGCGCGTGAGCTAGGTCCCCGCCGCAATCAGCGGCGCTCGCCCCAACCCCAAAGCGTGAAGCGAATCTTTCAGCGTTGACACAGCCTTGTGACCCGTGCCATATTCGATAACGTGAACCTGTCAGACAGCCGGACAGCCGGACAGCCAGCCCCTCAGGGCTCTTCCACTGGGCATACGCCGATCTCGCGCATTTCCGCGGCTGAGGCTGTCTTCGCGGCACTCAGAAGGGCTATCGAGGGCGGTCAGTTCGATATCGGCACCAAGCTGAGTTCTGAAGCAACGCTGGCAGCCCAGTATGGCGTGAGCCGCTCGGTCATTCGCGAAGCCCTACGGTCCTGCAACACGCTGGGATTGACTGTGACCAAGACCGGTAAGGGCACGTTCATTGTGGCCAACAAGGTCGCCAATGACCTTACCTTGGGCCAGTACAGTGCGCGTGATCTGAACGAGGCACGTCCGCACATTGAGATTCCCGCAGCCGGACTGGCAGCGCAGCGCCGCACCGAGGAAGAACTTGAGCACCTGAAGGACATCGTCCAGGAAATGCTCAACGAGAACGATCCCGAAGCGTGGGTAAACCTGGACGCCAGCTTCCATTCCGCCGTCGCCCGGGCCAGTGGCAACCGGGTGTTCGCCAGCGTCGTCTCCGATATCCGCGACGCCTTGGCCCACCAGTCCGAAACCCTCAACCTCGTCGCTGACCGGCAACACCGCTCGGACGAGGAACACGTTGCCGTGCTGAACGCAATCGAAGCAGGCGACGCCGAAGCAGCGAGCAAAGCGATGGCCGATCACCTTCAGGCCGTCAGCGTCGCACTGGACACGATCCTCAGCAAATGAACCACCCAAAGGACACCATGCCTCAAGCGACCGCGGCAGCAGCGGCCCAAACAGCACAGAGAACACCCAACCACGTCCCGCTCGTCGAACAGACCCGCGACGGCTTGGTGGAGAGCATCCACTATGGATCGTTGATCGCCCTGAACGCCGATGGCAGCAGTGCCATCGAAGCCGGCGAGCCGGACGCGCCGATGTATCCGCGTTCCTCCCTTAAGCCGCTGCAGGCCGTTGCCCTCCTCCGCGCTGGCTTGGACATCCCCCAGAACCTCCTCGCCCTGACGGCGGCCAGCCACTCGGGCAGCAAAGCGCATCGCGACGGCGCCGCCGAGATCCTGGCGCTTCACGGCCTCACCGAAGCGGCACTGGGCAACAGCACTGACCTGCCATACGGCGTCGTTGAGCGCGAAGAATGGCTCCGCGCTGGCAACGGCCCAACCCAACTTGCCCAGAACTGCTCCGGCAAGCACGCGTCCATGACCGCAGTGTGCGTTATTAACGGTTGGCCCGTGGAGGGCTACCTCAGCCCGGAGCACCCGCTTCAGGTCCTGGTTCGTGACACCATCACCGAACTGACCGGCGAGGATGCAGCCGCAGTGAGCACGGATGGCTGCGGTACGCCGCTTTTTGCCCACACGCTTCACGGCATGGCCCGCGCCTATGGCCGCCTCGCCGCCGCTGACCAAAGCACCGTCGAAGGCAAGGTTGCCCACGCCATGCGCCGTTTCCCGGAGATGGTTGCCGGGGAAGGCCGCGACGTCACTGCGCTGATGCGCGCAGTCCCGGGGTTGCTGGCCAAGGACGGTTTTGAAGGCCTCCAGTTGGTGGGCTTGCCGGACGGCCGCGGCGTGGCCGTGAAGATTTCCGACGGCGGTGACCGCGCGCGCATGCCCGTCACCGTTGAGGTTCTCCGCCAGTTGGGCGTCGACGGCGGCAGCCTGGACACGCTTCAAAGCCCACCGGTGCTGGGCGGCGGCCTTCCGGTCGGCGAGCTCCGCGCAGCGCAATTTTTCAGCAAGAACTAAACCAAGGACAGCTATGACCACCGTCGATCAGGCGATCCCCATCCGTTCCGAACACGACCTCCTGGGGGACCGCGATATCCCCGGGAACGCCTACTGGGGCGTCCACACCCTGCGGGCCATCGAGAATTTCCCCATCACAGGACAGCCTCTGTCCACCAACCGCCATCTGGTCCGCGGCCTCGCCGCGGTAAAGCAAGCGGCAGCCCGCACGAATCATGAGCTCGGCCTCCTGGATGCCGAACGCGCCGGAGCCATTGACCAGGCATGCCAGGACGTCATGGATGGCATGCTCCAGGAGCAGTTCATGGTGGACGTGATCCAGGGCGGCGCGGGCACCAGCTCCAACATGAACGCCAACGAGGTCATCGCCAACCGTGCACTGGAAATCCTTGGCCACCCCAAGGGTGATTACTCAAAGCTGCACCCCAATGACCACGTCAACCTGAGCCAGTCCACCAACGACGTCTACCCGACGGCGGTGAACCTCGCCACGATCTTCTCGGTGAAGGAACTCCTCCTCGCCCTGGAAGAACTCGAGTTGGCGTTTGCCGAGAAGGGCCGTGAATTCCGCACGGTAGTGAAGATGGGCCGCACCCAGCTTCAGGACGCCGTTCCCATGACCTTGGGCCAGGAATTCGGTGGGTACGCCGTGACCATTGGCGAGGACCGTGCCCGCCTGGACGAGTCCCACATGCTGATCCACGAGATCAACCTTGGGGCCACCGCCATTGGCACGGGCCTGAACGCGCCAGTCGGTTACGCAGATGCTGCCTGCCGTCATCTGGCCGAAATCACTGGCCTTCCGCTCCTGACGTCTGCGGACCTCATTGAGGCCACGCAGGACGTTGGCGCTTTCGTTCATCTGTCAGGCGTCCTCAAGCGTGTGGCAGTGAAGCTCTCCAAGATTTGCAACGACCTCCGCCTGCTGTCCTCTGGACCGCGTGCGGGTTTGGGCGAGATCAACCTGCCGGCTGTTCAGTCCGGCTCGTCGATCATGCCCGGCAAGATCAATCCGGTGATCCCGGAAGTGGTCAGCCAGGTGGCGTACGAAGTCATCGGCAACGATGTCACAGTCACCATGGCCGCGGAGGCGGGCCAGCTTCAGCTGAACGCCTTCGAACCGATCATTGTGCACAGCCTGCACAAGAGCATCTCCCACCTGGAAGCAGCGTGCCGCACCCTTACGGCACGCTGCGTCCGGGGCATCACAGCAAACACCGAACGGCTACGGCTTACCGTGGAGCAGTCGATCGGTCTCGTCACGGCATTGAACCCCCACATCGGTTATGCCTCCGCCACGGCCATCGCCCAAGAAGCGCTGGCTACCGGCAAGGGTGTTGCAGAACTCGTCCTGGAGCACGGTCTGCTGACTGCTGCCCAGCTTGAGGAACTGCTCAGCCCGGAACGTCTGGCAAACCTGAGCAAGTAAGCCGAAACCGGCCAGTAAGCCCAGCGGCTCAAGAGAGCCGTCCCGCCCGATAAGGCACACCCCCACGAGGCCCTGTCCTGCGCTCCGGCCCCCGATCGGACGCGTCCAGGACACCCCCAACAGGACACCCCTAAGGATTCCAATGACCAACCCACCCATCACGGACCACACGGTCCCGGCCCAAGCGCATGCCAGCGAGAAAGCCCTCCACAAGGAGGACAAGGGCTACCACAAGGATCTGAAGCCCCGCCAGATCCAAATGATCGCGATCGGCGGTGCAATCGGCACCGGGCTGTTCCTCGGCGCCGGTGGCCGCCTCAACGCTGCGGGCCCTTCGCTCGTCATCGCGTATGCCGTATGTGGCTTCTTCGCATTCCTGATCCTCCGCGCTCTCGGTGAGCTCGTTCTCCACCGCCCCTCGTCCGGATCCTTCGTTTCTTACGCCCGTGAGTTCTTCGGTGAGAAGGCAGCTTTCGTTTCCGGCTGGTTCTACTGGATCAACTGGGCCACCACCACCATCGTGGACATCACAGCAGCGGCGCTGTACATGAACTTCTTCGGCAAATACGTCCCGTGGATCGGTGTGGTTCCACAGTGGGCATGGGCGCTTATCGCACTTGTCGTGGTCCTGAGCCTGAACCTGGTCTCGGTCAAGGTCTTTGGCGAGCTTGAATTCTGGTTCGCCCTGGTCAAGGTCGCTGCTTTGGTGGCCTTCCTGGTGGTAGGCAGCTACTTCGTCATCTTCGGCACCCCGGTGGAGGGCCAGGAAGTTGGCTTCAGCCTCCTCTCCGACAACGGCGGCATCTTCCCCAATGGCATCCTTCCCATGATCATCCTCATGCAGGGTGTGCTGTTCGCTTACGCATCGATCGAGCTCATCGGCACCGCCGCCGGTGAAACTCCGAACCCTGAGAAGATCATGCCCAAGGCCATCAACTCCGTGGTCTTCCGTATCGCAGTGTTCTACGTTGGCTCGGTCATCCTGCTCGCTCTGCTGCTCCCCTACACGTCCTACGAGAAGGGCGTCAGCCCGTTCGTGACGTTCTTCGGTTCCATCGGCATCCAGGGCGTGGACGTGATCATGAACCTCGTGGTCCTCACCGCCGCGCTGTCTTCGCTGAACGCCGGCCTGTACTCCACCGGCCGTATCCTGCGCTCGATGTCCGTTGCAGGGTCCGCCCCGAAGTTTGCCCAGCGCATGAACAAGGCCGGTGTCCCCTACGGTGGCATTGCGATCACGGCAGGTGTCTCGCTCCTCGGCGTTCCGCTGAACTACCTCGTCCCGTCACAGGCGTTCGAAATCGTCCTGAACGTTGCTTCCGTGGGCATCATCGTCACGTGGGCCACCATCGTCCTGTGCCAGATGCAACTCAAACGCTGGGCGGACAAGGGCTGGCTCAAGCGCCCGTCCTTCCGGATGTTTGGTGCGCCGTACACCGGTTACCTCTCGCTCCTGTTCCTGGTGGGCGTGCTGGTGATGGTCTTCATCGACTCCCCGCTCACCATGCTGGTCACGGCGATCGCATGCGCACTTATGGTGGTTGGCTGGTACCTGTGCCGCAAGCAGATCCACGAGCTTGCTGCGACCCGCGATGGCTACACCGGCAGCGCCCCGGTGGTTGCCAACCGCCCCATGCGCGGCGGCGACTCCTAAAAGGTCCCCAATAGCGCCAGTTCCAAGTAACGCCCGACGGCGGCACCTGGGTTCCGTAACAACGGAACGCACGTGCCGCCGTCGTTGGTTAACGAACCCAAGTAAGTCGCAGCAGATGCCGTTTTGAGCGCTCAAAAGGGCATCTGCTGCTACGTAGTTGGGTGAGAGCGCGCCTAAGCCAAACATCCGATGATTCGCGACTACTATGGATCCATGGCTGTCACAGATGAGGCGATTGGCAAGATCAAGGACATGCTGATCCGCGGGGAACTCAAGGCCGGGGATCGGCTTCCGCCCGAGAAGGAACTGAGCGAGCGGCTCGGTCTTTCGCGCAGTTCACTGCGTGAGGCGGTGAAGGCACTGGAGCTGATCCGCGTGCTCGACGTCCGCCGCGGCGACGGAACCTACGTCACCAGCCTCGATGCCAAATTGCTCAACGAAGCCGTGGCGTTTGTGGTTGACCTGCATCAGGACCGCTCCATCCTGGAACTCTTTGAGGTCCGACGAATCCTTGAACCGGCCACCGCCCACCTCGCTGCCGGCAAGATCGGGCCAGCAGAGCTTATGGCGCTCCGGGCCACCATGGACGGCATCGATGAAAACACGGACGTCGAAGAACTCGTAGCCCACGATCTCGAATTCCACCGAATCATCACGGAAGCGGCGGGGAACGACTACCTTGGCAGCCTCTTGGAAGCCCTGTCCAGCAGCACGGTCCGAGCCCGGATCTGGCGTGGCCTGACGCAGGAAAAAGCCGTGGCCCATACGCTGGCAGAACACCGCGCTATCGCCGACGCCCTGGAGCGCGGCGACGCCGAACTGGTCCGGGCCCTCGTGACTGTCCACATTAGCGGCGTGGAGAACTGGCTGCGGCAGGCGCTCTAGTCCGGGAAGCTCCAATCCCTGGAAATAGCTAGTCCTGTGGAAGCGGCGTGACCGGCAGCCCGTAGGCGCGGATTGCTGTCGCCTCGAGCACGGCATCCTGTTCAGGGACGCTCAGTGAAGAGACGAGTTCCAACAACACATCCAAGGTCCTGCCGTAAGGCGCACCCAGTGTGCTGACCGGCCAGTCGCTGCCGATCATCAAGCGATCGGGACCGAAGGCTTCCAGCGCTTCGTCGAACAGTGACCGCAACGACTCGGCCGAATACTCCACGCCGGGCAAGTGCAAGCCGGACAATTTGGCCACGGTGTTGGGCAGACGCCCTAGTTCTCGAAAATCAGCGCGCCAAAGGTCCATCGCAGTTGCGTCCGCAAGGGGTGGCTTGCCGAGATGATCCAGGACCACGGTCAGCTCAGGAAGTTCGCGGGCAAGCCGTACAGTGCCTCCCAGGTGGCGTGGGAAGGCATCGGGGACGTCGAAGGCCAGGCCGCGTGCGGCAAGCAAAGCCAGGGATTCGCGTACCGGGGGCAGGTCAAGGAAGTCATCCCGGGGATCATCGTGCACCAAATGCCGCACGCCCCTGAAGACGGAATGAGTGGCGAAGCGGTCCAGTTGGGACGCGGCTTCCGCGGGAGAGTCCAGTTGGATCCACCCCACGACGCCGAGTACCCACGGATTGCGCGACGCCACCCCCAGCATGCTCTCGGTGTCAGCAACTGAGTCGTCGGCCTGGACCAGGACCGCTCCCCTGACCCCCGCTGCGGCCAGGACCTCTTCGGCCTCATCCTCGCCGAAGCTGCGGAACAGCCCACCGTGCTGCGGGCCGAGCCATGAGTAGGGCCGGGCACCTCCCGTTACGAAGGTATCGAGATTCCAGAGATGCAGATGCGCGTCAATCACGCCGCAGGGCCTCCAACGCGTCCCACAATTCTTCGGGCACCGATTCCTGCATACGGCTGGCGTTCGAAGTGACCTGTTCAGGTCTGCTGGCCCCGACTGTCACATTCACCACGGCCGGATGCCGCAGGGGGAACTGGAGTGCCGCCGTCGGGAGTTCCACCCCGAAGTCGCGGCAGACTGCCGCGAGCGCACGCGCACGCTCAACCACTGCACGCGGTGCGCGGTCGTAGTTGTAATGCGCGTCGTCGGGGACTTCTGGACGGGCCAGCAGCCCGGAGTTGTAGACGCCAACATCCACGACGCCGGTGCGGTGCTCCACGCAGCGCTCGAGCAGCGGGGCGCTGGGCTGCTCAAGCAACGTGTAGCGTCCTGCGAGCATGATGAGGTCCAGGTCCGCGGCCTCGACACATTCCAAGGCTGCTTCCGCGGAGTTGGTGCCGACGCCGATGGCTTTGACCAAGCCCTCGGCGCGCAGTTTCTCCAGCGCTGGAAGGGCGTGGGAGATGCCCTTCTGGAGATCGTGGACATCGGGATCGTGGAGGTATGCGATATCCACATGGTCCAGGCCCAGGCGTTCCAGGGAGTCCTCGATGCTGCGCCGGATGCCGGCTTCGGTGAAATCCCATACGCGCCTGCTGGTAGCGGGGACGTCGAAGCCCTCGTCGTCCTTTGCCGAGCCGGCCGCTGCCGGGCCAGCCGTTGCCGAGCCGTCCGTTGCCGAGCCGGCATGGGGGTTGGCTTCCAGCAAGCGCCCCACTTTCGTGGAGATGACGAATTCTTCCCGGGGTTTGTCCCGGAGGACGGCGCCCAATCTCTGCTCGGACAAGCCCAGGCCGTAGTGGGGTGCGGTGTCGAAATAGCGGACCCCTGAATCCCAGGCCGCCAGGACAGTGGCCAATGCTTCCCCATCCGGGATGGCTTTGTACAGGTTTCCGATGCCGGCCCCACCGAATCCGAGCCTGCCGAGAGTCAGTGGTTCAGAGTTCATGGCAGTTCCCATACTTTCTGGATACCCGAATCGTTTCCGGAGTAATCGTCCTGAACCTCAAGAAGTTCTGCCATCCGGGCCTGCCAGGGAACGTTCGCCGGATGATCCGCGAGCGCATGGCGCATGGCTTGGTAGTCCTCGACGTCCACCACGTGGAAAAGGTCCAGCCCGCTGCGCCAGATCCGCCAATTCCGTACGCCGGCTCCTTTGAGGGCTTCAACGAGTTCGGGCGGGATGTTCGCGTGGGCGTCTGCGTATGCCTCTTCGGTTCCGGGTTTGAGCCGGGTGTGGAGGGCGATGCTTTCAGTCATTGAGATTCCCCGGCTTCAGGAAAAGTTCAAGCACGGGCACAGCGACGTCGGGCCGCTGGACGGGGAGCTTGATGGTCAGGGTCCCGGCTGGTTGGCCTCCGGGGGTCATGTTCATGGCCTGCTGTGCGGGGTCCACCTGTTGGAGGAAGACCTCGGATGCGTCGTTGAGGAGTTGGGCATACTCCACTTTGCCGGCCAGGTCCGGGAGATGGACGTATTCAAAGGGCCAGGCGAAGAGATGCACGTACAGGCGGTCCCCGCGCTGGGTGTAGCGGGCATCCGCAGGTGCTGTGAACTGTGAAGTCCCCGCGCCGTAAATCGAGCGGGAATGCAGTTCCATCCACTCGCCGATGCCTTCAAGGGAGGCGAGCGCCCGGGGGTCGATGCTGCCCCGGCCTGTTGGGCCTACGTTAAGCAGCAGGTTGCCGCCTTTGGAGACGCCATCCACCAGCATTCGGATGAGCAGGTCCACGGATTTGTAGTTGAGGTTGTCGCGGTCGTAACCCCAGCTGCCGTTCAAGGTCTGGCAGGCCTCCCAAGTGACGGGGACGCCGTCGACCATCATGGGTCCGGCCGGCTGGTACTGCTCGGGGGTGACGAAGTCGCCGGGGATACCAAGGCGGTCGTTGACCACTATGCCCGGCTGCAGTTCCCGCACCATGGCGAGCAGGGTTTCGGAGTCCCAGTCCTTGGCACCCTTGCCGCCCCAGAACTCTGCGTGTCCGTCTCCTGCGTAGGAGAAATCGAAGAACAGGTAGTCGATGGTGCCGTAGTTGCCCAGGAGCTCGCGCACCTGTCCGTGCAGGTACTCGCGGTAGCGTGCCATGTCGCGTCCGGCGTTGAGGTTTTCGACGTCGGCTGCGTTGCGTTGGGGGTGCACGCCGTCGATGGTGAAGTCCGGGTGGTGCCAGTCGATCAGCGAGTGGTAGAAACCGACTTTGAGCCCTTCAGCCCGCAGCGCGTCCACGTAGGGTGCAATCAGGTCACGGCCCGCTGGGGTGTTGGTGGCTTTGTAGTTCGTCAGGGCTGAGTCCCATAGGCAGAAGCCATCGTGATGCTTGGTGGTGAGGACCACGTATTTCATGCCGGCCCTGCGCGCGGCCCGTGCCCATTCGTGGGGATCGTAGAGATCGGGGTCAAAGCGCCGGAAGTATTTGGAGTACTCCTCCACAGTGGTTTCCTCGCGGTTCATCACCCACTCGTGCCGGGCGGGCAGGGCATACAGGCCCCAGTGTACGAACATGCCAAAGCGTGCCTCTTCGAACCAAGGTGCGTGCTGGATCAACGGGATACCTTCCGTGTGCCGGGATTTGGCAGTGCTTTTTGGAGCGTCAGGCCCGGATTGGGAGCCGCTCAGCGCTTCCCAATCCGGGCTGATTCTATTGGTAGAGGTTGGGCTTAATGGTCTCGGAGTCGATGTTCTTGGCGTCGTACCAGTAGAAGCCGGTATCGATCTTGCCCGGCAACTTCTCACCCTTGATCGCGGCAACGGCGGCCTTGATCGTCTCATAGCCGATGCCAACGGGGTTCTGGGTGACGGCGCCTGCCATGAGCCCGGACTTGATCGCGTCGATTTGCGCCTTGCCGGAGTCGAATCCGACGATCGTCAGCTTGCCCTTGAGGCCAAGCTCCTCCACGGCCTTGACGACGCCGATTGCCGAACCTTCGTTGGTTCCGTACATGCCTTTGAGGTTCGGGTTGGCGGTGATGATCGCCTTGGCAGCGTCTGCCGAGAGCAGCTGGTCACCACCGGCGTACTGGATGGCGACGATCTTGACGCCGGGGTTGTTCTTTTCGATGTATTCCTTGAAGCCGTCCCGACGGTCCGTGCCGGACTTGGACGTCTGGTCGTGGCCGATGATGGCGATCTCCCCTGATCCGCCAATCAGTTCAGCAAGGTGCTTGGCAGCCTCAGCTGCTGCAGCCTTGTTGTCGGTGGAAGCCGTGGTGGCCGGGATGGTGGAGTCAACGCCGGAGTCGAACGCAATGACCGGGATGTTCTTGCTCTTGGCCTGCTCCAGGAGGGGCGTGGCGGCCTGTGAGTCCAGCGCTGCGAAGCCGATGGCTGCAGGCGATTTGCCCAGTGCCGTGGTGAGCATCTGGATCTGCTGGTCGACGTCCTTCTCGGTGTTCGGGCCCTCAAAGCTGATCTCGACGTTGAATTCCTTGGCAGCCTTGTCCGCTCCTTGCTTGACGGCCTGCCAGAACTGGTGCTGGAAACCTTTGGACACGACGGCGATGTACGGCTTGGCGCCGTCGGCTGCTGCTCCGCTGGCGGAGGCGGATCCGGCCGGTGCCTCGCAGCCGGCGATGGCAACGGCACCTAGGGCGAGGCCGGTGAGGGTAAGGAAGGAACGGCGGTTGTGGATGGACTTGCTCACGATTGAAGACTCCCTTTTCTGAGGATGCGTTCTGGAGAAGATGCGTTCTGGAGAGGATGCGATTGGGTGGAGCGGAAGCGGGTGGTTGGAGCCGAAACGCAGCGGCTATTTGGTGGTCTCCTTCCTGCGCAGCATGTCCAGATAGACCGCCACGAGGATCACGACGCCGATTGCCACGTTCTGCCACTCCTGCGGCACGGAGATAATGCGCAGGCCGTTGGTCAGGACGGACATGATGAGGGCGCCGATCACCGTTCCGACGATGGAGCCTTTGCCTCCGGCCAGGGATGTTCCACCGATCACGACGGCGGCAATCGCCTGCAGCTCGTAGCCCATGCCCTGCCCCGGCTGGGCGGAGTTCAGGCGGGCTGCAATGATGACGCCGGCCAGGCCTGTGAAGGCTCCGGCGGCCGTATAGATCCACAATTTCCAGTTCCGCACATTGATGCCGGAAAGTGCTGTTGCTTCCTCGTTGGAGCCGATGGAAAAGGTGTAGCGGCCCAAGAGCGTCTTGCTCATGACGAGTCCGGCCAGTACGGCCACCGCGAAGAAGATGAATACTGCGTTGGGAACTACCAGGCCCGGGATGGGCTTGCCGAGGGCAAGGTTGGCGAAGCCTTCAGTGCTGGTGAAATAGATGGGCTTGGTTCCGGAAACCACCAGGGCCATGCCCTGTGCTACGAGCATCGTGGCCAAGGTGGCAATGAACGGTGGGATCTTCAGGAACGAAATAAGGAACCCATTGACGGCACCGATCACAGCACCCATCAGGATGCCGCCAATGACGCCGGCCCACAGCGGCAGCCCGAGATAGGTCAGGACCACGCCCGTCATGACCGAGCACAGGCTCATGCCGGTACCTACGGAGAGATCAATGCCTCCGGTAATGATCACGAACGTCGCGCCCAGGGCCAGCAACCCGATCACGACGGTGGAGAGAAGGATGTCCGAAAGATTGCTTGGCACCAGGAACCTTGAGTTCATCGCACCGAAAAAGATGACCAGGACAATGAGTGAACCGAAGGCCAGGAGCTGTTGAAGGGATGAACGGAACCGGGTTGCCAGGTCACGTACGGGCTTCTGTTCGGCGGGTCCGGGCTTTGTACCCTGGTTGCGGGACGCGGGGGTCTCTACAAGGCTCATGCTGTCATTGCTCCTGGTGTGGCGATGGCGCGGCGGGTGGCCAGCTCCATGATTTGTTCCTGGGTGGCTTCAGCGTTGCTGAGGAAGCCTGTGATCCGGCCTTCGGCCATAACGGCGATCCGGTGGGACATGCGCAGGATCTCGGGAAGCTCCGAGGAGATCATGATGATCGATTTCCCACCGGCGGCCAGTTCGTTAAGGAGCCTGTAAATTTCCTCCTTGGCACCAACGTCGATTCCACGCGTGGGTTCATCAAAAATGAGAATGTCGCAGTCCTTGACCAGCCACTTGGCGATCACGATCTTTTGCTGGTTGCCGCCGGAGAGATTGCGCGCCAGCTGGTTGATGGATGGCGTTTTGATCCGTAGCTTCCTGCTGTATTCCTCAGCGGTCCTGCGCAACGCCGAATCCTTGATGAAACCACCCGGCGCGTTCGCCGCGAGTGAGGAGAGCATGATGTTTTCCTTCACGTCCCGCTCAAGCATGAGGCCAAGATGCTTTCGGTCCTCGGACAGGTAGCCGATGCCCAGCTTCGCGGCAGCGGCAGGGTTCGGGATGGCCGCATCAACACCGCGTACCTGTAGCCGGGTGAACGTGGCACGATCGGCGCCCACCAGGGCCCGTGCCACCTCCGTCCGACCTGCGCCCATGAGCCCGGCGAAGCCAAGGATTTCGCCGCGTCGCAGTTCGAATCCGACATCCCGCAGCAAGGCTCGCGTCGATAACCCCTCAACCGAAAGCACGACGTCGTTACGCACCTCGGCGGGGACCGCCGTCGGGCGCTGTTCTCCCGAAATCCGACGCCCCACCATCAGGGAGATGACTTCCTTCATGGTGGTTTCCGCTGTATTGACGGTGTCCACGTACTCGCCATCGCGGATGACGGTGATGCGCTGTGAGATCTGCTTGAGTTCGTCCATCCTGTGGGAGATGTAGATGACGCCTGTGGTGGGAGAGATGAATCCACGGATGATCTGGTGCAGGGCGGCCACCTCGGCGTCATTCAGTGCTGCCGTTGGTTCGTCCATGATGATCACTTTGGAATCGTGGCTCAGTGCTTTCGCGATCTCCACCATCTGCTGCTTGGCGACCGTCAGCTGCCCCACTTTCTGACGGGGATTCAACTGCAGCCCGATCCTGTCCAGCAGTTCCCGGGCCTGATGGTTGAGGGCCCGTTCGTTCAGCACTCCGAAGCGCCGGGGTTCGCGGCCGATGAAGATGTTCTGGGCCACGGTGAGGTCCGGCATCAGGTTGAATTCCTGGTGGATGATGCTGATGCCCAGTTCCTGCGCGTGCTTGGGACTGTTGGGGACAAAGGCCGTTCCGTTCAGCTCGAAGGCGCCGCTGTCCGGTGTGTAGATGCCGGATAGAAGCTTCATCAGCGTGGACTTTCCGGCGCCGTTCTCACCCACGAGCGCAAGGACTTCACCATGGCGAAGCTCCAGCCCCATGTTGTTCAGGGCCCGGACTCCGGGGAAACTCTTGCTGACTCCATGAAGGGAGAGCAGCGGTGGTGCTTGCTGGGTCATGCGATCACTTCCTTGTGAGCGTGCACGTGCTGTCGCGGTACGTTATCGGGCCCAGACGGGGCCGTCGGGGAAGGCGTATTCCGTCAGTGTTTCACGCACCATTTCGTTGCCCGCGCCAGGAGCCGACGGCGGCCAGTAGACGCCGCTTCGGACGTCCACGGGTGTGATGAAGTGCTGGTGCAGATGGTCCACGAACTCGATCATCCTGCCTTCTTTGGTACCAGAGACTGCAACGAAGTCGAACATGGACAGGTGCTGAACGGCCTCGCACAGCCCCACGCCGCCGGCATGCGGACACACCCGGATCCCGAACTTGGCCGCGAGCAGCAGGATGGCAATGTTCTCGTTGACCCCGGCTACACGGGCCGCATCTATCTGCAGGACCTGGAGGGAGCCAGCCTGGAGCATCTGCTTGAACACCACCCGGTTCTGGACGTGCTCGCCTGTTGCCACGGGGATGGGGGCAACCCCGCGGGCAATGGCCGCATGCCCCAGGACGTCATCGGGGCTGGTAGGTTCCTCGATCCAGGCGATGTCATAGGGAGCCAGGTGGGCCATCCAATCGATGGCTTCCTGGACATCCCAGCGCTGGTTGGCGTCCACCGCGATCCTGGTGTCCGGACCCACCGCCGCCCGGGCAATCCCGACGCGCCGGATATCGTCCTCCAAGGAGGCACCCACCTTGAGCTTGATCTGCGCAAACCCATCGGCCACGGCTTCCTTGGCAAGGCGCGTAAGTTTCTCGTCGCTGTAACCCAGCCAACCCGGCGTCGTGGTGTAGGCGGGGTAGCCTTCAGCGCGGAGGGCTGCTTTGCGTAGCTCCTTTCCCGGCTCCGCCATCCGGAGGATCGCCAGCGCTTCATCCGGCGTGAGGGCGTCGGAGAGGTATCTGAAGTCCACCAATGCCACGAGTTCCTCGGGACTCATGTCTGCCAGCAGTTCCCAGAGCGGCAAGCCTGCCCGCTTGGCCTTCAGATCCCAGAGAGCGTTGACCACCGCACCTATGGCCATATGTATGACGCCCTTCTCCGGTCCAAGCCAGCGGAGCTGGGAATCGTGGGCCATCAGCTTCCAGGTGGCACCCATGTCGCCCAGGAGGTCCTCCACGTTACGGCCCAGAATGTGCTCCCGGAGGGCGTCGAGGGCTGCCGTCTCAACCTCGTTTCCGCGCCCGATCGTGAACACGAAGCCGTGGCCTTCATGACCGTCACCGGCATCAGTGCGAATGATCAGGTACGCGGCTGAATAGTCGGGGTCCGGGTTCATGGCATCGGAGCCATCGAGGTCCTGTGAGGTGGGAAAGCGGATATCGAAAGTGTCCACTGCGGTGACGACGCTCATTGCGCTCCTTGCTTGGCAGCTGGCGGTTGATCTAGGTAGAGCTAAACATCCGATGTCTACCTTGTCAATGGGTCACATTTCCGTATTATGTAGTGAAACAGCACACTAGAGCTCGGATGTTAGTCCCAAACGCACGGAGGAAGCCATGACCTTGAAATTCGCCAGGCTGGGTACGGCCGGAAACGAACAACCGGCCGTCATCGCCCAGGACGCCGACGGCACAGAGAAGTACTTCGATCTCTCGACGCTGACCAACGACATCGACGGCGTTTTCCTCGCCTCCGACGGTTTCACCCGGACCCGCGCAGCCCTCCAATCGGGGGAACTTGCGGAAATTTCCGTCGAGGGCATGCGCATCGGCGCTCCCATTGCCCGGCCCGGCTCGGTGATTGCCATCGGCCTGAATTACACCGCGCACGCCGCCGAATCCGGGGCCACGCCGCCCGAGGTACCAGTGGTTTTCCTCAAGCCGTCCAACACCATCAGCGGACCTTTCGACGCAGCGCCCATCCCGCCGTCGTCGGAAAAGTACGACTGGGAAGTGGAATTGGCAATCGTGATCGGCAAGGAAGCGTCCTACCTTTCCTCCCTGGACGAGGCCGAAGCATGCATCGTCGGCTACGCAGTGGCCAACGACCTGTCCGAGCGCGACTACCAGATTCCCGGAGCCGCCGGACAATGGACCAAGGGCAAGTCACTCCCCGCCTCCACTCCCTTGGGCCCGTGGCTTGTACCCGCCGCTGACGTTGATGCCAACAACCTCCGGCTGAGGACCCTGGTCAACGGCGAAGCCCGCCAGGACTCGAACACCTCGGACATGATTTTCGATCCCGCCACGATTGTCCACCACCTCAGCCAGTACATGGTTCTGGAGCCAGGTGATGTCATCATCACCGGCACACCCGAAGGTGTGGCCCTCTCCGGTAGGTTCCCGTACATCCAGCCCGGCGACGTCGTGGAACTGGAGATCGACGGCTTGGGCCGGCAGCGCCAGGAATACTACCGCGCGCAGGCCGGCACCGTTTCCGCCGTCCCTGCCCACATCAGCGCCTGATGGCAACCCCTATGGGCCAGGAATTCGAAGGCCTGGCAGCACTCGTAACCGGCGGGGCCTCCGGGATTGGTGCTGCCATCGCCCACCGGCTCTCCGCCGGTGGCGCGCAGGTCGCCGTCCTGGACCTGGCACCTGAAACCAGCCCGCACTTCGGCGTGGAATGCAACGTGGCCGATGACGCCTCGGTGCGTTCCGCCGTCGAGACCGTTGCCAGGCAGTTCGGCCGCCTGGACATCGTGGTCAACAACGCCGGTATAGGCGCCCAAGGTGACATCGCCGCAAACGACGACGACGAGTGGCTCCGGGTCCTGAACATCAACGTCGTGGGAATTGCGCGCGTCAGCAGAGCGGCGCTGCCCTACCTGCGTGAGTCGCCGTCCGCGGCCATCGTGAACACGTGCTCGATTGCCGCGACCGCCGGGCTGCCCCAGCGGGCGCTGTACTCGGCGTCGAAGGGTGCGGTGCTGTCCTTGACGCTGGCCATGGCTGCCGACCACGTCCGCGAGGGCATCCGCGTGAACTGCGTCAACCCAGGCACCGTGGACACTCCTTGGGTGGGCCGCCTCCTGGATTCCGCCGCTGACCCTGCAGCTGAGCGCGCCGCGCTCAATGCCCGTCAACCTCATGGCCGGATGGTGGACCCTGCCGAGGTTGCAGGCGCGGTCGCCTACCTCGCGAGCCCGCTGTCCGGTTCGACGTCGGGAACCTCCCTGGCCGTCGACGGCGGCATGCAGGGTTTGCGGCTAAGGCCGGTTCAGTAGGGGGTGCGTTGGTTGGGGATGGCTCCTGAGTTGGCTCACGGGCTCAGGTCTCGCGGACCGGCAGGCCGCTGAGCTGCGGTGTTGTGTCAAAAGAGAGATGGACAGTGGGACTTCGAACCTTCCGAGGCAGGCGCCGGAACCCCTGGCCTCGAAGCTGGCTGTGCCGACTGCTAGCCGTCCAGCCGATCCGGCGTGGTTATCCTGTCGTGCCCCTCGTCCATACTTGACGTTGGATGCCGAGTGACAATGGGGCGCTGGTTATCGTACCGATGAGAGCAAAGCTTACTACCACTTGCGCGGCTTCCTGTGTCGCCTACGGGGTACCCATCGGTTGTCGCTTGTTGTGGCATTTCGGTTTGTGCCAGGCACGGGTGAGCGTAGCGAGCGACGCCCTGTCTGCTCGGTCTGCTGGCAGATGCCCGGCGACTGACGGGCTGGAACAGCTGGGCAGCGACCGAAGGGTCTGCGGCCGATTCCATCCCACTGCACTGCAACCACCAGTTCCGTTGCCCTTGCGAAACTCGTCCAAACCCTCCCCGGTCCGCCTGCGCTCCCACGCGGTTCCCACTAAGAACCCAAGTGGGACGGTTCTTCACTGCACCTTGTCAAAGTGCTTGAGTAAGGCCGCGTCCCAGATGAGATGACGAGGCACGGATAGTCTGTGGTCGAGGTCCAAGGGAGGAAGAAGGGCCGCTGCGTGAACTCTTTTGTGGCCAGCGGTCAATACATAGTGTGAGCACAGACAGCGAAATCATCAGGCGGTCCCGGGACAGCCCCGCAGTTTTCGGGGAGCTGTACGATCGGCATGCCTCAGCCATTTACAGGTATGCGGCCAGAAGGGCAGGGGAATTCGCCGCGGACGACGTTACCTCGGAAACCTTCCTGGTCGCTTGGGAGCATCTGGAAAGATACGACACGAGCCGGGACGATGCCCGGCCATGGTTGTTCGGCATCGCTACCAACTTGCTTCGACAGCATCACCGGGCCGAAGCCAGCGTCCTCAGAACAGCCGCGAAAACGGCTTCAAGTGAGGCCATAGCCGATGACTCCGACCGGATCGCTGCTGAGGTCGACGCCAAGGTAGCCACCGGGAGAATTGCTCAAGCCCTCCGGGATATGGCTGCGATCGACCGGGAAACGTTGTTGCTCTACGCATGGGCTGATCTGACTTACGAAGGCATTGCCCAGGCCATGGGCGTTCCGGTCGGGACGGTTCGCTCCCGCTTGAACCGTGCGCGGCAAACACTTCAAGCCCAGCTCAACCTTGAAAGACCTACCGAAACGGAGAACCACCATGGACGACCTTCAGCTGCTCCGCGAGATGCGTAGCGATGTCGGCTCAGCACCACCTGCTACGTTGGCCCGGGGCAGGGAAAAAGTCATGGCCAAAGTGCAAGCGTCCGTCAGCTCAGCGTCTCAGCGGAAACCCACCGTTTCGCCTATTCGGTTCCGGCGACGTGCCCTTTTCGCTTCTGCCGCTGCCGCGCTGTTGGTCGGCGGTATCGTCATTGCCGATGTCGTCAGACCTGGAGGTCCGGGAACCACGGCAGAGGCGGCCGAGGTGCTGAACAACGCCGCTGCTGCAACCATTCAAACGTCCGACCCTGTGGTGGGACCCGGCCAGTATCTGAAGATCGCAACGAGGTCGGTCTTTGGAACGGGGGGGCAGGCTGCCAATGTAAGCGACGTGAGATGGGAAGAGACCACAAACAGTCAGATGTACGTGCCAGCCGACAGGGCAGATGTATGGGTCTGGAACCGGGAACCTCGCCTGATTTTGGACTCGCCGAGCGAGGAAGCCAAGGCTCTGCCAGACGAGGTCCGTGAGGCTCAGGAAGCCGAGTGGGATGGGCAGCCTGAGTTCGTCGGGATTCTGCGTTCCCCGGGAGGTGTCTTCTATGGGAGTGAGCCGACCGTCATCGTTGGTACGCCGTTAAGGGAGGCCGCGAGTCTGCCTAGGGATCCACGGGCTCTCCTGGATTTGATCTACGAACGCATCAAGGGCGCCGGGAAGTCTCCCGACGGTGAGGCTTTCACGGCAATCGCGGACGGCCTGCGGACAGGAGTCGTTCCGGCTGACCTGCGCGCTGCGCTGTACAAGGCAGCTGCTCTAATTCCCGGCGTTACGGTGACTGACAGGCACGCAATGATCGACGACCGCACAGGCATCGCCATCGGTATCGCATCATCTGACGGAGTGACGGGAGCGAACATCGTTATCGATCCTGCCTCGGGTCTGGTCATCGGGGTACAGTCCGTGTTGCTCAAGGACTATCCCGGATATCCCGCGGGGACCGTCACGACTTGGACCTCGCTGAGGACCTCAGTGGTGGACTTCGCTCCCTAAGCTGTCGCCCCAGAGAGATTTGCCCCACATCACGGCGGGGCGGTCGCCGTTGGGGGATGACCGCCCCAAGTGGACGGACTGAGCCCGAACGGTCCGTCCACCGGCCCTGCATGCCTACCTCGCGATGATGGTTCTCCTCACCGCTGGGATGAACCCCAGGGACGCTAAACCCCTTTAATCTGGCATAGATTTTGAGATTCGGAAATCTTTGACCGAAGGAGTGCTGGAGAGTATCCGGAAAGTGATTCTCGTTTGTCACGCCCTATGAACTTGTTTTGCGATTCGACAGCAACAGGACGCCGAACGTCGCGAGGCACGTTCAGCAGAACATCATTTCGTTAGAGGAAGAATCGTCGGCTTCACTTAGCCAGCCAATTCCCGCCCACGCGAAGCAGTATTGAGCAGTTTCCCATTGCTGCGGCGTCCTAGGCGAGTTCACCGGCAGAAACAGCGAGCCCGTTACTCCCGCTTTCCGCCCTTGTATTTTCCTTACGACGGCGGCTCCAGATCGCAAAAGGCGTGGCGAAGCCAGATTGTCTGAGGAACAGGTTAGAGTCTGCTCCAGTCGGCGTGGTCGACAACCAAATCTCAATTATGGGGGCAATATGCGGAAGTTAATCAAGGGCGGGATCTCTGGGATCTCGGCCCTGATTGCGGCACTTTTTGTCGTTGTGATCGGCGTGCAGCCGGCTCACGCAGGGTGGTACAACTATTTGGCTGGTCACCCGATGTACAAAGGCACTTCGCCTTGGTGTACCGGCAGTTATGTCATTAACGGCACGAGCGGGACTTTTATCCTGACGGCTGGCCATTGCTTTTCTGTGGGCGAACGGGTGTCCGGCACGGGCGCCCAGTTCGGCACGCTGGAGTACCGAAAGAACAACGGCACTGACGGTGACTCCGGGCTCGTTCGACCCGACGCCGGCGTCGACGTGTACCAGACCATTGTTGATCCGAAGACAGGGAATGCTCCTGGCAGCGGACATGTAACGGGAAAGATGCCCAGTGCTGATCAGACTCTCGGCACTGCGGTCGGCAAGATGGGCAATACAACAGGCTGGACTGAAGGAACGATCCAATACCGCTTTTTGGATTGGAACGGAGTTTACGTCTACTGCGCCAACTATGCCCGAGCCGGAGGTGATTCCGGCGGTCCCGTTTGGCGACAGGACAGCCAAGGTCTGCGAGCTGTTGGCATGCCCGTCGGGGCCCTTAACTACAACGGTTCCGTTCTCGGTTGCTACATCCCCATAGACACTCTTTTGAGTCAGTGGGGAGCGAGCATGAACTTCTGGCCAGCGTACGCAGCTCGTGGGACAGTTTCAGAGGAAGAATTGATGCCTCCAAGCCCGAGCAACGAGCTCCCGCCCGTACTCACAGCCGCCGATGGTGTGCAGCTGATCCTGGACTAGTGGGAGTCTCCGGAAGCGGTAGCTGGGCAAACGTGTTTGCTCGCTAATACAAACTAAATATGGGATGTCCTCCTGGTTGCTCAGAAAACCAATGCAGCAGCTAGGAGGATATCCATTTAATGTGCTGTCAATTCGTCACGGCAACCTGCCCAGCTTGGCGGCTGATGCCAGCTGCCCGGCCAATATCCGTCCAGGAAGCGCCTGCCGCTTTCGCAGCCGCAACGGTCTTATCCAGACGATGCCCGGCCTGCCGGTGCTCCCTCGCCGCCGCCTCCACCCCAGGAATCGCTTCGGGCCTGAGTTGGCTCACGGGCAGTGGTCTCGCGGAGCGGCAGGCCGCTGACCTGTGGTGATGTTTGCGGATGTACAGTTTTTCACGCACTGATGGAACTTGATCTAGTGTCACGGTGTGGCATTGATCAGGAGGGTGCGGACGGCATCTGGCGCTCAGCGACCATCACCATCAACGGCACACGCAGACCTTCGCACCCGACATCGCCAACGAGCAACAAGCCATTCTCGATGCCATCCGGAGTCCAAAACTCACGCACTGAGCAAATGAGCCACGTCAGGCCGGATGGTGGACCCTGCCGAGGTTGCAGGCGCGGTCGCCTACCTCGCAAGCCCGCTGTCCGGTTCGACGTCGGGAACCTCCCTGGCCGTCGACGGCGGCATGCAGGGTTTGCGGCTAAGGCCGGTTCAGTAGGGGCGCTGTGATTGGGACTGCCTCGGTTGGGGCTGGTTTGACGTGGCGTTTCAGTAAAGCCCGTTGAAGATGTTCCAGCCCCAACCGACAGTCTCCATGCCCTTCCAACCACCGCGACCATCGCCGTAGTACATCACCAGATCGCCGGCGGCATTCACGCCATGGACATCATTGAAACCGTCCCGGTTGAAGTCGCCAGCACTGCCAACCATGGTCAGGACGTTCCAGCCTTGGCCGATCTGGCGCACCATGGTCCAGCCACCGTGGCCGTCACCGCCATACAGATACAGTCGTCCGGCTTTGTCTTTCGCCAGGACGTCCACGTTGCCGTCTCCATCCCAGTCACCAGGCCCGATGAGCAGGTCCATGACGTCCCAGCCTTGGCCGACTTTCACGCGAGGATTCCAGCTGCCGAAGGGCTTGGACGGATAGATGTAAAGGTCGCCGTTCGTCTCTGCGCTGAGGAGATCGTTCATTCCGTCCCCGTCGAAGTCCCCTGGTCCAATCGCAAGAACCGTCGGCTGCCACTCCCAAGTGGCTTGCGGGTACAGCGTATGGAACCCTCCGTCGCCCGTTCCCGGGTAGCGGTAGAGCGTCCCCGAGGTGTTCTCGACCATGAGGTCGGCGATGCCGTCGTGGGTCACGTCGCCCGGGGCGATGATCGTGGTGAAGAAGCCCCACCCCGGACCTACATAGCGGGATTCCTTCCACCCTTTGACGTTGTCCTTACCGAGGTACAAAATGAGTGCGCCGCCATGGGTACGGCCAAGCAGCTCAAAAACCCCACGGCCGGTGAAGCCAGCCGCGCGCACCGGTCCCTGCGCTACGGCCGGTGTTGCTTCCGTGACCAGTTCCTGGCCGGGGCACTTGCCGGGCGAAGCCTTGACTATTGCCGAGATTCGCCCGCCGATGTCGTCTTTCTCCAGGACGTAGAGATTCCGGTTGTAGAGCGGGTTCCCGTCTACGGGTTGGCCGTCCCGGAGCCATTGGACGGAGTAGCCAGGATCCCCGTCTCCTCCGCAGCCCGAAAAGTAGTCCTGGGCACCCTGAACGAACAGCGCCGAGCCGACAATAGGTGCACCGGAGATCTTCACGCCAGACGCATCCGCAGCGTGGGCAGGGGAAACGAAGCCCGAAACAACGAGCGCCGGACCGAAGAACAGCGCCGCAATGCTTTTGATGATCGAGTTCTTTGGTGACATGTTCGCCCTCCCCCTCAGTGGGCCTTGAATCAGTGGAGCCCGTTGAAAATGTTCCAGCCCCAGCCGATGGTCTCGACGCCCTTCCAACCGCCGCGGCCATCGCCGTAGTACATCACGAGGTCATCGGCGTCGACAGCTTCCGCGGGCGGAGCAAACGTTGTGCCAATCAGCAAACCCACGGATCCCCCTCTTTACGGCGTGGCCCAGCCAGGTGTTGCGCTTATCTTAGGTGCGGGAAACGACGCCGGGACGAAAGCGGGTGGCGACAGGCCGCCGTCGGGTGTTGGCTGCGTAACGCAACGGGCCTGCAACGTCCCAGGGCGGATGCTTCCCCTATGCTCAACTCCAAGGAATCAACGGCGATCCACCAAGCACACCCAGGAGAAACCCCATGACCAACTGGCGTATCAGGGACTTCCATTCGTCCGATCTTGACGGCATCCTGCACCTCTGGGAGTCACTCAAGGCTGATGGTGTTGAGCCCGTGTACGCACTCTCTGAGGTCCTTGCCTCGTGTGAGAAGGACCATGCAGTGGTGGCTGTCCAGGGCGATCAAGTGGTTGGCGCCGCGGTTGGACGTGCGGCGCATGACCAAGGCTGGGTCGTTTTCCTCGCCACGCTGACGGAGTTCCGTGGCAGGGGCATCGGCACTTCGCTGCTGTCCGCCGTCGAGAACCGCATGGCTCCGCACGGCCTCAACAAGCTGTCCGCGCTCATGCCGGAAACCGAAACCCGCGTGGAAGCGTTCCTGGGGCGCGGCTTCGTGGTGAAGAAGAACCTGCGGTACTTCGAACGGACCATTCCCGTGCAGCGCCAGGAGCTGGAACCGCTGAGCCTTCTCGGTGGCCGGATCCTGGCCCGCGACCTGTGGGAAAACGTGGCGGGCATGAAGCGCGAGAAGGAACTCTTGGAACGCCGTTTGGTCCTTCCGCTGGCTGAGGCGGACCTCGCCGACGAATACGGTGTGGTGCCGCCGCGCGCCGTCGTGCTTTTTGGTCCTCCGGGCACCGGCAAGACGACCTTTGCCAAGGCGATCGCTTCACGTTTGGAGTGGCCGTTCGTGGAGGTGTTCCCGTCGCGCCTGGCTTCTGACCCCAAGGGCCTGGCCGGGGCGCTGCGGGAGACGTTCCTGGAAATCGCCGAGCTGGAACACGCAGTGGTGTTCATTGACGAAGTGGAGGAGATCGCCTCGCAGCGCGCGGGCGATCCCCCGTCGCCGCTGCAGGGCGTCACCAACGAGCTCCTCAAGATCATCCCGGCTTTCCGCGAACAGCCAGGCCGCCTCCTGGTCTGCGCCACCAACTTCATTCGCGCCCTGGACACCGCGTTCCTGCGCCACGGCCGGTTCGACTACGTCATCCCCATCGGCCTGCCGGACGTCCACGCCCGCGAAGCAATGTGGCAGCGGTTCATCCCCGCCACCGTTGTGGACGACGTCGATATTGCCCAGTTGGTGGAACGCACCCAGGGTTTCTCGCCGGCAGACATCGAGTTTGCCGCGCGCAGCGCGTCCCAGCGCGCCTTGGAAAAGGCCGTGTACGACGACGGTGCTGCTTCGGGTGCGTCGTCCGCAGTCTCGTCGAACGGACGGAAGGGGCCGGTCACACAGGACTACCTCGACGCAATCGCCGATACCCGCACGACGGTGAGCGACGAGGTGTACCAGGAGTTCCTCGAAGACATCGATGTGCTGGGGCGCGTGTAAAGTTTGGCAACGGTAATCTTTGACGCATGTCCACAAACCCACTTCGCCATGCCCTGGCCCGCATGGGCGGCCGAGATCCCCACGAGAAGCACCGCACGGCCACTCCGCTGGAGCTGTTTTTCGACCTGACGTTTGTCATTGCCTTCGGGGTTGCCGGCAGCCAGTTCGCCCATGCTGTTGCAGAGGCGCATTTCTGGCCAGGACTCCTGGCGTTCGCGTTCGCCATGTTTGCCGTGATCTGGGCCTGGATAAACTTCACCTGGTTCGCGAGCGCCTACGACACCGACGACTGGGTGTTCCGTGTGGTCACCATGGTCCAAATGGTGGGTGTGCTGATCCTGGCCATGGGCATAGAGCCGGTATTCCACTCCATCATCGAAGGCAAGCACGTGGACAACGTGACCATGGTGCTGGGCTACATCATCATGCGTGTCGCCTTGATCTTCCAGTGGCTGCGCGCCGCCCGCCAGGATCCTGCCCGCCGAGAAACGTGTTTGCGGTATGCAAAATACGTCGCACTGGTACAAGTGGGGTGGGTCGCAGTCCTCTTGATCGATGCGAGCATCGCCACTACCTTCCTCATGGCAGCCCCGTTGTTCATCCTGGAGATGGCGGCGCCATACTTCGCAGAACGGAAGATCCGTACCCCTTGGCATGCCCATCACATCGCCGAACGGTACGGTCTACTGGCCATTATTGCCCTGGGCGAGTGCCTGATCGGCGCCATTGAAACGCTTCGCGCAATCGTTGCCCTCCACGGCTGGACCTTGGATGCTGCGCTGGTTGGTTTGAGCGGGACGGGCCTGGCCTTCGCCCTGTGGTGGATTTACTTCATCCTGCCCTCAGGTCCTGCCCTCCACGTACAGCGGCACCGCTCGTGGATCTTCGGCTACGGGCACCTCCCCCTTTTCGCAGCTATCGCAGCAACCGGCGCCGGACTTCACGTTGCCGCCTACTTCATCGATCATGAGGCACACATCCCGGCGGCTGGCGCGGTCGCCTCGATCGCCATCCCTGTCATCCTGTTCAAGGTCTCGCTGACTACGCTCTACAGCATTATGCTCGGCCCGGACCGGGAGCTTCTCTGGAGCTCAGCGCTGGTGGTGATCGCTTTGGCGGGAAGCATCGCCATGGCGGCAGCGGGCGCGTCCGTACCCCTCTGCATGTTGGAAATGATGGTGGTGCTTGGGCTCTCGATCATTTTCGATGAACGCCGTGGACACAAGGGACGGGCAGCAGCCCTGCGTCGGCTGGAGGCGGCGGCGGGCTGAGGGTGCACGGATGGAGTCGGTACGTTCGTGCCGGTTTTTCACAGGAATGCCTTGATTTGCCGCTGTTTCCGGGTGCAAACTTGGGGAATCGGCACGTTCGTACCGATTCACGAAGTGGGAGGACCTCATGCCAGCCAACAGCCTCATGGCAACTCTCGGTTCTGAAGTCCGCGCCCGCCGCGCCTCATTGAGCCTGAGCCAGCAGGACGTCGCCGATCTCGCGGGCGTCTCCGAACGGTTCGTCCGGTTCGTGGAAACAGGCAAGAGCACAGTCCAGCTTGAGCCCCTTGTGGCAGTGCTGGACACCCTCGGCCTGGAACTTTCCCTCCAACAAGCCGGTAGGCCTGGCGCTTCCTGGACAGCTTCCGAGCCAGCACAATGACCTTCCACCGCATCGCCGACGTCTACAAACGGGGCATCCTCGCGGCGCGCCTCGAACGGCATGAGGGCGGCACCAAGTTCAGCTACCTTCCGAAGTACCTCGACGCCGGCCTACCCGCCGTGGCAACGACGCTCCCTGTGAGCGCCGAGCCTGTTTTCACGCCGAGCGGCGCAGTACCGCCCTACTTCACCGGCCTGCTGCCTGAGGGCCGGCGGCTCAACTCCCTGCGGCGCAGTGTCAAGGCGAGCGCCGACGACGAACTCGCCCTCCTCATGGCAGCGGGCGGCGACGCAGTGGGCGACGTCCAGACGGTCCCCCACGGCGAGGCACTGGCGGAAGGGGGCGCCGCCGTCGTGCTTGATTCAAAACTGCCGCTGGACTTCGATGCGTTGCTGGGCGATTCCGGATTGATCGATCCCGTGGCGCTGGCGGGTGTGCAGGACAAGTTGTCTGCCGGGATGATTTCACTGCCCGTGGCGCAGGCTGGCAAGCGGTACATCCTTAAGCTCAACGCCCCGGAGTTCCCCTCTGTGGTGGAAAACGAGTTCCTGATGTTCCGTTATGCGCGCCGGCTGCGGATTCCGGTGAGCAACGTGCAGTTGGTGCACGACGTCGGTGGCAGGGCCGGTCTCCTGGTGGAGCGTTTTGATCGGGTCACCGCAGCCGACGGCTCGCCTCTGCGGCTGGCGGTGGAGGACGGCGCCCAGATCCTGGGGCTGTACCCCGCGGACAAGTACAGTGTTCCGTTCAGCGAGGTCTGCGCGGCGCTGGCCGGGCATTGCCCTGCCCGCCTTCCAGCACTGCGGAATCTGGTCATCCAACTCGCCTTTGCCTGGCTGACGGGGAACGGGGATCTGCACGCCAAGAACGTTTCCATGGTGGAGGCGCCCGGGGTTCTTGGCGCGCGCGAATTCACCATCGCCCCGGTCTACGACATTCCCTCCACAGTGGTTTACGGCGACAAGACGCTCGCGTTGGCCGTCGGCGGGAAGAAGACCGGTATCTCCCGAAAGCACTTCCTCGCCTGGGCCGCGAAGCTTGGGCTGACTGAACGGGCGGCATTGCATTCGGTAGACATCGCCCTCAAAGCAACCGGCTCCTTGATCAGCGACCTCGACGGCGGCGCCTCGCCCTTCGCGGCGAGGCAAACCAAGGAGTGGACCAAGGAGCTCAAGCATCGTCGGCGCCTGATGGAGGGCTGACTCCCGGGTTACCCAGGAACGATTTCGTCGAGCTCCGGAAGCAGATACGGGTTCACCCGCTGCAGGATCAGCGCCACTTCATCACGCGGCACGGCCCGGTAGAGCACCGGTCGGGCGTCGGCGTAGCGCGTCATGGGCGGCTTGTCGGGCCATTTCTCCGCCAGTGCCTGGACGCGTTCCGGCAGGGAATTGTGGGCATTATCGGCGATTTTGACCAAGGTGGCGTCGTGGTCCTCGGCCACAAACCGGATTCCTGCTTCATAATCGTCGGGGTCATCGTGGAAGCGGCGGGTGACACGTTCGATGATGGCGAGGGCGCGATCGGACACTCCCATGTCCAACAGGGCTTGCCGCGTGATGGGAGTATCCTCGGCGATGTCGTGAAGGTAGCCCGCAATCCGGATGTCCTCGTCAAAGTCGGCGAGCGCGTCCCCCACCGCCAGGACATGCTCCCGATAAGGGCGCTTGAGCTTGTCCTTTTGGCGGTTGTGGGCCACCTCGGCGAGTATCTTCGCCGTCTCAACGGTGAAGCGTGGTTCGGTCATGCGGGCCTCCGGATTGATGTAGGCACCGAACAGGAATCGGACCTCTCTTCAGGCTATCCGTAAAGTCCCTCGCAGCGCCTACCCAGGCACTGGCACTACTCCTGAACAGGTCCTACTCCTGAACGGCGCGGGCGGCGATGCCTACTGCGAGCGCCCTCGGCACGCGCTGCGCCAGACCGGCGGCGATCCGGTTGGCCCAGCCGGACACGACACTTGCCGGCGTTCCGGGGCGGTCCAGCGCTTTGAGCGCTGTTTGCACAACCTGCGCCGAAGTTTGCATGCGGCCAACTGCAGCCGATTCGCTGCCAAGGACATCGAAGAACTCGGTGCGGGTGGCGCCCGGGCAGAGAGCGAGTACACGAAGTCCTGAACTCTTGACCTCGTGGGCGACGGCCTCGGTAAAGCTGAGGACGAACGCCTTCGTGGCACCATAGACGGCCATGCCGGGGATGGGCTGGAAAGCGGCTGTGCTGGCGACATTCAACAGGGCGCCCTTGCCCGAAGAGAGCATGGCTGGCAGGAAGGCCCGGGTGATATCCACCAGGGCAGCCACATTGAGTGCGATCTCGGAAGCGATGACTTCCGGATCTTCCTCTACCAAGGGAGAGCGTGTTCCGAACCCGGCATTGTTGATGAGGGTGTCCACGGTGATTCCGCGCTTGGCCATTTCGTCCACGAGTTCGGCGCCAACACCGGCCCGGCCCAGGTCCATGGGAAGCACTGTGACGGCTACGCCATGCTCGGAGCGCAATTTCCCGGCCAGTTCTTCGAGACGGTCTGCCCGGCGGGCTACGAGGACCAGGTTGGAACCTCGAGCGGCAAAGCGGCTCGCGAATTCAGCGCCAAGCCCGGAGCTGGCGCCTGTGATCAATGCGGTAGTACCCGAATAGGTCATGGTCATGGCAAGTCCAATCTGTAAGCGCCGGCTCCGGATGAAGCCCGCTGACTCGATGTAGTCAATGCCAACATCGTAGGCACTGTCTACATTGTTGTCAATGACTACTTCTCCGCTAGACTATCGGTATGACGGACCAGCCCTACCACCACGGCAAGCTGCGCGAGGCCTTACTGGAGCGCGCCATGGAAACCATTGAGCAAGCCGGCGTCGACGGACTCTCCCTCAGGCAGCTGGCCAGGGACCTCAATGTCAGCCATGGGGCCCCGGCCAAACATTTCCGCGACAAGCAATCCCTCATCGACGCCTTGGCGTTGGCTGGGTTCGAATCAATGAACCATCGGATCCTCGCTGCCTCCCAGGCCGGAGATGACCTTCGTCAGCGCTTCGCAAGCGTGGCCACTGCCTATGTGGACTTCGCAGTCACCCACCCGGCGCTCTTGACCGTCATGTATTCCACCAAGCATCACCCCGGGTCCAGCACCGAGTTGCGGAACATCGGCGAGCAAGGAATCCATGTAGCCCGCGCCCTCATTGCGGAGGCACAGGATGATGGGGCCTTGGCCCCGGGCGACACCGAAACCCTGGCAATGGTGTGCTTCGTGAGCTTGCATGGCGCCGCGCTCCTGGCAGCAGGCAAGCAACTGGACGGCAACAGTGTTGAGGACGTTGTTGCTGCCACTACTGACACCCTGTGGGCCGGCATGGCGGCGGGAGTTCCAGCCGCGCAGCTCTCACAGACAGCGGGCGCCTGACCAGCCTGATGAGGGCCAGCCAGCCTGAGGGCCGGCCAGCCTGAGGGCCAGCGAGCGTGAGGGCGCAGGCAGGACTACGAAAGCCCTGCAATTGCCTCCCGGACGGCTGAACTGAGCAGGAGGTTGCGGCATCCAACTCCTCCCGGCTCGGCCTGTTGCGGGACGTATCCAAAGCCAAGTTCATACACCGGGTCCGCGAACCCCAAAGCCGCGCTGGCGCCGTCGTGCCCGAACGCGCGGTAGCTGCCGAAGGGCATGCGGCTGTGGGGCTTCATGAAGACAGTGGCAAAGCAACCGGCCTCGCCGAAGACGCGATCAATTCCGAACACTTGCTCAGCGGAAACCCTGCGGATGGTCTCCTCCGTCAGGAAGGGTGCGACGGCGTCCTGACCGCCGGCGGCCAACCCCGTTACCGCCGCAGCGTAGATCCTGGCCATCCCCTCAGCGCTGGAGACGCCTGCAACCGAACTCATACCCGCGGCGCGGACCTCGAGGATGTTCGGAAGATCCAGGATGTCGCCCTCTGCAGCATTGGCTGACAATCCGAAGTGGCTGGCGGGGTCTACCCAGGGCCAGGTGGGGTCGGCCGCCCAGCGGAAAGGCGCGAAGCGTTCTTCCTCAGCATCCGGTAGGCCAAGGTAGAAGTGGGCACCGGTGACGGAGCGGATGCGCTGTTCGAAGACCTCCTGGAGCCTGGAACCCGTGATTCGACGGCACAGCTCCTCCATGAAAATGCCGATTGTCAGGGCGTGGTAGCCGAACGCCGCACCGGGCTTCCACAGGGGCGGAAGTTTGGCGAGCTTCGCGGCCGCGAGTTCGGAATTGTTGACTTCCTCAAGGCTCACGCCGCCCTCGACGCCCAACAGACCGGCCTGGTGCGAAAGGAGTTGGGAAACAGTGACGGAGGCCTTCCCTTCAACACCGAACTCCGGCCAATATTTGACCACTTCCGCGTCGGGATCCAGCTCGCCGTCTTGAGCGAGCAGAGCCATAACAAGGCCTGCCATGCCCTTGGAGCACGAGAAAACACCTGTCACTGAATCTGCACGAGTATGGGGCCCGCCGCTGATATCCAGCACCTTGACACCCCGATGGTACGCCGCCAGCTGGGCGGAATATTCAGGGTCTTGTTCGAGGAAACTTTCGAAGAGCCCGGCTACGGATTCGAAACCTGGGGCGATCACCTGTGAATGCATCCAGACAGCCTACTTGGCCTGCCTTCAGCCGTTGGGCGTTTTCCACACCCAGGGCTCCCTTGGCAGCCTTTCGGGGTCGAATTCGGGCACCGCATCCTGCAAGGAACCTGCCGGCAATCCCAACGACTCAAGGAGGAGGTCGCGCACGCGCACCGCTGAAACCCCGACGGCGGCGAGGTCGCCAAGCGTCACCGCACCGTCGCGCTTTGCCAGCCTCACGCCGTCGTGGTTTATAACCAGCGGAACGTGGGCATATTCCAGCACTGGCAAGCCCAACAGGGTGGCCAAGTAAGCCTGCCGCGGAGTGGACGGAAGGAGGTCATCGCCCCTGACCACCTGGTCGATTCCCTGGGCGGCATCGTCTACTACAACGGCCAGGTTGTAGGCCGTGACGCCATCGTTGCGACGCAGTACAAAGTCATCCACCACACCCACGTAGTGTCCGTGCAACTGGTCCTCAACAGCCCACTCAGCGACGTCCGACCGGAGGCGGATCGAGGCCGGACGCGACGCCCGGCGGATCTCGCGCTCGGCCTCGGACAGCCTGCGGCACGTCCCCGGATACGCGCCTTGTGGAGAGTGCGGCGCAGACGGCGCCTCCTGGATTTCGCGGCGCGTGCAGAAGCATTCGTAGGTGCGGCCCTGGACAGTCAGGCGGCCAATTGCGTCCTCGTACAGCGGTCCGCGCTCAGTCTGACGCACGACGGCGGCGTCCCAACTGACGCCGACGGCCTTCAGGTCGCGGAGCTGCTCAGCTTCCGAGCCGGACCGGGCACGGTCCAGGTCTTCAACACGGAGCAGGAAGTCGCGGCCAGTCGATTTGGCGAAGAGCCAGGCGAGGATCGCCGTCCGGAGATTGCCTACATGCAGTTCCCCGGAAGGACTCGGGGCGAAGCGGCCGGCAGACGTCATGATCCAAGCCTATGCGTCCGGGCACAACACAAGAGCCCCTCAGCTACCGCAACGATCCGGTGGCTCAGGGGCTCTTGCTGTGCTGCCCGTCAGGACGGGCGGGTGCAGAATGACAATGCTGTGAACAAGAGTCAATCAGCGGCTGCTTCCTTGCGGGAAACCTGTACAGGGGTCCGGGTGGTGTTCCAGGTGCCTGCTGCCTGCGGGATCCGGCGGTAGCCTCGCCCTGCTTCGTTGTCACCATTTCAACAGTACGCATACAGTAGGTGCAATAGACATGGCATTGAGTGGTCGATCTGACTAATCACAGTTGAATTTGTAGACAGGAAGTGGTCATTTTGCAGGAACTCGATGCGACAGACCGTAGGATCATCGCCGCGCTTGATGAGGATCCCCGCGTCCCCATCATGGTCCTCGCCCAGAAACTTCACCTGGCGCGCGGCACGGTCCAGTCGCGGCTGGAGCGGATGACGGCATCGGGCGCATTGCGCGCCAACAGCAGCCGCGTGCTGCCCTCGGCACTTGGCCGGGGTGTGGCCGCCGCTGTCAGCGCCGAACTCGATCAAAGCCACCTCAACGAAGCCATCGCGGCCCTACGGGAGATCCCTGAGGTACTCGAATGCCATGCACCCGCGGGCGATACCGATCTCATCATCAGGGTGGTTGCCAAGAGCCCGGATGACCTCTACCGCGTCTCGGAGGAAATCAGGCTCTGCCCGGGAATCGTGCGTACGTCCACCAGCATGTTCCTACGCGAAGTGATTCCCTACCGGACAACCGGGCTGCTGAAGGAATAGCGCTCAGACCGGCGGTCCGATATTGGTCTTCAGGTTCTTCATCACCAACGTTGAAGTGAGTCGCTCAACAGCCGGGAGGGCTGCGAGTTCGTCGTCATAGAAGCGTTGATAGGCAGGGAGGTCTGCCGCGATGACCTTCAACAAGTAGTCCGGCGAGCCGAACAGCCGCTGCGCCTCCACAATGTTGGGGCTTGCCGTCACGCGCTCCTCAAACTCCGCCATGATGGTGCGCTCCACCTGCCGGAGCGTGACGAACACAATTGCCTCGAATCCGAGCCCCACCGCTGCTGGATCGACGTCCGCGCGATACCCGCGGATAACTCCCGAAGCCTCCAGATCCCGGAGCCGGCGATGGCACGGAGCAACCGTCAATCCCACCTTCGATGCCAAGGCAGTGGCGGTCATTCGGCCATCCTCTTGAAGGTGGCGCAAAATACTTCTGTCAATGTGGTCAATCACGCAATGATCTTACCCGGATTGAAGGTTTTGGGGATAAATCAGGGAACACTTATCGGGCGATTTTCCTTAGAGTTTTCCTACCACTAACCCTCTGGAGAGATCGTGAACCCACAGCTGTTCCTCGCCTTCATGCTCGTCGCAGTCTCATTGGCCTGCACCCCCGGCGTCGACTGGGCTTACTCGATCTCGGCTGGACTTCGCCAGCGCAGCTTCGTGCCCGCTGTCGCCGGATTATGCAGCGGATATGTGATTCACACCGTGCTCATGACGGCAGGTCTGGCAGCCCTGCTGGCGGGAGTGCCAGGCCTGCTGGGGTGGCTCACGGTTGCCGGCGCCGCGTACCTGTTGTGGCTTGGCTTCGGGACCATCCGTTCCTGGCGAGGGGCCAGCTTTAGTGCGGAAGGCGCCGTCGTGCAGTCCGGAAACCAGCTCCGCACGTTCTTCCAAGGCATGGGCACCAGCGGCATCAACCCCAAAGGCCTGCTGTTCTTTGTGGCGCTGGTGCCGCAATTCGTCAGCCCGGAAGCCGCACTGCCTGTTCCTGTTCAGTCCGGGTTGCTGGGATTAACGTTCGTGATCCTCGCCGGCCTGGTGTACACCGGGGTCGCACTGACCTCGCGGAAACTGCTCGCTTCACGTCCAGGCGCAGCACGCGTGGTGACGCTGGCAAGCGGGATCATCATGATCGGGCTGGGAGCAGTGCTGTTGACGGAGCAACTCCTTCCCATCCTGATGCGGGGCGCGTAGCAGGGGCCGGCCCCGGAACCCGCTGGAACCTAGGCGGCCAGTACCTCATCGAGTCGCTCGTACCCTTCGATCACGCCGTAATTCATGCCTGTGGCGAGGGCCATGTCACGCGCTTCCACCGATGGGTAGACCTCGTGGACGACGATCCTGGTGCGACCGTCAGTTTCCTCGAACCTGGTGGTGCTGATGCCCACTTGGCCAGGGGCCCCGTCGAATTCGAAGGTCATGATGATCAGCTCATCGGTGTCCACGGTGTGGAAGACCCCGCGGAATCCGTACATCGCGTTTTCGTGGCCACTTTCGTAGTGCCAGCTGCCGCCCGTGGTGGCGTTGTATTCGGTGACGTTCAGTATCGCGTCCCGCGGACCAAGCCACTTGGCCAGGAGATCCGGGTCCACGTGGGCCTTGAATACCGCGCTGACTGGCGCATCGAATTCTCGGACAGTATCGACGAACGGAACGCCGTCATCAGCAGTGATTGCTGTTGGATTGCTCATTTCAATTCCTCTTCATCTTGTGGTTGTGACCCCTGGAGGACCCCGTGGCCGGACTCGACCAGGAGTTCGTCGAGCAGCCGGAAGCGACGCTCGGCGATCAGTCGATATTGGCCTATCCATGCCGTCAGCTCTTCGAGGGCGGCTGCATCCAGGTGCACGGGCCTGCGTTGGGCATCACGGGACCGGGTCACCAGCCCTGCGTGCTCCAGGACCTGGATGTGTTTTGAGACGGCCTGCTTGGTGATCGCAAAGGGCTCCGCCAATTCGTTGACCGTTGCGTCTCCCCGGGACAGACGGGCAACGATTCCCCGCCTGACGGGATCAGCAAGGGCCATGAAGGCCTTGTCCAGAGCGTCTGGATCCATAACCCTGCGCGACCTTTCTTTGTCAACCAAATGCTTTATCAATCACTTGGTTGATTACAAGACTACGCTTGCATCAGGGCGTGCACAATGCCTTATTCCCCGCTTAGCTGCCTGAAGTCGTTCTCCCACAAACGGCGCATCTCGGCGTCCTTGCGGATCACTTCCAAGGCCTCCAGCTCTGCCGGCGGGGCGGGGCGTTTGGAACGGGGAGTCAAGGTCCGGCGGCCCTGGTCCAACGCCAGAAGGGCGCGGTCCGTGAGGGCATCATTGCGCAAGGCCAGGCTGGTCTTCCTGCGCCGAAGGACCTCCTTCAGCGCCGCCTGCGCCGATTCAAAGTCGCCACGCGCCCGTTGCGATCGAGCCCGGATCAGGAGCAATGCCGCCGAGAGATCATCCGTATTCAACAGCCCCTCCGTACACATCACCACATCCCGGTGCCGGCCCAGAGCAAACGCTGCGGTGCAGCGCGCCAGAGCAGAAGGCAACGACGGCGGCAAACCCACCACTGCTTCCAACGCCGACTCGATCATTCCCATCTCCCGAAGGCAATGGGCCAACGCGAGGAACACGGACTCCTCGCTGAACAAGACCGGGACTTCAATGCGTTCGGCCACCTCAACCCGGGTGACCACCTGCCCAAGGTAGAGAGCCGAGAACTGGCTCGCGTCGTCGTCGATCCTTGTTGTTAAGCCGCGCCGCAACAACTCAGACGCCCGCAGATAGCCGCCGTGTTTGTACGCCAACAGCCCCGCCATCACGTAACACAAGCCCGCCCACCCCGGATAGACCCGACCCAGGGAGATCAGCCGGTCAGGCTCAGTAGAGGTGAAAACGGCCTCGTGCATTGCCTTTGCCTGCTTGGTGGACAGGCGCTTCAAACGGGGAACATCGCCCAGCACGGAAAGGCGGGCAGGATCCCGGCCAGTCAGGACGCCGGACAACACTTCACCCACGCCGTCGGCCAATCCACGGACGGTCGTGCGCACATATCCTTCGCGGAAGGGAGTGAGATCCCGGGTGTCATGGAAGATTGATTGGAAATCGCCGTTGGGAGCCTGGCTCATGAACCCATGCTAACTGCCACCTGACTGGCCATTCCCCTGCAATTGGAGGCATTTCAGGAGTATTATGGCGGCGTCGGCAAGGTTTTCCGACACCCTTGCCGCGGGACGGCTCTCCATGAGAAGAGCCGTGTAACTGCGTGAAAGGGAGGACTTCATGACCACCGCTTCGCACCCCACCGAACACCATCATGCGATGGGGTTGACTCTTCACAACACCGCCATGGGCGTTGGCATTGTATTTCTGCTCGTGGGTGTTCTGGGCTTCATCCCGGGTATCACCACCAATTACGGCGCCATGACCTTCGCGGGACATGAATCCGGCGCCATGCTGCTTGGTGTGTTCCAAGTATCCATTCTCCACAACATCGTCCATCTGCTGTTTGGTGTAGCCGGTTTGGCCATGGCCAGGACAGCACGCATGGCTCGCCTCTTCCTCATTGGTGGCGGCGCCGTATATCTCGTTCTGTGGATCTACGGCCTGATCATCAACCAGGAAACGGGCGCCAACTTTGTTCCGTTCAACACCGCTGACAACTGGCTGCACTTTGTTCTTGGCGTGGCCATGATCGGTCTGGGTGCTTGGCTGGGCAGGGATGTCATGGACGAGACAACGGCGGCACGGCGGAGGATGTAACGTCGCGGACGTCGGTTCAACGAACGACGGCGGTCGGACCCTTCGTGGGGACGGTCGCCGTTCTTTTTTGTCTCGGCCGAGATGGCATTTAATGCCAATCCTTGGCTCTCGGATTGGCATTAAATGCCATCTCGGCGGGGCTCAGCGTGGTGCGCGCCCACCAAGGCGCGTGGTGACCTTGGCGGCGGCATCGGCGCAAGCTTCACCGAGACTCGTAAGCGTATCCTGCGAGACGCGGAACTTTGGCGCGGGGATGAGCACGGACGCCACAATGTTTCCCCTGTGGTCATAGACGGGCGAGGCCACGCCCACTTCCTCGATGGACGTTTCGCCAAAGTTCACCGTCCAGCCGCGCTTCGTCGAGTCCTCAAGCCGCTGCAGGTACGCCTCCACGGCTTCTTCATCGAGGCCCGGAAGAGTGACCGCACCGCTCCTGAGCAGATTCCGGACGCGATCCTTGTCTTCCGCGGCCAGGAAGACCTGAACAGAGGAACTGAGTGCCTCGTTGTAACGCACGCCCAAAGGGGCCAGGTGCTTGACCTGGTGCCGGCTGGGGATCTGCTCCACACTCATGGATTCAGTGCCGTTCCAGACCATGAGCGCGCTGGTCTCCCCGGTTCGCTCGGTCAATTCAAGCAGTACCGGATACGCCACGCGCCGCTCTTCGAGTTCCGCCAGGAGTGGGCCCGCCATGGCGATCATTCCCAGCCCCAAGCGGAACCTGCGCGAATCGACGTCGCGCTCCACCAAATGCTCTTGCTCCAACGTGGCCAGGATGCGGGAGACCGTGCTCTTGTGCAGGCCAATGCGCCCTGCGATTTCAGTTACCCCCAACAGCGGCTCTTCGGCACTGAAACTGCGCAGGACCGCGATGGCGTTGACAATGACCGAGGTACCTTTGGCTTCGCCGTTGCCTGAAACGTCGCTGGATTCCGTGGGAGTCATGGGTTCACTATATTTGGCTGAAGCTCACGGACAGGGACAGGGTTCGGCCGGTGGACGCCGTGCACTGCGTCCACCGGCCGGATCACCTAGGCTCCGATGATGTTGTACTCGGGGCCGAACGGGAACTTGGTGATGTTCTCCGCACCGTCTTCACCCACCACCAGGATGTCGTGCTCGCGGTAACCGCCGGCACCCGGCTGGCCGTCCAACACCGTAATCATCGGCTCCATGGAAACCACCATGCCCGGTTCCAGCACCGTATCGATGTCTTCACGAAGTTCAAGGCCTGCTTCGCGTCCGTAGTAGTGGCTCAAGACGCCGAACGAGTGGCCGTAGCCGAACGTGCGGTTGGCCAGGAGCCCGTGACCGATGTAGATCTCGTTGAGCTCGGCGGCGATGTCCTTGCAGACCGCGCCGGGCTTGATGAGTTCCAGGCCCCTCTTGTGGACCTCCACGTTGATGTTCCACAGTTCCAATGAGCGGGCGTCCGGTTCGCCATAGAACAGGGTGCGTTCCAGTGCCGTGTAGTAGCCGCTTGTCATAGGGAAGCAGTTCAGGGACAGGATGTCGTGTTCCTGGATCTTCCGCGTAGTTGCCCAGTTGTGCGCGCCGTCGGTGTTGATACCGGACTGGAACCAGACCCACGTGTCACGGATTTCGGAGTCCGGGAACGTGCGGGCGATCTCGTGGACCATGGCTTCGGTGCCGATCAGAGCAACCTCGTACTCGGTGATTCCCGCCGTGATGGCGCTGCGGATGGCCTCTCCACCGAGGTCGCCGATGCGGGCGCCATGCTTGATGACTGCGATTTCTTCGTCCGACTTGATCATGCGCTGGCGCATCGCAGCCTGGGCAACATCCACCAGCGTTGCTCCGGAGAATGCGGCCTGGATCTTGTTGCGGTTATCCAGCGGCAGGGAGTCATCCTCGACGCCGATGCGGCGCGGGTTGATGCCGCGGGTGCGCAGGACTTCCTGGATGGCGTGGATGTAGTTGTCCCGGCGCCAGTCCGTGTACACGAGGTTGTCGCCGTAGCTGCGGCGCCAAGGCATACCGGCGTCGATATTTGCCGTAATGGTGACGGTGTCATCCTTGGTGACCACCATGCCGTAGGAGCGGCCGAAATAGGTGAAGAGGAAATCGGAGTAGTACTTGATGGAGTGGTAGCTGGTAAGGATGACGGCGTCGAGGTCTTTCTCGGCCATGATGTTGCGAAGTCCGGCGAGTCGACGCTCGAACTCTGCATCGGAGAAGGTCAGGGAAACCTTCTCGCCGTTGTTGAGGACCTTGAGTCGATCGAGCTTGGCCACATCGTTGATGGCCTCGTTCTCGGTGATGGTCATGGTGTTCCTTTCAATGGGTTGGTTGGTTTCAGTCCTGCTGCAGTGGCTTCTTGGAAGTCTCGGCGGCGAACAGGACTGCGATGAGGGAAACAAGGGCGGCAGCCACGAGGTACCAGCCGGGGGCCAGTTGATTGTGGGTCATGCCGATGAGGAGCGTTGCCATGAACGGCGCAGTACCGCCGAACAACGCGTTGGAGAGGTTGAAGCTGACAGCGAATCCTGTGTAGCGGACCTTCGTCGGGAATAGTTCGGCCAGGAAGCTCGGCAGGGTGCCGTCGTTGAGGGTCAGCATTCCGCCCAGCAGGATCTGGACCAGCACGATCACCAGGAAGTTGCGAGTATCCAGGAGCATGAACGCCGGGACCGTCAGCACCACGAACAGTACAGACGCCGTGATGAGCATGCGCTTGCGGCCGAACTTGTCCGACGCGATGCCGGTCAGGAAGATGAAGCCGATGTAACTTGCCAGGGCGATGGTGGTGGCAAGGAACGATTCCGCTGCTCCGAAGCCCAGTTCCACGGACAGGTATGTGGGCATGTAGCTGAGGATCACGTAGAAGCCGACGGCGTTCAGCAGCACTGCGCCCGTGGCGATGATGAGCTGCTTGCGGTAGGTCTTGAACATCGCCAGGGCCGGAGCCTTGACAGGGGTCTCCTTCTCGGACAGTTCACGGAACGCAGGGGTGTCCTCGAGCTTGGTGCGGATGTACCTGCCGATCAAGCCCATGGGCGCCGCCAACAGGAACGGCAGCCGCCAGCCCCATTCGTTCAGCTGTTCCGGCGTCAGGACTGAACTCAGCAAGGCCGCCAGCAAGGAGCCCAGCAGGAGACCCGCTGCGGTACTGGCAGGCACGACGGCGGCATAGAGTCCGCGACGATTCGACGGCGCATACTCCACCAGGAAGGCGGACGCGCCGGCGTACTCCCCTGCAGCGGAGAAACCTTGGACCACCCTTACGAGCAACAGCAGGATCGGGGCCATGACCCCGATAGTGGCGTAGCCGGGAATCAGGGCGATGCAGAACGTGGCCACCGACATCAGGACGATCGAGAGCGACAACGCCTGCTTCCGGCCCAGCCTGTCTCCGATGTGGCCCCAGATGAATCCACCAAGCGGCCTTACGAAGAAGCTGACGGCGAAGACACCGAAGGTCGCGAGAAGGGCTGTCTGCCGGTCCGACTCGGGGAAGAAGACGGTCGAGATGATGCCGGCCAGGTATCCGTAGACGGCGTAGTCGAACCACTCAACGAAGTTGCCGATGAAGCTTGCGGTGACTACGCGTCGGCGCGTGTCCTTGCTGACTGTGTGAATGGGGCCGGCTTCGGGAGAAGTGCCGAGTCCACCATTGGACTGATCTCCCGGAACGGCTGCCACAGAGGAAAGTTCATTACTCATGTGTCCACCAAGAATATTTGGGGTTGCATTAGAAGCAACGCTGTTGCACCAGACTACGTGTGGGCCGCGTCACGGTCAAGAGTGTTTTCAAAAGTCATCTTGGGGCTTGTTGAGCGTTCCGGGTATGTTCAACGCTCGCGAACCCGATCCAGTGGTTGTTGCAACTGAAGCGACTGAGTTGCACCAGTCGCCCCGTCCATCGGATGTTCTCTCACATCCAGCGGCCCTTTTCCGGACGCTCTCTCACATCCAACGGCCCATTTCGCGACGCTCTCTCACATCCAACGGCCCCTTTCCGGACGTTCTCCCACATCCAACGGCCCCTTTCGCGACGCTCTCTCACATCCTGCGGGCCATTGCGGGACGTTCTCTCACTTTCATAAAGAAAGCCCGACGCAGGACACCCACGGTGACTGCCGACGTCGGGCTTTAGCGCGTGACAGCGAGTCAGACGCCGCCGCAGGATTTGAGAGAACATCCGCCAAGAGACCGTCGGACGTGAGAGAGCATCCGCCAAAAGACCGTCGGAAATGAGAGAACATCCGCCAAAAGACCGTCGGACGTGAGAGAACATCGGCCAAAAGACCGTTGGACGTGAGAGAACATCCGCCAAAAGACCGTTGGATGTGAGAGAACGTGCCGGCGGCGGAGCCGGCGGGGGCTCTAGAGGACCTTGCGGATCGTCTCTTCGAAGCTGACTACGTGGTGCAGGGCAAGTTCGGCGGCGCGGTCTTCGTCGCCATCGGCGATGGCTGTCAGCAATTCCGCATGCTCGGAGATGTGGCCTGAGACGGAGGGCATCCGTTCCAGCATGTAGCACCAGATGCGGGTAGCCAGGTTGTCATACCGGATCAGGACGTCTTCCAGGTGTGCGTTCGCGGAGGCCTTGTAGATCAGGCGGTGAACCTGGATGTCGTAGCGCATGAGTTCCTGGGAGGAATTGTCCTGGCCTTCAAGATCGCGAATTGCGCCAGCGACAGCGCGGAGTTCTGAACGCATTGAAGCGCTGGCCATGCGGGCGGCCTTCCTGGAGGCGAGTGGCTCCAGGAGCTCGCGGATCTCGGAGACCTCAGCGAGCTGGGTGATGTCCACGCCCGTGGCAAACGTCCCACGCCGCGGGTAGGAGACCACCAGGTGGTCGCTTTCGAGACGCTTGATGGCTTCGCGGACGGGTGTGCGCCCAATGCCGAGCTCGGCAGCAATCTGGCCATCGTTGATGGGGTCGCCGGGCTTGATGTCCAGCATGATGAGCCTGTCGCGCAGGAGCAGGTAGGCGTTCTCCGCCAGGGACGAACCCTGTGGAGCTGATTCCAGTGCTTCCAATGCTGCGCTCATTGCTCTCTCCCGTTGTCGCCAATCCAGTTTGGGTGGATTGCCGCAGACCTGTTGACGACCTTGTGATCTTCAACATACTATGGCAATAGTTCTAATATATCAGTTGCCTAACAGTCGGCCACTAGACAAGCTTTTGAAGGAGAACACCATGGTTGAACCGCTGATCCGCCCGCTCGCACAGGCGGACCCGGAGGTCGATCAGGCGATCGCCCTGGAACTCATCCGCCAGCAGTCCACGCTGGAAATGATCGCCTCTGAGAACTTCGCCCCCACGGCCGTCATGGAAGCACAGGGCTCGGTCCTTACCAACAAGTACGCCGAGGGATACCCGGGCAAGCGCTACTACGGCGGCTGCGAACACGTTGATGTGATCGAACAGCTGGCCATCGACCGCCTGAAGTCCCTGTTCGGCGCAGAATTCGCCAACGTCCAGCCCCACTCCGGCGCCCAGGCAAACGCCTCGGCAATGCACGCACTGATCACCCCTGGCGACACCATCATGGGCCTGAACCTCGCCCACGGCGGCCACCTGACGCACGGCATGCGCATCAACTTCTCCGGCAAGCTGTACAAGGTTGTCCCGTATGGCGTCCAGGAGGACACACACACCATCGACATGGCCGAGGTGGAGCGCCTCGCCCTGGAAAACAAGCCGCAACTGATCGTGGCCGGCTGGTCGGCATACTCCCGCCACCTGGACTTCGCAGAATTCCGCCGCATCGCGGACCTCGTGGGCGCCTACCTGATGGTGGACATGGCCCACTTCGCGGGTCTCGTCGCCGCAGGCCTCCACCCCAGCCCGGTGCCGCACGCCCACATCGTCACCAGCACCACCCACAAGACCCTGGGCGGTCCCCGCGGTGGCGTCATCCTGACGAACGACGCCGACATCGCCAAGAAGGTTAACTCAGCCGTCTTCCCCGGACAGCAGGGTGGCCCGCTGGAGCACGTCATCGCAGCCAAGGCCGTAGCGTTCAAAATGGCTGCCGAGCCGGAGTTCAAGGAACGCCAGGTCCGTGTACTTGAGGGCTCCAAGATCCTGGCCAATCGACTCCTCCAGGACGACGTAGCAGCAGCCGGCATCTCGGTTGTCAGCGGCGGAACAGATGTTCACCTGGTGCTCGCGGACCTCCGCCACTCCGTCCTCAACGGCCAGCAGGCCGAGGACACGCTGCACCACATCGGCATCACGGTCAACCGCAACGCCGTCCCCTTCGACCCCCGCCCGCCGATGGTTTCCTCGGGCCTGCGTATCGGCACCCCCGCCCTCGCCGCCCGCGGCTTCGGCGCTGAGGACTTCACGGAAGTCTCGGACATCATTGCGACGGCGTTGATCGCCGCAGCGAACAGCGGCACCAACGGCGAGGGAACCGAAGCAGGCACCGATGGTGACGTCACCCTTGACGATGCGACCGCCGTCGAACTCCGCCGCCGCGTGAGCGCGCTGGCCGACAAGTTCCCGCTTTACCCACACCTCAGCAACGGCAAGGACGCCGCAGCTGAACTCGAAGAAATGATTGGAGCAGCCCAGTGAGCGCGGACCACCTCCCCGAACACCCCGACTTCCTCTGGCGCAACCCGGAACCAAAGAAAAGCTACGACGCCGTTATTGTCGGCGGCGGCGGGCACGGCCTGGCCACGGCCTACTTCCTGGCCAAGAACCACGGCATGACCAACATCGCCATCCTTGAAAAGGGCTGGCTGGCCGGTGGCAACATGGCCCGCAACACCACCATCATCCGGTCCAACTACCTCTGGGACGAGAGCGCTGCGATTTACGAGCACGCCCTCAAGCTGTGGGAAATCCTGCCGGAAGAGCTGGAGTACGACTTCCTGTTCAGCCAGCGCGGCGTGATGAACCTGGCCCACACCCTGGGCGATGTCCGCGAAAGCATGCGCCGCGTGGGCGCCAACCGCCTCAATGGTGTGGACGCAGAGTGGCTGGAGCCGGACCAGGTCAAGGAACTCTGCCCCATCCTGAACACCAGCGACAACATCCGCTACCCCGTCATGGGCGCCACGTATCAGCCGCGTGCAGGCATCGCCAAGCACGACCACGTGGCCTGGGCCTTCGCCCGCAAGTGCGATGAACTCGGCGTGGACATCATCCAGAACTGCGAAGTCACCGGCTTCATCAAGGACGGAAACCGGGTTACGGGCGTCAAGACAACCCGTGGCACCATCAACACCGAAAAGGTAGGCCTCTGCGCCGCAGGCCACAGCTCGGTCCTTGCCGAGATGGCCGGGTTCCGCCTCCCGATCCAGTCCCACCCGCTCCAGGCGCTCGTGTCTGAACTGCACGAGCCTGTCCACCCCACGGTGGTCATGTCCAACCACGTCCACGTGTATGTGTCCCAGGCACACAAGGGTGAACTGGTGATGGGCGCTGGCGTGGACTCCTACAACGGCTACGGCCAGCGCGGATCGTTCCACGTGATCGAGGAGCAGATGGCAGCCGCCGTGGAGCTCTTCCCGATCTTCGCCCGGGCCCACGTGCTCCGGACCTGGGGCGGCATCGTGGACACCACACTGGACGCCTCGCCCATTGTTGGCCTCACCCCGGTGGAGAACATGTTCGTCAACTGCGGTTGGGGAACGGGTGGCTTCAAGGGCACTCCTGCGGCTGGCCTGACCTTCGCGCACACCATCGCAACCGGCGCCCCGCACAAGCTCAACAAGCCCTTCGCCCTGGAACGCTTCGAAACGGGAGCGCTCATCGACGAACACGGCGCCGCAGCCGTGGCCCACTAGTAAGGACGGGAAAAGACATGCTTCTCATTTCATGCCCCAACTGCGGGCCACGCGACGAAACCGAATTCCACTACGGCGGCCAGGCACACGTTGCCTACCCGGAGAACCCGAACGAACTCACCGACCGCGAGTGGGCCGAGTACCTGTTCTACCGCGAGAACACCAAGGGTGCATTCGCAGAACGCTGGGTCCACAGCACAGGCTGCCGCCAGTGGTTCAACATGCTGCGGGACACCGTGACTTACGACATCCACTCCATCTACGCGATGGGCCAGCCCCGCCCGGATACAACCGGCGAGTACGGCCAGGCCGGCGGAGCAGGCCTCGCCCCCGGCGCCCCCACCACCCCGACGGCCACTGCCGCCCCCACCTCCTCGGAAGGAGTCTAGAAGTGACCAGCAAGAACGCACGCCTCGCCACTGGCGGACGCATTGACCGCAGCATCGCTTGGCGCTTCACTGTGGACGGCCAGGAATTCACCGGCCACCCCGGCGACACCATCGCCTCGGCGCTGCTGGCCAACGGCCACATCAACGCAGGCAACTCCCTTTACGAGGACCGCCCCCGCGGCATCATGGCCGCCGGCGTGGAGGAATCCAACGCCCTGGTCAAGATCGCTCCCCGCTTCCCGGGCCACGTCGCCGAATCCATGCTCCCCGCCACCGCCGTTTCACTCGTGGACGGCATGAACGTAGAGCTTCTCTCCGGTTTGGGCAAGCTTGACCCTGCCGAGGACAAGGCTGAGTACGACAAGAAGTACGTGCACACGGACGTCCTGGTGGTCGGCGGTGGTGTTGCCGGCCTGGCAGCCGCCCGTGAAGCAGTCCGCACCGGCGCCCGCGTCATCCTGATCGACGACCAGCCCGAACTGGGCGGTGCACTGCTCTCCGGTTCCACGGCCGAAGGCCTGCAGGAAACCATCGAGGGCAAGCCTGCCCTGGAATGGGTTGCCGACGTGGAAGCCGAGTTGGTCTCCGCCGAAGAATGCACCGTGCTGAACCGCACCACTGCCTTCGGTTCCTACGATTCCAACTACTTCATCGCAGCGCAGAACCGCACGGATCACCTGACCGTTCCGGCCGCGCCGGGCGTTTCGCGTCAGCGTATCTGGCACATCCGCGCACAGCAGGTTGTCCTGGCACCGGGTGCCCACGAGCGTCCGCTGGTCTTTGAGAACAACGACCGCCCGGGCATCATGCTCGCCTCGGCTGTCCGCACGTACCTCAACCGCTACGCGGTCGCGGCCGGTTCACGCGTCGTCATCAGCACCACCAACGACTCCGCTTACCTGCTCGCCTCAGACCTGAAGGCAGCAGGCGTGGCAATTGCCGCCGTCGTCGATGCCCGTCCGCAGATCAGCGCGAAGGCCGCTGCCGCCGTCGAGTCCGGTATCCGGGTCCTCATTGGCAGCGCGGTTGCTGACACGAGCGCCGATGACAAGGGCCGCCTCAGCGGCGTCACCGTCCGCAGCATTAACGACGACGGCGAGCTCACCTCGGGCGTCGAGCAGATCGCCGCAGATCTCCTTGCTGTTTCCGGCGGCTGGAGCCCGGTGGTGCACCTCCACAGCCAGCGCCAAGGCAAGCTGCGCTGGGACGACGAGCTCGCAGCGTTTGTTCCGTCCACGGTGGTTCGGGACCAGCAGGTTGTTGGCGCAGGCCGCGGCAGCTACGAACTCCAGGACTGCCTCGCAGAGGGCATCTCGGCTGGAGCGGCAGCATCCATCGCTGCTGGTTTTGAGTCCGCAACCACCCCGGTGGACCTGCAGGCACCTGTGGCTAGTGCGCCGACACGGCAGCTGTGGCTGGTTCCCGGCCAGGAAGGCGAACCTGGCGAGTGGCACCACCACTTCGTTGACTTCCAGCGTGACCAGTCCGTGGCTGACGTCCTTCGCTCCACGGGCGCCGGCATGCGCTCGGTGGAACACGTGAAGAGGTACACCTCCATCAGCACCGCCAACGATCAAGGCAAGACCTCCGGCGTCAACGCAATCGGCGTCATCGCCGCTGCGTTGAAGTTCGGCGGCGCGGAAAGCGTTCCCGGCGTCGGCGAGATCGGCACCACCGCCTACCGCGCACCGTTCACCCCGGTCGCATTCGCCGCTTTGGCAGGCCGCCAGCGCGGGGAGCTTTTCGATCCCGCCCGAGTGACCTCCATCCACCCGTGGCACGTTGCCCAGGGTGCGCTGTTCGAAGACGTCGGACAGTGGAAGCGCCCTTGGTACTACCCGCAGTCCGGCGAGGACATGGACACGGCAGTCCTGCGTGAGTGCGCAGCAGTCCGCGATTCCGTGGGCTTCATGGACGCAACCACGCTGGGCAAGATCGAGATCCGCGGCACGGACGCCGGCGAATTCCTGAACCGTGTGTACACCAACGCCTTCAAGAAACTCGCACCGGGATCCGCACGCTACGGTGTCATGTGCACCCTGGATGGCATGATCTTCGACGACGGCGTGACCCTGCGCCTGGACGAGGACCGCTACTTCATGACCACCACCACCAGCGGCGCTGCCAAGGTGCTGGATTGGCTGGAAGAGTGGCACCAGACGGAGTGGCCCGAACTGGACGTCGTCTTCACCTCCGTCACGGAGCAGTGGAGCACCATCGCCGTCGTTGGTCCCAAGTCCCGTGCAGTGATCGCGAAGGTTGCCCCGCAGCTCGCCGAAAACGGTGGCCTGGATGCTGAAGCCTTCCCGTTCATGACCTTCCGCGAAACCACGCTGGCATCGGGAGTGCAGGCACGCGTTTGCCGTATCTCCTTCTCCGGTGAACTGGCCTACGAAATCAACGTTCCGTCCTGGTACGGGCTGAACACCTGGGAAGCCGTTGCCGCCGCCGGTGCTGAGTTCAACATCACCCCGTACGGCACGGAAACCATGCACGTGCTCCGCGCCGAGAAGGGTTACCCGATCGTCGGGCAGGACACCGACGGCACGGTCACCCCGCAGGACGCCGGCATGGACTGGATTGTTTCCAAGGCCAAGGACTTCATCGGCAAGCGCTCCTACCTCCGTGAGGATGCCAAGCGCGAGGACCGCAAGCACCTGGTGAGCGTCCTTCCCGTGGACCACTCGCTGAGGCTGCCCGAAGGCACGCAGCTTGTGGAGAAGGGCATCCCGGTCAACCCGGCGTACGGACCCGTCCCCATGGAGGGCTTCGTAACTTCGAGCTACCACAGTGCCGCTTTGGGCCGATCCTTCGGCCTGGCCCTGATCCAAAACGGCCGCAACCGCATCGGCGAGACCCTCGTGGCCTCGGTGGGAGACCAACTGGTGGACGTGGTTGTTGGCGAAACCGTACTTTTCGATGCTGAAGGGACCCGCAAAGATGGCTGAAACAGCAACACCAGCAGAAACCGCACACGTCGACCGCGTACGGGGTGCCCGCCGCAGCCCGGCCGAGCACCTCGCTGACGCCTTCACTTCCGGCTCAGTGCCGGGCACGGTGACGCTCAAGGAAATCCCGTACCAGGCCATGGTGGGTATCCGGGTTGAGCGAACGTCCGACGCCGGTGCCCGCGTCGCTTCCATCACCGGCGGCTTGCCTGCCACTTGTGGTGAAGTGACGGACGCCGGTTCCGTGAACACACTCTGGCTTGGCCCCACCGAGTTCCTGGTAGTCGCTCCGGAGGAGTCCCACGACTCACTCGGCGGCTCCTTGGTCAGCGACCTGACCACGGCACTGGGCAACGATGAAGGTCAGGTGGTGGACCTGTCCGCCAACCGCACCACGTTCGAGCTCTCCGGCAGCCACGCCCGCGCTGTGCTCGAAAAGACGTGCTCGCTGGACCTTCACCCCCGCGTCTTCAAGGCCGGCACCGCCGTCTCAACGGAGCTCGCACACATCCCCGTGATGCTTTGGAAGACCTCGGATGAGAACTACCGGATCTTTCCCCGGGCCTCGTTTGCCGATTTCCTGGGACGCTGGCTTCTTGATGCCATGCGGGAGTACGCCTCCCCCGAGGTCCCCTAATGGCACTGAGTGTGCTTGACCTGTTTTCTGTTGGCATCGGGCCGTCGTCGTCACACACGGTCGGCCCGATGCGGGCGGCAAAGCAGTTCACGGACGGTCTTGAATCGTCCGGCCAGCTTCCGGCCACGGTGCGCGTCCAGGCTGAGCTCTTCGGCTCCCTGGGCGCCACCGGCCGGGGCCATGGCTCCGACAAAGCCGTGGTGCTGGGGCTGCAGGGCCAATCACCCGAAACTGTCGACACCAAAACGGCTGATGACCAGGTGGCCGCGGCTGCCCTCGACGCCGAACTGCGCCTGGGTGGCGACCACCGGGTGGACTTCAACTGGGACGAGGACGTGGTCCTCCACCGCCGCAAGTCCCTTCCGGCACACCCCAACGGCATGACGTTCCGGGCACTGGACCACACCGGGGCAGTACTGCGTGAGCGCAGCTACTACTCGATCGGTGGCGGCTTCGTGGTGGATGGGGACGCCACGGGCACGGACAAAGTGGTAGCCGATGACACCGTGCTCCCCTACCCGTTCTCCACTGCTGACGAGTTGCTCGCTATTTGTTCACGCGAGGGCATGTCGATTTCCGATGTCATGCTGGCCAACGAACTGGTGTGGCGATCCGAGGACGAGCTCCGCGAGCGGCTCCTCAGCATCTGGGCCGTCATGCGCGAATGCGTGGACAACGGCTGCTCTGCCGAGGGGATCCTTCCTGGAGGTCTGAAGGTCAGGCGACGGGCGCCGTCGTTGTTTAAGAAGCTTTCAGAAACCGACGCCGAGCTGAACGGCAAATCCTCAGCGGACCCCTTGCTCGCCATGGAATGGGTGAACCTGTTCGCGTTGGCCGTCAACGAGGAAAACGCGGCCGGCGGCAGGATCGTCACCGCGCCAACCAACGGTGCCGCCGGAATTGTGCCGGCCGTGCTGCACTATTACACCAAGTTTGTTCCGGGGGCCAACGACGACGGTGTCGTGCGGTTCCTGCTCGCGGCAGCAGCCGTCGGAATTCTGTTCAAGATCAACGCGTCCATTTCCGGCGCCGAAGTTGGCTGCCAGGGTGAGGTGGGTTCCGCCTGCTCCATGGCCGCCGCTGGTCTTTGCGAGGTTCTGGGCGGTACGCCGGAGCAAGTGGAGAATGCGGCCGAGGTGGGCATCGAGCACAACCTGGGCCTCACGTGCGATCCCGTAGGCGGGCTGGTGCAGATCCCGTGCATCGAACGCAATGCCATCGCCAGCGTCAAGGCGATCAACGCTGCCCGCCTGGCCCTGCACGGCGATGGCAGCCACAAGGTGTCCCTGGACAAAGCCATCAAGACCATGCGCGAGACAGGCGCCGACATGAAATCCAAGTACAAGGAGACCTCCCGTGGAGGCCTCGCCGTCAACGTAGTGGAGTGCTAGCCATGACTGCCATCCAAACTGAAACCTCTGTTACCCCTGCCGGAGAAACCACCGTGGAGCACGTCCTTACCCTGGATTGCCCTGAAGGTCCCGGAATTGTGCACGCTGTGTCCGGCTTCCTGCTGGAGCATGGCTGCGACATCATCGACAACAAGCAGTTCGGTGACCGCGCCGAGGGCCACTTCTTCATGCGGGTGCACTTCGCTTCCTCCGGTGACGAATCAACCGTGGACACGCTGCGGGCTGCGTTTTCCCCAGTGGGCGAGAAGTACAACATGAACTGGCAGCTGGAACGCCAGGGCTCCAAGCGTCGCGTGTTGATCATGGTCTCGAAGTTCGGGCACTGCCTCAATGACCTGCTGTTCCGTGCGCGGATCGGTGAGTTGCCGATCGATGTGGTGGGCGTCGTGTCCAACCACACGGACCACCAGGGCTTGGCTGAGTGGCACGGGATTCCCTTCTTCCACGTCCCTGTCACCGCCGCGACCAAACCTGCGGCGGAAGCGCGTTTGCTGGACATCATCGACGAGTTGGACGTGGAACTCGTTGTGCTGGCCCGGTACATGCAGGTGCTCAGCGACGATCTCGCCCGCAAGCTCGACGGGCGCGCCATCAATATCCACCACTCGTTCCTGCCGAGCTTCAAGGGTGCCAAGCCGTACCACCAGGCTTACGCCCGTGGAGTGAAGACCGTGGGCGCCACCGCCCACTACGTCAACGGCGAGCTGGACGAGGGCCCGATCATCTCCCAGCAGGTGGTTGAGGTGGATCACACGTTCGGACCGGACGATCTCGTAGCCGCCGGTCGGGACACGGAGTGCAAGGCCCTCAGCAACGCCGTTCGTTGGCACTGCGAAGGGCGGATCATCCTGAATGGGAACAGGACGATTGTGCTGAAGTAAGGCCTTGCGCGCCCCATTTCGATGGTCCGCTACGCATTAGACGTATTAAAACGTCGTGTGCGCAGCGGGCCGTCGTTTTGGCGTTTAAGGGTTCTGCAGGCGAGCCAACCGCGCAGCCACATGCAGGGCCGCGAGCCGTCCCGTTCCCCGCGGATCTCCCCCACACAGCTCGAAGATCCGCTGCAGCCGATGGTGCATGGACTGCCGTTCCAGGTGCAGATCCCGTGCGGCTTGGGCTGTGTTGCAGCCGGTGTCCAGCCAGACGGTCAGCGTCCGGAGGAGCTCGGATCGCCGCAGTTGGTCATGCTCGACGACGGCCCCCAGCTGCCGCTGAACGAACCCTTCGCGGGTGGCCGGGTCAAGATGTTCCTCGGCGAGACGTTCCACGGCGAAAGCTTCAGCATCCACCACGCCACCTTCCGCCAAATCCAGGTCCAAGGTCCGGCGCGCCTCGGCCAGCGACCACGGGGCCTCATCGATCCCCTTGCCCACCGGGCCAAGCGCTATCGCAGAACCGGCCGGCGTCTCCAGGGTCCTGAGCGCGTCCATCAAGGCAGTCCGGGTGGCAGCGCCATCGCCAACGGACACGAGTGCGATCAGCTCCGCGTTATCTGCATAGCTGGCGCTGTGCGGCACGTTCGCACGCAGCAATGCATCCAACGCCGAGCGGAGATGCCCCGCACCCGTGGAGCGGATCACCAGCGCAGCAACAGGGCCATCGGCGGGAAAACCCGACGCCGGCCCGAGCTGCTGGAGCTGCCACGATTGGCTCCCGGAATTGATGGCCCGCATCAGTTCGATGCCCGCCAATTCCTTCAATCCCGGCGGCATCCGCTGCAACAGGGCCAGGCCAAGAATGTCCACGGACCGCTCTCCCGCCACGCGCGCGAGGCCGCTGTCGCCGTCGTCGGGCACTCGCAGCTCCAAGCGGGCGGCGAGGACGCCACGCACAGGCACATCAACTGTGATGAGCCCGCGGTCCTCCACCGGCGGCGCTGAGCCTGGTGCGGAACCTGCCGCGGAACCTGCTGCGGAACCCAGGGTAAGGCCCGACGGCGATACCAACCGCGCGCTGGCACCCGTCCTTTCTGCCAGGACAGCCAGAAGTTGGTCAAGTCCGCCGCCATGGGCGAGTTCGGCGGCCATCGCGTGGCTGGTTTGGTCGCCGCGTTGAAGCTGTTCGACGGACTCGCTGACCAGGAGTGAGTTGATCTCCTGCATGACGGCGACGAACGGTACAACGTGACGCAATTCAATAACGGGTAGTCCTGCGGCTTCGGCGGCTTCCAACATAGGACCCGGAACCTCGGGCAGTGTCGGTCCGGTTTCCAGGGCCAGTGCGGCTATCCCGCGGGCTGCCAGCTCCCGGACGTATTCGGCTTGCCGCCCGGCGCTCTCAAGGGCAAGCGCCTGGCCGCCGCTGAGGAGCAGCTCGCCGCCGCTGAGGAGCGGAGCGATGTCCAAAACCTCGCTGGAGTGCACCCAACGGACGGGGCGGGTCAGCGCGTCCGCCACTGAATTAAGCAGGCGTGGCTCAGCGGCTTTGAGGCTTTCACGTTCCAAAGCTTGGCCCAGAAGGATAGGCATGACACTCCGTATGGTCGAATGCAGTTTCTTTAGACACATCGTATCTTGTTGCTGTGATCTGTGGCACATACGCTGAAAGAGTCCCTTTCACACACGGAGGCTCCCCCTCATGCAAGACAACCTCTCCCCTGCTTCACCCCAGCCAGGCTCATCGCAGCCAGGCTTGACGCAGCCAGGCGCATCGCAGTCAGTTCCGGCAACGGCGCCGGCCCATGACAGCGAAGCCTGGCTGCAGCCCATCCCCGAGTCAGACCGCACGCGCAAGGTCTCGGGCCAGTTCTGGATCTGGGCCGGCGCCAACCTGGCCCCTATCAACTGGGTGCTGGGCGCACTCGGAATCCACCTCGGCCTCGGCTTCGCCGACACTGTGTTTGTGCTCGTCCTGGGCAACCTCATCGGCATGCTGCTGTTCGGCTGCTTCGTCCTCCTCGGCCAAAAGACCGGTGCCACCGGCATGGTCCTTGCCCGGGCCGCGTTCGGCCGTCGCGGCAACTATCTCCCCGCCGCCATCCAGGCTCTCCTGGTCATCGGCTGGTGCGCGGTCAATACGTGGATCATCCTGGACCTGGTCATGGCGCTCTTCGGAACGCTGGGTTGGGTGGACCCCACTGAAAAGAACTACGCCTGGAAGATCGGCGTGGCCACCGTCATCATGGCCGCCCAGGTTGCCATCGCCTGGTTCGGTTACAAGGCGATCGCCGCTTTTGAAAAGTGGACTGTTCCGCCCACCATCATCATCCTGGCCGTCATGTCCGCCGTGGCATGGTTCGGTATGAAGATCGACTGGGGTTACGCAGGTCCGGCCGGCAACATTCTTGAAGGATCCGAGCGGATCGCGGCGATGAGTGCGGTCATGACTGCCATCGGCATCGGCTGGGGCATCACCTGGTTCACCTACGCGGCGGACTACTCGCGCTTTGTCAGCACCTCGGTTCCCAAGCGCAAGGTCTACCTGGCCTCGGTCCTTGGCCAGTTCATTCCCGTGGTCTGGCTCGGTGTCCTCGGCGCGAGCCTTGCGACAAACAGCGGCGAGATCGACCCCGGCAAGCTGATCGTCCAGAACTTCGGAGTCCTTGCCCTTCCCGTCCTCCTCATGGTGTTGCACGGCCCCATCGCCACCAACATCTTGAACATCTACACCTTCTCCGTGGCCACGCAGGCCTTGGACATCAACATCAATCGCCGCAGGCTCAACCTGTTCGTGGGCGTCTTCTCGCTCCTCGCCGTGGTGTTCTTCATATTCCAGGAGGACTTCGCCTCCGTACTGGACGCCTGGCTGATCGGCCTCGTGGCGTGGGTAGCAGCCTGGGGCGGCGTCATGTTGGTGCACTATTTCTGGCTGGAGAAGCGTTGGCCGGGCAAGGTGGAACGGCTCTTCGATGGCGTCGGCACACGCCGCCTCCCCGTGATCAACTGGGCCGGCATCGTCTCCCTGTTGGTTGGCATCTTCTGCACCTGGCTGTTCATGTACGGGCTGATACCCGTAATGCAAGGCCCCATCGCAGTGGCACTTGGTGGCTGGGATCTCTCGTGGCTGGCCGGCGGACTTACCAGCGCGGCAGCCTACGCCATCCTCGGCCCGCGGGCGCACCGGAAGTACGTCCTCGCGGACGAAAACCACGTCTCCGCCACTGCGTCGGCCGCATCAGTTACTCCCGTCGTTCCCGAAAGGACCACAGCATGAGCCAGCCCGCCTTCGCCGACTCCCTGCACCCGATCACCTGGCCAGAGGGCTTCAAGGCCGCCGCGTCCTTCACCTTCGACGTCGATGCCGAGTCCTGCACCATCGCCCACGATCCGTCCAGCACCCGGCGCATGTCACTCATGAGCCACCAGTCCTATGGCCCTAAGATCGCAGTCCCGCGGCTCCTGCAGATCCTGGATCGCCAGGACATCAAGGGAACGTTCTTCATCCCCGGCTTCACCGCGGAGAGCTACCCGGACGTGGTGCGCAGGATCGCTGATGGTGGGCACGAAATCGCCCACCATGGCTACCTTCACGAGCCCATGCAGGGAATCGACGCCGCAACCGAAGCCAGTTACCTGGACCGCGGTTTGGAAGCTCTCGCGAACGTCGCCGGTGTTCAACCCGTGGGCTACCGGGCTCCGTGGTGGGAGTTGAACTGGCAGTCTCCCGCGCTGCTCGCGGACCGCGGCTTCCTGTATGACTCAAGCCTTCTCGACGGGGATGCCCCCTACCGCATGTCAGTGGCCGAGGATGATCCCCGGGACATCGTGGAGATCCCTGTGGACTGGGCCCTGGACGATTGGGAGCAGTACGCGTTCTACCCCGGCATCACGGGCAGCGGGGTCATCGAAAGCCCGGCCAAAGCCTTGGAAATGTGGACGCTCGAGGCCCAGGCGCACCACGCCCAGGGCAGCTGCTTCGTCCTGACCAACCACCCGTTCATCTCCGGCAGGCCGTCCAGGGCTGTCGCGTTGGAGCAGCTGATCGAACGGGTCAAGGGCCTCGAAGGTATGTGGGTCACCACGCTTGCTGAGATCGCACAGCACACGAAGGATACGGTTCAGGAAATCCATACCCACGCCCGGATCGACGTCCCTTTGTTCCCAGGAGCCGGTGCTTCATTCCGTCCAGCCCAGGTGCGGGTACCCAGCCTCCGCTAGTCCCCGCCGAGATGGCAAAAGATGACAATCCCACGGCCTGGGATTGTCATCTTTTGCCATCTCGGTGAACTAGGACAGCCACACCCCGATGACCCACGTGCTCGCGGCGGCACATGCGAGGCCGAACTCCACGAGAATCCCGATGCCGGTGGCCTTGAGCGCGGCGCCGCTTGAGCGGACGGCCGTACGGAAATCACGGGTCCGCTGGACCTCGCTCAGCAAAAGCCCGACGGCAAACCCCACCAGGAGCCCGATCACTGGAATCACGAACATCCCCACGACGCCAAGGACTATCCCAATCAACACAGACCTGTTGGGAATCCCATGCTGTTTCAGCTTTCGCCCTGTGAGCACGGCACTGGCGGCCATCCCTGCCACCACGAACACCATGCCGATGGCGAAGATCACCCAGCCGAGCGTTCCCGCGCCACCCCAAATGGCCCATGCGAGCAGGCTCGCCCCAATGAGGATGCTTCCCGGGAGGACAGGGATGATGGTTCCGGCCACACCCACGGCAATGGCCAGGCCGCAGAGGATGGTCACAACGAGTTCGGAATTCATGGCCCAAGTCTAGGTGCGGCCCCTCCCCCCAACGTGCAACGCGAGGTCACTTACGGCCCATCCGACGGGGCAACATCGGCCGTAAGTGACCCCGCGTTGCTCCTTAACAAACCGACGACGGCGACGCTCCCCTGCCTGGGAGTCGTCGCCGTCGTCGGTTTTTAGTTGGTTACCGCTACTCGGTCACGGCTGCGGCAACTGCCGCGGTGACAGCCGGTGCTACACGGGCGTCCAGGGGGCTCGGCACGATGTAGTCAGCGGAGAGGTCTTCCTCGGCCAGCTCTGCGATGGCTCGTGCAGCGGCGATCTTCATTGCCGGCGTGATGCGGCGGGCCTTGGCGTCGAGCGCGCCGCGGAAGATGCCGGGGAAGGCCAGCACATTGTTGATCTGGTTCGGGAAGTCGCTGCGGCCGGTGGCGACAACTGCCGCGTACTTCTGGGCAACCTCGGGGAGTACTTCGGGGTCCGGGTTGGACAGCGCGAACACGATCGACTGATCGTTCATCAACTTCAGGTGCTCTTCGTCCAGCTTGGAGGAGGAGACGCCTACGAAAACGTCGGCGCCGGTCAGCCCCTCGCCGGGACCACCTGTGACGCCGCGGGGGTTGGTCCGCTGCGCCATGCGGGCCTTGACGCTGCCGGGATCGGCCACGAGGTCGGCACGGTCAGCGTTGACCACACCCTTGGAGTCGAGCAGGATGACGTCCTCGATGCCAACAGCAAGAAGAATCTCGGCGATGGCAATGCCGGCGGCACCTGCGCCCGAGACAACTACTTTAAGGCCGGAAAGTTCGCGCTTGGTCACCTTGGCAGCGTTGGTCAGGGCCGCGAGAACCACGACGGCGGTGCCGTGCTGGTCATCGTGCATGACGGGGCAGTCGAGTGCTTCGATGAGGCGCTCTTCGAGTTCGAAGCAACGCGGCGCGGAGATGTCCTCGAGGTTCACTGCACCGAAGCTCGGGCGGAGGCGGACCAGGGTCTCGATGATCTCGTCCACGTTGGTGGTGTTGAGAACCAGCGGGATGGAGTCGAGGTCGCCGAAGGACTTGAAGAGGGCAGACTTTCCTTCCATGACCGGGAGGGAAGCGCTGGGGCCGATGTTGCCCAGGCCCAGTACGGCGGTGCCGTCGCTGACGACAACAACCAGGCGCTCAGCCCAGGTGTGGGTGCGGGCAAGCTCGGGGTTGGCGTGGATTGCGCGGCTAACCTGGGCGACGCCCGGGGTGTACGCGATGGAAAGGTCACGCTTGTTGTTCAGGGGAACGGTGCTGGAAATCGTCAGCTTGCCGCCCTCGTGTGCTGCGAAGATCTCTTCTTCGCTCAATACCAAGGCGTCGTTGTCAGTAGCGATTGTCTCAATGGACACGTCTTTGTCTCCTCAGGCTAGCCGTGGACCCACGGCATGGTTCGGGCAGGAACAGAACTGCTGGTTCGGACCAAGGGTGGCTGGCCCGGAAGGTGCATCTGCAGGTTGGGCTGCTAGCCGCTTCGGTCTTTCCAGCGTAGGGAAGCCCGGAGGGTACAAGATTCAATACCAAGAGAGACGATTCGAGAGTAAAACGTTTATGCAGATCTAAAAGTGACTCAGCTCACGCGAAAAAACGCATTCTCAGGGGCCGGTGGTCTAGACCGGAAGAGCTATACGTCATTCCCCCGTCATGAGGCTGCACGCCTTCTTGAGGTCCTTTTCGGCTTCAAAGAGCGACAAGCGACGACACCGGACGGCCTGGACCAGACCACTAACCAGATGCAACAGAATCCTGGCCTTCGGTGCGTCATTTCCGGGCTCTTTGCTCAACGAACCCACAACTTCTTCGGACAAGAGGTCAATCTCCCGCAGCAGCTGGGCGGTATCGCTGTCCTTGCCGGCAGGCCGGATGAGGCAGTGCTCCACGCCGGGCTGCATAACCCTCAGGTGGAAGATCTCCATCATCAAACCTGACAGTGCATGGCCCTTGCCTTTCCTCTGGCGCACGCCGTCGCGAAGCTCGCGCAACTGCTGCCGGTAGACGGCCAACATTAGGTGCGCCGTAGAGGGAAAGTAACGGTAGAGGGTGCCCAGCGGAACGTCCGCTTTCGCGGCAACGTCCGACAAACTCAAGGTGTCGAATTGACGCTGCGCAAAGCCGGAGGCTGTCTTCAGGATGCGGGCATAGCGCAAAAGCTGCCGCGGGGTGGTAGGTGCGGCAGCCATACGGGGCAACCCCGTCGTCAGGTCAAGGGAGTACGGTTCCAGGGAAAACGGTTCGGGCATTTCCGGCGATCTCTTGGCAGGCTGGCAAGGAAACGGCCGGCTCAGGTCACAGGACCCGCGGCAGGCCGATCGCACCAATGATACGTGAGCAAAATGACCGTTTCCTGAGAGCGCCTGCTTGCAACGCGTCCATGCCGTTCCCCGGATTCCCCCCGCTGCGCCCCTAAACTGCAGGAAGCTCAGGTAAACCCAACTAGGTAGCAGTAGAGCGCGTTTTGGACGCTCAAAACGCGCTTAAATGCGACCCAGTTGGGTCCACGCACGGGAGGAAGACCACTATGGGGAATTTTCGACGCCGGATGGCAGCAGCGCTGCTGGCCGCCGCTGTGGCGGCCGTGGCACTTGGCCCCCTGCCGGCGTCGGCGGCCAGCAACGGGCCGGACCCCATAGTCAATGGTGAAGCGTTTGTCGGCAAGACGCTAACAGCAGAAATCGGCCCATATACCTTCTATGGTTGCGGCGGAGGCAAGGGCCCCGACTTCACTGTCTACTGGACAAGGGACGGCTTCCTGGTGGCGGGCGAAACCGGGCGCAGCTACCTCCTGCAGCAGGATGACACGGGCGCACGCATGGCTGTGCACCTGACCGCCAGCAAGACTGCCTGCGGGGGTGAAACCCTTCACAGCGACGAGACCGGACCCGTCGCTGCGCCCAACCGGGCCAATGGTTTCACGGGCCGCAGCTTCGAACTCCTGGCGCGCGGAAGTGACGGCTCGTTGATGTTGTACGGGCGGACAGGCACCGCTTGGGACGCCGCCCGCACCGTGGGCTGGGGGTGGAACGTCTTCAACCTTGTCCTTTCCCCCGGCGACTTCAACGGTGATGGCAAGGGTGACGTGATCGCACGGGATTCGGCGGGGACTCTGTATCTCTACGCCGGTGACGGAACCGGGGGTTGGAAGCCGGCCCAGACCATCGGCAAAGGCTGGAACATTTTCGACTCAATCGTCAGCCCTGGCGACTTCAACGGGGACGGCAACAACGACATCCTAGCCAGGGAACCCGGCGGTGCCCTCTATTTGTACCCCGGCAATGGTTCCGGAGGCTGGCTGGCGAGGACCGCCGTCGGGCAGGGCTGGCAGGTGATGGACGCCTTGCTGACGCCTGGCGATTTCAACGGCGACGGCAAGGTGGACGTGCTTGCCCGTGACCGCAGCGGCTACCTGTATTTCTACGGCGGAAACGGGGCGGGCGGTTGGACGCGGTCGTGGCTCATCGGTGTCGGCTGGAATGCCCTCAAAGCTGCGGGTGCCGCGGGTGACTTCGACAAGGATGGCTTCCAGGACGTTTACGGCGTGGACCAACAGGGCCGGCTGGTGATCTATTACAGCGATGGCCGGACCGGGTGGCGCACATCCCAGTCCGTGGGCAACGGATGGGGCGGTTTCACAGCAATCTTCTAGCTGAGTCCCAGCCGCGGTAAGATTAGCCGCATAAGTCTGGGGAGGACACAATGAACGCTCTATCATGCCGTGTATCAGGCGTGCGCCGAGCGGTAGCCGGAATTGCGGCTGCGCTTATTGCCGCCGTCGCTTTCGCCCCGGCACCTGCCATGGCAACCATGGACCCCGCAGATCCCGTGGTTCACGGTGCGCCGTTTGTTGGCTCAACGCTCACGCTGGAGATCGATCCCGACTCTTACCGTGGCTGCGGCAAAGCGGCCGGCCCGGACTACCAGATTTACTGGACCCGCGACGGTGTTCGAGCCGGGGACCACTGGGAGTGGTGGAACTACAAGCTCGGCGAAGAAGACCGCGGCAAGACCATCGCGGCCCATGTCGCAGCCAGCCAAAACGGGTGTGAACCGCAGGAAGTCTCCAGCCAGGAAACGGCGCCCATCTCAGCATCCAACAGGGCCAACGGCTTCACCGGTCGGGGCGCCTATGAGATGCTGGCCCGCCGCACGGATGGCACCCTCATGCTGTATCCCCGCATTGGCGGCGCGTGGGAAGCCTCCCGGACCGTTGGTCCCGGCTGGAACGGGTTCAGCACAGTCCTCTCCCCCGGCGACTTCAACGGCGACGGCACCAACGACATCCTTGCGAAGGACTCCTCCGGAAGGCTCTTCCTTTATGCGGGTACTGGGGACGGCGGCTTCCTTGCCGGACGCCAAGTGGGCAGCGGATGGAACAGCTTTACGTCGATCGTCTCCCCCGGCGACTTCAACGGCGACGGCAACAACGACATCCTCGCCCGTGATTCCGGCGGACTGCTTTATCTCTACCCCGGCAATGGCAGCGGCGGCTGGCTGACCCGTTCATTGGCCGGCAGTGGTTGGAACGTGGTCAACCAGATCATCACGCCGGGCGACTTCGACGGCGACTACAACGTGGACATCCTGGCGAGGGACTCCGCCGGCAGCCTGCGCCTGTACAAGGGCAACGGCAGCGGCGGCTGGGCAGGCATGGCCGTGATCGGGCAAGGTTGGAACGGCATGGCAGCCATTGGCGCCGCCGGCGACATCGACGGTAACGGCAATGTGGACGTCTATGCAGTGGACGGATCCGGCCAGCTGCTGGCCTACTACGGCGACGGCGACGGCGGCTGGAACGGCGCCCAAACCATCGGCTGGGGCTGGGGCGGTTTTAACGCCTTGTTCTAGGGGTTTGGGGAGACCATGACGACTTTTTCTTCCGTGCGCCCAGCGGCTTTTGTGCATTCGGTACGGTCGGGTTTTCACATCCTTCTAGCCATCCTCCTCTGCTCTGCGCTGGCAATTGCAGTCCCGCCGCCCCGCGCTACAGCTGCGGGAACAATCGTCCCGCTTCCCACCGTGGTTACCCGGACGTCGGCGGCAACGGCGGGTCCCGGGAGCATTGTCTCCTTGTCCTTCACACTGAGCGGTCCCGCGAAGGAAGTAGGTTTCACGTACGTCAATGAGGACACCCTGGAGCAGGCCACCCTCTACGGACCTGCCAGCCAGCTGTCCGGGCCTTACAGCGCGCAAGCCAAACTGCCGGTGGACGGGAGCGCCTTCCAGCGAACCGGGCGCTACAAACTCCTCAGCGTCAACATCATGCTCCCCTTGGGCCAGGGGGTAATCCGCGACGGGCGCGATGGCAACATCATCTTCCTTTCGCAAGGACTGGAAGCACCAACGCAGCGGCCAGGGGCCTTGGACGGCGTCGACTTCGCCGTCAACAATCCCGGCTTCCCACTGGTGGACAATCCAAATATCAAGCCACCAACCATCACAGGCGTGGCACGCTACGACCAAGTGCTGACCGCGGACAACGGCTCTTGGGCCCAACCGCCCACCGGCTTCGCCTACCAATGGCTGCGCAACGGCCAGCCGATCCCTGGAGCCACGCTCAGCAATTACCGCATCGCAGAAGCAGACCTTGACCAGACCCTGTCACTACGGGTCACGGCCACAAGGGCAGGCTTCCGGGCTGTGTCGGCATCCTCGCTCCCACTGACGCCCACGTCACCCATCACAGCTACCGCTCCCACACTCCAAGGCAAGCTGATCATCGGAGAGAAGCTCACCGGCGTCTTCAACGAGGGCAGCGTCTCCGGCGGGACACTCGGCGGCCCCGTCATCGTCAGGTACGAATGGGTGCGCAACGGTACCGCGATCAGCGGTGCCACGTCGAAGACTTACACCCTTCAGGCAGCGGACCGTGGCGCCGTCGTCGGCTTCCGGGCAGTAGTCCAAGCGGGTAATCCAGTGACGGCCACGCGTCCGTTTACGTTTTTCGGCCGCTCCTTAGTTCGAAACAAGCCGCACACAACAGGTTTCGACGCCGGGGCCTCCATGGACCTGTTCGCGCGCGATGCTGCGGCGAACCTGCTCCTGTACCCCACCGACGGCGCGGCCCACTGGCAAGCTCCGCGGACCATCGGCTTTGGGTGGGACATGTTCGATACCGCCTTCAACGCGGGCGACTTTAAAGGAGACGGCTTCAATGACGTCATCGCAAAGGACCACGATGGATCGCTGTTCCTATACCCGGGCAACGGAACCGGCGGCTGGCTTCCACGCAAGCAGATCGGCTGGGGATGGGACGTCTTCGATTCGATCATCGCCGCAGGCGACTTCTCGGGCGATGGCAACAACGATGTCCTTGCCCGCACGCCTTTGGGCGCCCTGGTGCTCTACCCCGGCAACGGGACGGGCGGCTTCAAATCCCCTGGCGCCGTAGGCCAAGGGTGGGACGCCCTCAGCGAGGTCTTCTCGCCCGGCGACTTCGACGGTGACGGCAACCCTGATGTCCTGGGCCGTGACAGCGCAGGAAACCTATGGCTCTACGGTGGCAACGGCAACGGCGGATGGACCACTGCCAGATCCATCGGCACAGGCTGGAACGTCATGTCACGCATTGGTGGGGCCGGAGATTTCAACGGAGACGGCTTCAACGACGTTTGGGCCATCGATGCCGGCGGCCAACTGAACATGTACTACGGCAGCGGCATCGGTGGATGGAAAGGCGCCGGTGTCGTTGGCTGGGGCTGGGGCGGGTTCACGGCGGTTTTCTAAGCCGATTTTGGTTGCGTTTTGAGTTTGACTTGTCTTTCGCGTGAATTTTTGCCAGCAAATTCCCAGACTTTCTGTGTCGCCATGTACTCTCAAGTCACTTACACCCGCCGGCCATCTGCGACCGGCCTAATTTGGGGGAACCATGGGGAGCACTCCTCTGCGCCGCGTGCGCAGCTTGCTGGCCGCATTTATGGGCAGCGTTATTTTGGTCGGCGGGCTGGGTCTGGCACCCGCAGCACATGCTGATGACACCTTCGCACCGGTACCTGTGGCGGTCTCCACGACGCCAGACGCGATCGGCGCTGGAGGGCAGGCAACATCGCGCGTTACCTTCCAGGCATCCGGTCCGATTACCGACGTCTACGTCCTGTTCCGGAATACAGCAACGGGTAAACTCCACACGACGATGACGCAGGGCTCGTACAGTTCCGCTGATTCGACATACTCGTTCGACGTCTTCTTTGCACAGGGGACCCCGCCGGGAACCTACCTTGCCCAGTACATGCAGATTCAAACCGCAGCCGGCCAGGAAGTAGGTTACTGGCGCGACGGTTCCTTGATCCACAACCCCGGCAACCTCCCCGCCTCCGGAACCGCGGCTGTGGCCTTGGACGCCTTGGACTTCAACTACGTGACTCCCGTAGACATCGATCGTCCCCACACGTCCGGCTTCTACCGTGCCGAATATTGGGATTCGTACACGATGAGCCTGTTCGTCCGGGACTCCTGGGGGCGACTCGGCCTGTTCCCGACCGGCGGAAACGGCACCTGGCAGCAGGCATATGAAGTCGGCTCGGGGTGGAACATCTTCAACACGATGTTCGCTGCCGGCGACTTCAACAACGACGGCGAGAATGACGTCATTGCCCGCGACAGTTCCGGTTCGCTCTTCCTCTACCCAGCTGGCTGGCATGGTGGTTGGTACCCGAGACAACAGATCGGTTGGGGCTGGGGGATCTTCAGCACCATCTTCGCGGCAGGCGACTTTAGTGGAGACGGCAACAACGACCTCCTTGCCCGCAAGTCTTCCGGTGAGCTCATGCTGTACCCGGGCAACGGCCACGGCGGCTTCCTGGCTGCCTCGACAGTCGGCTGGGGATGGGGCGGCATGACTTCGGTGTTCTCCCCTGGTGATTTCGACGGCGACCACAAGCCTGATGTCCTCGCCCGTGACGGCGCCGGAAACCTCGTGTTCTACGGTGGCAATGGCCACAGCGGCTGGACTAGCAGCCGCGTGATCGGCCAGGGCTGGAACGCTATCACCAAGCTCGGCGGTGCCGGCGATTTCGACGGCGACGGCGCCAACGATGTCTGGGGCATCGACACCTCCGGCCAGATGCGCATGTACTACGGCAACGGCTCAGGCGGGTGGAAGGGCTCCGCTGTAGTTGGCTGGGGCTGGGGCGGCTTCAACGCTGTTTTCTAGAGTCCGGCGTCAGGCCGTTAGGCGGGGGCCTCGTCCGAATCGATTAGGACGAGGCCCCCGCCAAGTTCATTGTTAATGATCCGGGTTGGCCAGCAGGCCAGCCTTCTTTTTGGAGGAATCCCTTGCATACCAGCACTCCTTTGCCCCCCACCGCGCGCAGGCGCCAGCGTTGGCTTTCGGTCCTGGCCGCATCCGTTGTGACAGGTCTGCTCGTAGCTCCGGCACTCCCGGCGCAGGCCGTCGCACCTGCAATTGCCGCACCAACCCGCTACGTCTACATCAACGGAACACCCCAACTGGGCGGCGATCCAACAGTCGGCGGCTTGCTGAAGTTGGACATCTCGCGGACCTTTGCCCACGTGTCACCTGACGGCGGTTCTCCTTCCGTTTCATTCTCTTGGACGAGAGACGGAGCTGTAATCCCCGGTGCAACGAGTACCACCTACCGCGCAACCGCCGCTGACCTTGGACGGGTGATAGCCGCATACGTCACCATCATCTACGACGCCGACTCCCAGCTCACGGTGCAGGCACGCAATCCGCTGAGGGTAGCAGCCGCCGCCCGTGCCCGCGGATTCAATGGCGACGGAACACTGGATATCTTTGCCCGCGACGCCTCCGGAAGGCTCCTGCTGTACCCCACGGACGGGCGGGGCAACTGGCAAGCGGCACAGGTAATCGGCTGGGGTTGGAACAACTTCAACCTTCTGGTGTCTCCCGGTGACTTTGATGGCGATGGCACGGTAGACGTTCTGGCTCGCGATAATTCCGGCCGCTTGTTCCTTTACCAGGGCAACGGCTCCGGCGGGTGGAAGCAAGCCTTACAGGTCGGCCAGGGGTGGCAGGGCTTTGCTGATCTGATCGCCCCCGGAGACTTCAACGGTGATGGCACTAATGACATACTCGCCACGGACACAGCAGGCAACATCTTCCTGTATCCCGGCAATGGGCGCGGGGGTTGGCTACAACCACGCAAAATCGGTCAGGGGTGGCAGGGCTACTACGCCGTTGGTGCTGGACACTTTCTCGGAACATCAGATCTCGTGGTTCTGACCCGTCCCTTCTGGGGAAATCTTGAAGTGCGCACGACAAACCGTAACGGATGGTTTGAAGAATACGGCCTGCCTGGTGGATTCGCCGGTTCCATCGGCTGGGGCTGGGAGACCGTTGCTCGTTTTGGGGTCGCAGGCGACTTCAACGGAGACGGTGATTCCGACGTTTACGGAATTGATAACAGTGGCCGGCTCACGATGTATCTCGGAGACACAACCGGACTCGCGGGTTCCGGCATCTCCGGCTACCGATGGAAAGGCTCACCGGTCGTCGGCTGGGGCTGGGGCGGCTTCACGGCCGTCTTCTAGGCCTCTAGGCTTACACCACGCTCTTGATCTTGACCACGAACACCGCACCCAGCAGCCCGATGACCGCGGCGGCTACATACAGCGAGACGTAGCCGCCCAAATACGTGACGAACGGGAATGCGATAAGCGGGGCGATGACTTGCGGGAGCGAGTTTGCCACGTTGATCACGCCCAGGTCCCTGCCTCGGTCCAGTGCCGTCGGCAGGACCTGGGTGATCAGTGCGAAGTCCACGGCAAGATAGGCTCCAAAGCCGAGGCCCAGGACCAGTGCCCCCGTGATGGCACCGGCCCACGTGGGCGCAAACCCGAGAATCAAGGACGCTACGGCGATGATCACGGACGACGCGATCACCAAAGGCTTCCGTTTGCCCATCCGGTCGCTCAAAGCTCCGCCGATCACGCTGGTGATAATCACCATGACCGCATACAGGCCTGTCAGGATAAGCACTCCGATCGCGGGTTCGATGCCCTCGGTTTCTTTCACATGCACGGCATCGCTGAGGAAGAACAGGAGATAGAGGGTGACCATGTGGTTGCCAATGTTTACCAACAGTCGCGTCAGCCAAGCCCAGGCGAAATCGGGATAGCGTACTGGCGAAACCCAAAAGCCCTGGAAAAACCGCGCAAGACTGAACGGTGGGCGGGCCTGGGCTGGAAGCGGCTGGTCGTCATTCTTGAAAAGATAAAGCACGACGCCGGCAAGCAGCGCCGCTGCACACACCAGGTAGCCGGCAGCAAAGTTTCCCGCTACGACGGCGGCAATCACCGCGCCGGCCAGGATGCCAACTGTCTGTCCCATGGCTGCCAAACCACCGACCGTGCCACGTTGCGGCACCGGAACGCGGTCTGGAATCGCAGCTGTAATGGCAGCGTAAGCGCCGTTGCATCCGGCCTGCACCAAGCACCACAGCACCGTCATGACCGCGACGTTCGGCGCTCCCGCCAGTCCTACGAGTGCTGCCGCGCCCAGGATTGCTCCTACGAGGACCCACGGAACGCGACGTCCGAAGCGGGAGACAGTCCGGTCGCTGAACGCCCCGAACAAGGGGTTGGCAACCAACGAGACGGCGGCGCCGCAGCCCGTTACCAGCGCCAGGATCGCTTCCTTTTGTTCCTCATCGAAATGAGCCGCCTGCTGGCCCAACAGCACCTGGATGGGGCCGAAGAACGCCGCATTGATGCCCACGTTGATGAGCACGACACCAGTAATCCACAGTGCGCGGACCCGGTCCACTGGTTCGGCGAGGGCAGTGGCCGTGCCGCCCCGGACTATGGCAGGATCCGGCACGGGACCGGGCAAGTCGGACAGGCTCATGGCAGGTTCCCCCTAGTTTCAACGTCTGGATTCAGATTAGCGCGGGTGGAGGGCATGGAACCTAAGTTCATGTCAGTTATCCACATAGCCCTCGACGTGCCGTGCCGCTTACCTGGCGCACGCGTTAGTGTGGCCTCAGAACGTAGTGAGGAGAAGGACATGAACGAGCAGATTAATACGGCTGATCTCTATGACGATCGGGGCGAGGAATTGGAATCGGTTGCTGTCCAATTCCAGAACCTCGGCGGTCACACGCACTTCAGCGGACAGGTACGTACTATCAGGTGCTTCGAGGACAACGCCCTGGTGAAGACAGTCCTTGGGACGCCCGGCGAAGGAGCCGTTCTGGTGGTTGATGGTCAGGGATCATTGAGGACTGCCCTCATGGGGGACATGATCGCTGAAAGCGCGGTGGCCAATGGTTGGGCCGGCGTCATTATTAACGGAGCCATCAGGGATCGGGAAGCACTCGCCCGCCTCCCGCTGGGCATCAAGGCGCTGGGCAGCAACCCGAAGAAGAGCGCAAAGACGGGTGTAGGCGAGGTTGATGTCCAGCTGGTGATTGACCGCGTGAGAATCCAACCCGGAGTAATGATCTACAGCGATCCGGATGGCATTCTCGTGGAACGCTGACCCCTTTGACTGGCCGACTTACGAGGGTTGTTCAAGAAACATTCTTCTTCCGGGAATCAAACAGGCATTAGGATAGTTACTGAAAGCAACTATCCTGCTTAAAATCCACTTTTCTGCCACCTCTGGAGAAGATATGTCCAAATCTGCGCCCGTCCGGGCCGCCGGCGAGGTCCTGACGCATCGTCAGACGCTCACCGTCATGGTGGGACTCATGCTCGGCATGTTCCTGTCCTCACTGGACCAGACCATTGTGTCCACGTCCATCTACACCATCGCCAATGACCTCGACGGCTTGTCACTCCAGGCATGGGCAACTACCGCCTACCTCATCACTTCTACTGTGAGCACGCCGCTCTACGGCAAGCTCAGTGACATCTTCGGGCGCCGTCCGCTGTACCTGGCAGCCATCCTGATCTTCCTGGCCGGATCCCTCTATGCCGGGTCCGTCCATTCCATGACGGAGCTTGCCATCGCCCGTGGCGTGCAGGGCCTGGGCGCAGGTGGTCTTTTGGCGCTGGCACTGACAATCATCGGCGACATCGTTGCTTTGAAGGACCGGGCCAAATACCAGGGTTACTTCATGTCCGTCTTCGGTATCTCCTCCGTCCTCGGTCCTGTCATCGGCGGCGCTTTCGCGGGAACATCGACCATCCTGGGCTTCGACGGCTGGCGCTGGGTATTCTTCATCAACCTTCCCATTGGCCTTGCGGCACTCACTGTGGTGTTCATGTTCCTTCACCTGCCTGCACGGCACGTGAAGCAGAAGATCGACTATTGGGGCGCGGCAGCCATCACCCTGGCAATCGTTCCGCTCCTTCTTGTAGCCGAGCAGGGCCGGTCCTGGGGTTGGGCATCGGGCGCATCCTGGCTGTGTTATGGCCTTGGCGTCGTCGGCATCGTGGCGTTCCTGTTCGCAGAGATGCGGGCCGGGGACTACGCCTTGATCCCCTTGCGTCTCTTTAAGAACGCAACCTTCGGTTTGTCATCCCTGCTGAACTTCATCATCGGCATCGGCATGTTCGGTGCTATCGCCATGCTGCCCATGTACCTGCAGCTGGTGAAGGGCCTGACCCCCACCGAAGCTGGCCTCATGATGATCACGTTCACCGTGGGCATCCTGTTCGGTTCCATCAGCGCCGGCCGCACCATCTCGTCGTCGGGCGTTTACAGAATCTTCCCCATCCTCGGTACGGCAATCCTGACTGGCGCAGCCGCTGTGATGGGCCTGGTGCTCGGCGTGGACACTGGCCTTTGGGTTCCCGGACTCATCGCCGTGTTCTTCGGCGTCGGCTTGGGCTTCTGCATGCAGCCGCTGACACTTGCCATGCAGGTATCGGTGCCGCCCAAGGACATGGGCGTCGGAACCTCTACTGCGGCGTTCTTCCGTTCCATGGGTGGTGCTGTGGGCACGGCCGTGTTCATCTCCATGCTGTTCAGCCTGGCAGCGGACAAGATCGCCGATGGCATGAAAACCGCTGCTTCCAGCCCGGACTACCAAGCGGTCATGAAGGATCCGGCCGTGGCCGCAGATCCCGCAAATGCCAAACTCTTCGATTTCTTCAAGAATGGTGCCACCAACGATTCCCTGAACGACACCAGCTGGTTGCACGCAGCCAACAGCACCCTCACCCGGCCCATCACCGAGGGCTTCGCACAGTCAATTGACACTGTGATGCTCACGGCCGCTGGCCTGATGCTGATCGCGTTCCTCATCAGCTTCGCGTTGCCCAACAAGAAGCTCATGGACCCGAAGGCAGCAGCCAAGGAATCCGTCCCGGCGCACTAAGCGGTACGTGCTCTTCCACGACAAGAACGGCAGGCAGTCCGAGGATTGCCTGCCGTTCTTGTCGTGAAGCCATTGTCGTTCGGTGTCAGTGCCATTCAGGGCTTGAGATCAGTACGAGTCCTGGACAAGGCGTTGCGCCTGCTCAAGGTCATCGCGCAAGTCGCGGTCCTGAACGTCGGATGGCAAAGTGAAGCCTGCCTCCATCATGGCTCGCAGCCTGGGGCTGCTGAATTCGCCCGGACGCCTGCCTTGCGCGCGGAGCGCACGTGACGCACAAAGAAGCTCGACGCCGGCGACGGTCGCCAATGCGTGCGCAGTGGACTCCAACTGCGCCGCACCAAGAGTTGCGAAGCTCGCGTCTTCCTCAGCACCCAAGGACAAGTTGACGGTTTGCAGGCTTACGGGCTGGGCGTTCGCGCGAATACGGCCTACCGCTGCAGCGGCGACGTACTCCAGCATCATGACTCCGGACTGCCCTGCATCGTTGCCTGCCAGGAATCGGTGGAGGCCGGTGAAAGTGGGATCGCAGAGACGGGTGATCCTGCCCAACGTCGTAGTGCACGCGGCCCCAAGGGCCACCTGCAGGGCATCGATGCGCCGCGCCAGTGTGGACATATGGAACAGGCCGTGATGTGCCACGCCGTTCGTGCCATCTTCCACTGAGCCAAAGACCATGGGGTTCTCGTGGCCCGCCACGGACAAGCGCTCCAGAGTGATCCTCATCGATTCGAGTTCTTCCATGACCGCCCCCAGAGAGTGCGGCAACATGCGCAAGCAGTACGGATCCTGAATCCTTGCAGGCTTGCCGGATCCAGCCACCAATTCCTGCAGGGTCGCAGCGACATCAGCCATGGCGTCCGATTCAGTGGCCTTTGCGACTTCGGTGCCGAACGCTTCCGGATTGCCGGACATGGCCGTGAACGACAGAGCACTGATGGTGGTCAGGTTCTCCATCATCGTGACCAGCTTCTGGTGAGCCAGGATCGCCTGCCCGATGGTGAGGGCACTGGAACTGATGAAGGGAAGCGCGTCTTCAGGGGGCCAGGAATCCAAAGCCTTCGGCACCGGCGTGCCATCCATCGTGGGACGCTCACCCAAGAGTGTTAACGCGGTTCCTGCCAGGGCCGGCAGGTCTGCTGTGCCAATACCGCCAAATTCCCGCACTTCGGGCAGGGTATCCGCGTTCAGCATCTGCACGACGGCCTCGACCAGGTCCGGGTTGATTCCGGATGCCCCAGCCGCCAGCTGGGACGCTCTGACCACCAGCATGGCCCTCACCGTTTCGCGGTCAAGGGCTCGTCCGGCATCCACCGCATGGCTCCGAAGCAAGTTGACTCCGTGCTGGTCTGCGGACGCATCCGATGTATCCAGGGTTACGGAACGGTTAGCCCCCACACCAGTGGAGCGCCCATAAACCGGACGTGTCTGTGCCGTTGCCCGGGCTGAGCGCTGCGAGGCGGCCATGCGTTCGATCGCCGACTGCGCAAGAACCACCTTCTCGCCGCCAGCGGCAATTGCCACGATCTCGGCAAGCCCAAGGCGCCGTCCGTCGATCTCGACCATGGAATGATCCCTTCGTGAATTCGGTCAACCAACCAGGTAGCAGCTGATGCCGTTTTCAGCCCTCAAAACGACATCTGCTGCTACCTAGTTGGGGATGGTGGGCTTACTTGCTTTCTGGGGCCACATGGGCGAGGGACCCGGCCTGAGCTTGCGAAGGCAGGGAGCCGGTGGGGATCATGGGGATGCGGACGCCGCGTTCGTTGGCGACTTCGACGGCGCGGTCGTAGCCGGCGTCGACGTGGCGGATGACGCCCATGCCGGGGTCGTTGGTCAGGAGCCGCTCGAGCTTCTCCGCGGCCAGGTCGGTGCCGTCAGCGACGGAGACCTGCCCGGAGTGCAGGGACCGGCCGATACCCACCCCGCCACCGTGGTGGATCGAGACCCAGGTAGCACCCGAAGAGGTATTGATCAGGGCGTTCAGCAACGGCCAGTCCGCGATCGCGTCGGAGCCGTCGGCCATGGACTCGGTCTCCCGGTACGGGGACGCCACCGAGCCGGAGTCCAGGTGGTCACGACCGATCACGATCGGGGCCTTGACCTTGCCCTCGGCGACGAGCTGGTTGAACAGCAGGCCGGCCTTGGCCCGTTCGCCGTACCCGAGCCAGCAAATACGCGCCGGCAAGCCCTCGAACTCCACCCGCTCCTGGGCCGCGTCGATCCACTTGTGCAGGTGCTTGTTCTCCGGGAACAACTCCTTGATCGCCTCGTCCGTGACCCTAATGTCTTCCGGGTCCCCGGACAGCGCGACCCAGCGGAACGGGCCCAGGCCCTCGCAGAACAGCGGACGGATGTAGGCCGGGACGAAACCGGGGAACTCGAACGCCCGCTCGTAGCCGCCCTTGCGTGCCTCATCACGGATCGAGTTGCCGTAATCAAACACCTCAGCCCCGGCGTCCTGGAACTCCACCATCGCCTGCACCTGCCGGGCCATCGAGGCCTGGGCCTTCTTCGTGAACCCTTCCGGATCAGCCTCAGCCTCGGTGTGCCACTCCGCCACGGTGATACCTTCCGGCAGGTACGACAACGGGTCATGGGCGGAGGTCTGGTCGGTGACCACATCGAAGGTCACGTCCCCGGCCTTGTGGCGGCGGAGCAGTTCCGGGAACACCTCAGCGGCGTTGCCCACATACCCCACCGACCAGCCACGGCGCTCGGCCTTCGCGGCCTGGACCTTCGCGATCGCCGCGTCCAGATCCGTTTCGACCTCGTCCAGGTACCGCTTGCCCGCCCGGCGACGCAAACGGGTCTCGTCCACATCCACGATCAGGCACGCACCATCATTCAACGTCACCGCCAGCGGCTGCGCACCACCCATGCCACCACACCCACCAGTCAGGGTCAGGGTGCCGGCCAGGGGACCTTCGGACGAGCCTTCCGCGGCGGGGGCCGGGTGGCGGCCCTCCGCGGCGAGCTTGTTCCCTACCGCGGCGAATGTCTCATACGTGCCCTGCAGGATGCCCTGCGTGCCGATGTAAATCCAGGACCCGGCAGTCATCTGCCCGTACATCATCAAACCCTCTGCCTCCAGGCGGCGGAACTCGGGCCATGTCGCCCAGTCCCCCACCAGGTTCGAGTTCGCCAGCAACACCCGCGGAGCCCACTCATGGGTACGGAACACACCCACCGGCTTGCCCGACTGCACCAGGAGCGTTTCGTCCTTCTCCATCGTTTCCAGGGTGCGGGTAATCGCATCAAACGCAGCCCAGGAACGCACCGCACGGCCCGTACCCCCGTACACCACCAAATCATCCGGACGCTCAGCAACCTCCGGATCCAGGTTGTTCATCAACATGCGCAACGGCGCCTCGGTCTGCCACGACTTGGCAGTAAGCTCAGTACCCCGCGCGGCCTTAACCGGACGGGCACCAGTAGTGAAATCGGCAGTCATTCTTTACTCCTATAAATCCTGCAAACCAGCGGAAGCACGAGGGCCGGGTTTAGCCCAGGTTCTTGCTCTTGAGCCATTCCTTGGCGATCTCGCCGATGTCCTCAAACTTCGCTACGCGGCCGTTCATCTTGATGAGGTCCTCAGTGGTGAGCGCAGCAGAGACCTTGTCCAGTGTTTCCTTCACGGTATCCGTGGACTTCTTCTGGTTGATGACCGGCAGGATGTTCTCGGACAGGAAGAGGTTCTTGTTGTCCTCAAGCGCCACCAAGTTGTTCTCGGCCAGGGCGGGATCGGTGCTGAAGAGGTCGGCAACCTGGATCTGGCCGGAAAGGAGGGCGTTCAATGTCAGCGGCCCACCGGCGTCGAGCGCTGAAAATTCCTTGAACTCAAGGTTGTAGACGGACTTCAGTCCGGCAACGCCGTTGAGGCGGGTCTTCCACTCCGGCGGCCCGCCCAGGACGAGTTCCTTGGCGACCGGCTGGAGGTCCTCGATGGTCTTCAGCTTGTACTGGTCGGCGATGTCCTTCTTCACAGTGAGGACGTCCTTATCCTCCGCTTCCGAAGCCGTCAGAACCGTCAGGCCAGAGGGGATCTTGGTGGCCAATTCTTTGGTGACTTCCTCGGACGATACTGCCTTGGTGGCGGAATCGAGGTATTGGAGGAGCGCACCGCCGTACTCCGGCATGAGGTCGATGGAGCCGTCCTTGAGGGCGGGGATGGTGACCTCGCGGCTGCCAATGCTGGGCTTTTCCGTGACATTGACACCCTTGGCTTTGAGGGCCTCGGCGTAGATCTTGGCGACCAACTGGCTCTCGGGGAAGTCAGCCGAACCGACAATGATGCTGTCGCCGGAGCCCCCAGCTGCCGCGGTGTTGGATGTGCTCATAGGGTCCCCGCCGCCGCAGGCGCTCAGGGTGATGGCGGCGACGGCCGCAAGGGTGAAACCAGTCAAGTACTTCTTCATGTCAACTCTCCTGAAATGGCGCTTACAGGGCATGCAGTGGCCAGGTGGGGGGTGGGTGGAGGTGATTCTTGCGTGCTGGAAGTCCAGCGCAGTGTGTTGCTTAGACCGTGACGGGGGTCTTCACGGGTTCGGCTACTGGAACCGACTTGATGGTTCGCCGTGTCAGTCCGGGTGAGACAACGCGGCGGGTGATGAAGGCGAGGAGCTGGTCGAAGAACAGGGCCAGCAAAGCAACGAGGACAGCGCCGGCGACCATTTGGCTGTAGTCATTTTGGGCCTTCCCGTCGATCAGGAGCCGGCCCAGGCCGCCAAGCGAAATGTATGCTGCGATGGTCGCGGTCGAGATAATCTGCAGCAGTGCGCTGCGGACACCAGACAAAACCAGCGGAAGCGAACACGGCAACTGGACATCCGTAAGGATCTTCATGGTGCGGAAGCCCATGCCCCGGGCGGCGTCGACGGCGGCAGCATCCACTGCGCGCACGCCGGCATAGGTGTTGGTCAGGATCGGAGGCACCGCAAGGAGTACCAGGACGATGAGGCTTGGCAGGATGTAGCCCATCCTCGATGGGAACGCGGGCGAAATGAGCAGAACCAAAAGGATCAGCAGGCCGACGCTCGGCAGGGCGCGCAAGGCATTGGCCAGGCCGGCGATCATGAACACGCCCTTGCCGGTTACGCCAATGTAGATTCCCAGGGGAACGGCGATAACGGCAGCGATAGCCAGAGCGATCAGGGAGTAGAGGAGGTGCTCACCGATCAGGGTCGGGATGCCGTCTGCGCCGCTCCAGTGCGCGGGGTCGAACAAGTAGTTCACGATGCCACCACCTTGGGGGTCCACGGTGTCAGCCACCGGTTGAGAAGGATGATCAGCCCGTCCAGGATCATGGCCAGAATCACGCAGAGCACGATGCCGGCGATGATCGGCGTAAAGAAGCGGAGCTGGAAGCCCTGCGTAAACAGGGAGCCGAGCTGCGGGATACCCAACAGTGCGGCAACGGAGACCAGGCTGACGTTGGATACAGCGGCCACGCGAAGGCCCGCGCAGATAACGGGTACGCCCACGGGCAGCTCTACCTTCAGGAGGCTCTGGTACCCGCGGTAGCCCATCGCCTTGGCAGCCTGGACGGTGTCTTCAGGGACGGAGTCCAGGGCATCTGCCACGACCCGCACCAGCAGCGCAACCGTGTAGATGGTCAACGCCGCCACGATATTCAGCGGGTCCAGGATCTTGGTGCCAAGGACAAGTGGCAGCAGAACGAAGAGTGCCAGGGAGGGGACGGTGTACAGGAGTCCTGCGACGCCCACCAGCAGCGGATAGATCCTGCGGCTCCGGTGTGCCCACCAGCCCAGGGGCAAGGCGATCAGTAGACCAAGGACCAAGGGGATGACGGCCAGCAGGACGTGCCAGCCGAGAAGGAAAACAATGTTGTCGAACTGGCGGCCCAGCCACTCAAAGTTCATCGGGCCGTCTCCAGGTGTGGTTCAGCCTCGATGGCCTTGACGACGTCGGTGGCTGTCACGGTTCCGATCAGCTCACCATGCTCGTTGACAACGACACCGCGGCGGCTGGGCGAGGAGAGTGCAGCGTCCAGCAGTTGGCGCATCGTTCCCGAGGCAGCTGCCGGGATGCCGCTAAGGTTCAGGTTTTCACGCTTGAGCTCACCGTTGAGAAGTTCGGGCTGGGCCCACCCAAGAGGCTTCCGGCCGCCGTCGACTACCAACACCCACGCACCCGAAGCCTTGGCGCGGGCCTCTTCTCCGGAAGCGCCGAGCTGAACCACAGCTTCCTCACCGATGGCCACACTGCCGGCCTTCGTGAAACCGAGGGAGCGATAACCGCGGTCACGGCCCACGAAGTCTGCCACGAACTCATCCGCCGGCGAGGTGAGAAGCTCCGACGGCGTTGCCATCTGGGCAAGCTTGCCACCGACACGCATCACGGCAACCTGGTCGCCGAGCTTGAGGGCTTCATCGATGTCGTGGGTGACCATGATGATGGTCTTGCCGATCTCACGCTGGAGGCGGAGGAACTCCTCCTGCAGCTGCCCGCGCACCACAGGATCCACGGCACTGAACGGCTCGTCCATGAGCATGAATGCCGGGTCCGATGCCAGTGCCCGGGCCACGCCCACGCGCTGCTGCTGGCCACCGGAGAGCTGCCATGGGTAACGCTTGGCGAAGCTCGCGGGCAACCCCACCCGCTCCATGAGTTCCAGGGCCTTGGTGCGGGCCTTCTGGCGGCTCTCGCCCAGAAGGACCGGCATGGTGGATACGTTGTCCACGATGGTCTTGTGCGGGAAGAGTCCTGCATGCTGGATGACATATCCGATCCTCCGGCGGAGCAACGCTGCATCCATGCCGGAGGTGGGCTCGTCATCAAGATAGATGGTGCCGCTGCTGGGTTCGATGAGGCGGTTAATCATCCTCAGCGAGGTGGTCTTGCCACAGCCGGAGGGGCCCACCAGAATGGTCAGCTTGCCGGTCGGGGCCTCCAGGTTGAGGCCATCGACGGCGACAGTACCGTCGGGGTACGCCTTGGTGACATTTTCAAATTTGATCATTTTTCTTCCATGCTTTCCTGGGGCACTTCATGGTTTCCGTCGGGTTCCACGAGGATGTTGTTCGCTACCTTCACCAGTTCCTCGCCAAATGTCCGGGCCTTCGCCTCGTCCAAGCGGTAACTGGGAACGACGATGCTGAGGGCTGCCACGGTTCGGCCGCCGATCACGATGGGCGCGGCAACCGCAGTGATGTCGTCTTCAACGCCGCTGCGCACAATGGCGTAACCGCGGCCGTTCTGCCCGCCAGTCAGGACCTTGCCGGCGGCGGACCCTTCCAGTGGGATGCTCCTGCCGACCCAACTGGTGTGCCGGACAGAGCGGGTACCTTCAACGATGGCGATGTAGATCCCGGTTTCCCCAGGACCGGGAATACTCAAATAGCAGGACTCGCCGGTTTCCGCGACGAGCCGCTTCATGTGCGGCGTGCAGAGCGACACCAGGGATTCCTGACCCAAGGCGAGGGCTCCCAGCTGGATGACGCTGGCTCCCGGACGGAAATTGCCGCCCGGATCCCGTGTCACGAAGCCGCTGCCTTCCAGAGTGCGAAGGAGGCGGAGCGCGGTGCTGGCAGAAAGGTCAACCACCCGCGCAGCGTCACTGAGGCTGATGGAGCCGTCAGTGCAGACTGCGCTAAGGAGAGCCAACGCCCTTTCGACTGTGCGGGTGGAGGAATCTGCTGCCACTGCCTGACCTGCTTTCAAGTGGTCTAAGTCACCATGTCTTGCCACTAAGTAAAAATCAATTTTCATCAAATGGCAAGGCTTGGCTGCAGATTACTTGACATTCCGGGATTTGAGACGTCGCTTGTTCCTGTAAGGCGCGCTCAGGTTTCGAGCCTGTTAATAGTTACTCGAACTCTTGCCATGTGGTGGCATCTGGTTTTTACTTGGTGGCAGTCTTCATCAATCGGAGGAACACGTGGAAACCGTCAATCAGCTCCTTGCCTCAATACAGGATGTGGGCCGCGATGCGGTGCGCGGAGGCTACTCCAGGGCCGTCTACTCGACACCCGAACTTGATCTCAGGCACTGGTTCACTGAGCAGGCAAAAAGCCGCGGCCTGGACGTTGAAACAGATCGCAACGGCATCATCTGGGCCTGGTGGGGAGACCCACAGGATGGCGCCCTCGTCACCGGCAGCCACCTCGATTCCGTCCCTGGTGGCGGCGCCTTCGATGGACCCCTCGGCGTCGCTTCCGCGCTCGCCGCCGTCGATCTCCTCAAAGCCCGCGGAGTTCAGCCGCCGCGTTCATTGGCCGTCACGGTCTTCCCGGAAGAAGAAGGGTCCCGCTTTGGAGTGGCCTGTTTGGGTTCCCGGCTCCTCACCGGCGCCATCGACGTCGACAAGGCACTGAACCTGCGCGACGCGGACGGAAACACCTTCGCCGACGTCGCGCGGGACAACGGCCTCGATCCCCAGCATGTCGGCCCTGATCCTGAGGCCTTGGCGCGGATCGCCGATTTCGTTGAATTGCACGTGGAACAAGGCAAGGGCCTGGGACAAGACGGGCCGGCCATCGCGGTGGGAAGTTCGATCCTGGGTCACGGGCGCTGGAAGATCAGCGTCAGCGGCCAAGGAAACCATGCCGGCACCACCCTCATGGCAGACCGGGCCGATCCTATGGTTGCTGCCGCGCAGATCATCGTCGCGGTTCGCGATACGGCCGCCAAACAGCCCGATGCCCGAGCCACGGTCGGCCGTTTGACCCCCGTTCCCGGCGGCACCAACGTGATCGCCTCGCGCGTCGATCTATGGCTGGATGCCCGCCATCCCGACGACGCCGTGACGGCTCACCTCATCGAGGCCATCTATAGCCAGGCGCAGGAAGTCGCCGCAGCCGAAGGGTGCACGGCAACCCTCACGGAAGAGTCCTACAGCGACACCGTGCACTTTGACCCGGGGCTGAGTCGACGCATCAGCGGCCTGCTGCCCGGAGCCCCGGTCCTGGCAACCGGCGCGGGGCACGACGCCGGCGTGTTGGCCGGATATGTTCCCTCGGCCATGCTCTTTGTCCGTAATCCCAGCGGAATCTCGCATTCACCGGAAGAATATGTGGCCGACGAGGACGCTTCGGCAGGCACCGTTGCCCTCGCGGATGTTCTGGAGGGACTCCTGTGAACGCGTTCTGGTGCGAAACGGCCATCATTACGTCAGACGATTCCGCCGGTTCGAAGGACCGCACCGCCGCACCCACCACGCTGACGGCTGCCGCCGGAGTACGCATCGAAACGCAAAACGGCCGGATTTCCAGCATTACCACCGGAGCTGAACCACAGCCCGGCGACAAGACGCTGACCGGAATTACCTTCCCGGCAGCTGCCAACGCCCACTCCCATGCCTTCCATCGGGTCCTGCGCGGACGCACCCACGACGGCCGCGGAGATTTCTGGGTGTGGCGGGAGCAGATGTACCGAAGCGCATCCGAGCTGACCCCAGAGAAATACGAGAAGCTCGCCACTGCTGTCTTTGCTGAAATGGTGGTCACGGGCTTCAGCAGCGTGGCCGAATTCCACTATGTCCACCACCAACCCGACGGTAGGCCCTACGCGGAACCCCATGCCATGGAGCTGGCCCTGGCGCGAGCGGCAATGTCCGCCGGGATCCGGCTCACTCTTCTGGACACCTTGTATCTGGCCGGAGGAATCGGTACGCCCCTCAATCCCGAACAGGCAAGGTTCGGGGATGCGGATGTGCACGCCTGGCTTGATCGCCTAAGCTCACTCCGGGCAGCTGTTGCCCAGCAATTTCCGCCGGAACTTGTCAGCGTCGGAGCTGCTCTTCACTCCGTCCGGGCCGTCCCGGAGGAAGACCTCAAAGTTGTAGCCAGGCAGCTGCCCGAAGACATCCCCCTTCACATCCACCTCAGCGAGCAACCCGCCGAGAACCAAGCCTGCCTCGAGGCCTACGGCACCACGCCAGCGGGTCTTTTGGAACGCCACGGACTCCTCTCCAGCAGGCTGTCCGCCGTCCATTCAACCCACCTGACGCAGGAAGACATCGCCCTGCTCGGAAACGCAGGCGCCACGGTGGTCATGTGCCCCAGCACGGAAGCCGACCTCGCAGACGGGATAGGTCCCGCGCGGGAGCTTGCCGACGCCGGGGCAGCCATTGCGCTGGGCACGGACCAGCATGCGGTGATCGACCCATGGACTGAAATGCGCACGTTGGAACACGGCGAGCGGTTGGGCACAGGACAGCGGGGAAGGTTCTCACCTCAGGAACTCCTGCGGGCCGCAACGGAAGGGGCTGCCCGGTCCATGGCTACGCCCATTGCCGCGTCGGGGCTTGAGGTGGGCGCAGTCTGCGATCTCATGGTTATTGATCCGGCATCCACCCGCACTGCCGGGTCCCGACCTTTGCAGATGGCATTCAGCGCAACTTCCAGCGACGTCACCGAGGTCATCATCGCCGGAGAACTGGTAGCCTCGCACGGCGTCCACACACAGCTCGGCAGCCCGGGCAGTCTTCTGTCGGAGGCGCTGCAAGAGCTGTCCTAGCGTCACGCATTAGCTCCTCCAAGCGGCCGACGGCGGCATGGTGCGTTGCACTCGCGACGCACCTGCCGCCGTCGTGCTTTGCGTTCAAGTAGTGACGCCAAAGGCAACCTTCCAGGCCTTGGGAAGGCGTGTTTGGACCTTCCAGCCCACTCCCAGCTGCCAGTCAGGACAGGTGCGTTAATTTAGTGAATGCACGTCATCTGAACCACCTTGACTGGAACTTGGCGGATATGGCGTGCCACACTGTGTAGCGCGTGTGCACCGGCGTCCCCGTCGGAACAGCCGACGACGTCCCGCACCGTGAATCCCACACCACCATTCCCAAGGGAGACCCATGTCCAATCCCAGCACCGAAGGCGTGCCACCAGTGTCCAGGAAAGTGATCGGCCTGGCCGTCGCTGGGGCGGTGGGTGGCTTCCTGTTCGGCTTCGATTCTTCCGTGGTCAACGGTGCCGTGGATGCCATGAAGGACGAATTCCTGATGAGCGAGGCCGTCACTGGCTTTGCCGTCGCGGTCGCCCTCCTGGGGTGCGCACTGGGAGCCTATCTTGCGGGCAAGGTGGCCGACCGCTACGGCCGCATCCCGGCCATGAAGATCGGCGCCCTCCTGTTCCTGGTGAGTTCCGTAGGTACAGGACTGGCTTTTGGTGTGTGGGACCTGATCTTCTGGCGCTTGGTGGGGGGCTTGGGCATCGGCCTTGCTTCGGTGATCGCCCCTGCCTACATTTCCGAGATTTCTCCCCGACACGTGCGTGGTCGTTTGGCATCGCTTCAGCAGCTCGCCATCACCACCGGCATCTTTGCGGCACTGCTGTCCGACGCCGTCCTGGCTAATTCCGCTGGCAGCGCCGGCAGCACCTTCTGGCTCGGCATGGAAGCGTGGCGCTGGATGTTCATCGCTTGCGCCGTTCCTGCTGCGGTGTATGGCTGGATCGCATTCCGCTTGCCCGAGTCGCCGCACTTCCTGGTGCTCAACGGCAAGGAAGATGCCGCCCGCAAGATCTTCGACACCCTCATTCCGGGCGACGACACCGAGCGGCACATCCGCGATATCCGCGAGTCCATCCAGCAGGACCTGCTGTCCACCAAGAAGGGCTCGCTGCGGGGCAACACATTCGGCCTGCAGGCGGTAGTGTGGATCGGCATCATCCTGTCCGTGCTGCAGCAATTTGTCGGCATCAACGTGATCTTCTACTACTCAACCACGCTGTGGAAGGCTGTTGGATTCCAGGAGAAGGACTCCCTGACCATCTCCGTCGCCACGTCCGTGACCAACATTCTTGTGACCTTGGTAGCCATTGCACTGGTGGACCGCATTGGTCGCCGACCGATCCTTCTGACCGGTTCCATCGGCATGGCCGCCTCGCTCGGCGTTATGGCATTGGCGTTCTCCTCGGCTGTTGGTACGGGCTCCGAGATCAGCCTCCCGGGCGCTTGGGGGCCAGTTGCCCTGGTTGCGGCCAACGTCTTCGTGATCAGCTTCGGTGCTTCCTGGGGTCCACTCGTCTGGGTGCTGCTTGGCGAGATCTTCCCGTCCCGCATCCGGGCCCGCGCGCTCGGACTGGCGGCGGCCGCGCAATGGATCGCCAACTTTGCCATCACGCTCAGCTTCCCCATCATGGCGGCGGGTTCGCTGCCGCTGACGTACGCCTTGTACGCGGCGTTCGCTGCGGCGTCGTTCTTCTTTGTGATGTTCAAGGTTCCCGAGACCAACGGCATGTCGCTGGAGCAGGCCGAAACGCTTTTCGTCCCCAAGGGCGCGCCGGTGGCACCGCTTCCGGTTACCTCCCACGAGGCCAAATAGCGAGCATCTACACCAGGTGCGGCTCGTGCGACTTCAGGTACCCGCGGCCTCCGAAGGCAATGAGAATCGCGATCACCATGGCGACGGCACCGGCAAAGAAGGGCACCTGCGGCCCAAAGTGCTCGCCTAGCTGGGCGGCGGCAAAGGGGGCCAGCGCACCACCCATCCAACGCACAAAGTTGTAGCCGGCGGACGCGACGGGTCGCGGAGAATCGGAGACGCCCATGGCCAGTTCGGTGTAAATCGTATTGTTGATGCCCAGCAGGGCACCCGCCACGATCACAAGCACGACGACGACAGTCACCGAGTGCCCGGCAGCAAGTCCCAGTCCGAGGAGGTCGAGCATGAGCGCTGCCAATGTGCCGGTCAGGACCTTAACGGCGCCGAAACGCTTCTGTAGCACGGGCGCGACGAACACCGAGAACACGGCAACGGCAACGCCCCAGCCGAAGAACACTCCTCCGATGCCGTATGCATCCATGCCGAGGATGAACGGCGTGAAAGCGAGGATAGTGAAGAAGCCGTAGTTGTAGAACAGGGCGCTTGCCGCGGTGGTGCTGAGGCCCTTGTGTCCCAGCGCGAGAAGCGGATCCCGCAGGCGTGACTTCCTGGCGGGAGCGGGCGTCTTGGGAAGCAAGGCCAGCAGCGCGATAAAGGCGGCAGCCATGAGGACCGTGGTTCCAAAGAACGGTGCCCGCCACTGCCAGCCGCCCAACAAGGCCCCGAGAAGCGGGCCCAGCGAGATACCCAGGCCGAGCGCCGCTTCGTAGAGAATGATGGCCGTTCCGGTCCCACCACTGGCCACGCCAACGATCACCGCCAGGGCGGTCGCGACAAAGAGGGCGTTCCCTAGTCCCCAACCAGCACGGAAACCCACCAACTGCTCAACACTGCCGGACAATCCGGACAACGATGCAAACACTACGATCACTGCCAGCCCGATCAGCAGCGTCTTCTTGCCGCCGATGCGCGAGGACACGAAGCCGCTGATCAACATGGCGATCGCCGTCACCAGGAAGTAGCTCGTGAAGAGCAGGGAAACTTCACTGGTGGAGGCCTCAAGGTTCTTGGCGATTGCCGGAAGAATCGGGTCCACGAGCCCGATACCCATGAACGCGAACACGGCAGCCAGCGCAGTGGCCCACACGGCCTTCGGCTGCCTCAGGAATGAAGCCTTTTCAGCCTCAAGGGTGGTTTCAGTAGTTGTCTCGGCGCTTTCTGAAGCGTCAGCCAATTGGCGTGACATTCAAGGGCTCCTTGTCGATGCGTTTAGTTGTGGTTAGTTCTGGAATGAGCTGTTGAGCTTGCTGATGATGGGGAGCGCCGCGGCGAGTTGCTCGACTTCGTCGCTGCTTAGCTCCTGCAGCAGCCCGGCCACCATCGCGTTTCGCCGCTGGTTGGCGGACTCGACGGCGGCCCTCCCGGCTTTGGTGATGACGACCTGCACGGCGCGGGAATCGTTGACGTCCGGCTGCCTGAGGACGAGCCCTGAGCGTTCGAGCTTGATGATCTGCTCCGTGGCGCTGGGGACCTTGATCCCCAGGTTCTTGGCGATGTCACCCACGCGGAGACCGCCGTCGGAAATCATGGACAGCAGGCTGAGCTGCGCTGCGGTGAGTTCACCCTCCGGATCCAGGCGGCGGAACATGTACACGCCAAGGCGCAGTGACTCGCGGAATTCCTGGGCGATGTGAAGAAGCCGTGGATCTAAAGCCGAAGTACTCGTCATATTTAGGTAGCCTAATAGTTAGGATACCTAAGAGTCAAGCGATGCAGCACGCAAGTGAGTCGCAGGTGAGCGCGTTTAGAGCCCTGAAAACGCGCACAAATGCGACTCAGTCGGGTTAAAGCGTGAGCTTCATGCCCTCGTGGCTCGCGACGAAGCCCAACCGTTCGTAGAAACGGTGCGCAGCAACGCGCGACTTGTCCGTGGTGAGCTGCACCAGGGAGCAGCCACGGTCCCGGGCTTGGTCGATGGCCCACTGGATCATGAGCGCGCCTACGCCTTGGCCACGGAGCACCTCGGAAACCCGCACGGCTTCGATCTGCGCCCGCCAAGAGCCCTTGCGGGACAGGCCCGGGAGATAGCTGAGCTGGAAAGTGGCCACCACGTCGCCGTTCAGTTCGCCCACAACCAAGAGGTGGGCCGGGTCGCCGTCGATCGCGTCAAAAGCCAGCTCGTACGGCACGAGGTCGTCCGGATTTTCACGCGCGGCACCTAATTGGTCATCAATCAGCAGCGCAAGGATGCGCGGCAAGTCGGCTTTGGTGGCGCGCCGAAGACTAAAGGTTCCGGAGCCGACGTCGGCAGTCATCAGGGCGGGCGTGGCGGCAGAGTCTGGGGTCACCACCCCAGCATGCCATTTTGGTCAGAACTCAGTATTGCTAAGTACTGGTACCTAGTTCTACTATGTAGTGGTAGCTAGTAATACTGAGTAGTGAAGGAGGTGTCCGATGGGCAAGCAAATGACAGAGATGCTCAAAGGCACGTTGGAGGGCATTGTTCTGGCCCTCCTCACCGGAAAGGCGGCGTACGGATACGAAATCACAACGCTGCTTCGGGCGCAGGGCTTCACCGAGATCGCTGAGGGCACCGTGTACGCACTGCTGGTCAGGATCGAACAAAAAGGGCTGGTGGACGTCGAAAAGCGACCATCCGAAAAGGGGCCACCCCGCAAGGTGTACACCCTCAACGCGCAGGGCGAAAAAGAACTGAACGAATTTTGGAACACATGGAGCTTCTTGTCCGAACGGCTTGAACAGCTCCGCAAGGGAGGAAATTAGCATGGCAGCAAAGTGGATCGAGCTGGTAACCGGATCGCTCGAGCAGAAGAAGCAGTACAAGCAGGCCAAGGCGCGGCTGGATGCGCTGCCTGAGCCCTACTCCTCCGTGGCGAACGCCTTCAACCGGTACTTCATGTACTACGGCGGGGTCACCGAGGGGGACACGATCGTGCAGATGTTCACCGACCTCGCCGACCTATGGGAACGCGCCGCAGTCGACGGCACGCCCGTGAGCGAGATCGTCGGCGAGGACCCCATCGAGTTCGCCGAGGCCTTTGCCCAGGCATACGGCGGAAAGCGCTGGATTGATAAGGAACGCGAGCGCCTCACGAAGGCCGTTGATAAAGCGAAGGAGGCTGAATCATGACTGCTACCGCAATCCGGGTAGAGGGCATCGAGAAGTCGTACAAGGATCTCCATGTTCTGCGCGGCGTGGACTTCGAGGTGGCGTCGGGCAGCATCTTCGCCCTCCTCGGCTCCAACGGAGCAGGCAAAACCACCATGGTGAAGATCTTGTCCACACTGCTCAAAGCGGATGCCGGCACTGCCGCCGTCGAGGGTTTTGATGTTGCTACCGCGTCGCTCCAGGTACGGCAGTCCATCAGCCTGACCGGGCAATTCGCAGCAGTGGACGAGGTGCTGTCCGGCAAGGAGAACCTGATTCTGGTGGCGAAACTGCGTCACCTGAAAAACGCGGCTCAGATCGCAGATGAGTTGCTGGCTCAGTTCAGCCTCACCGAAGCGGGGTCCCGCAAGGTGGCGACGTACTCCGGCGGCATGCGTCGCCGCCTGGATATCGCCATGAGCCTGATCGGGCAGCCGAAGGTGATCTTCCTGGACGAACCCACCACAGGTCTGGACCCCGAAGCCCGCCTTGAGGTCTGGCAGACCGTCAAAGATCTCGCCCGGAACGGCACAACAGTGCTGCTCACCACCCAATACCTCGACGAAGCCGAGCATCTCGCCGACCGGATCGCGATCCTGCACAAGGGCACGATCATCCAGAACGGCACGCTCGACGAGCTCAAGCGGCTGCTGCCGGCGGCCGAGGTCGAGTACGTCGAGAAGCAGCCCTCGCTCGAAGACGTCTTCCTGGCGCTCGTCGGCGAAACGGCTGAAAAGCAGAAAGAACAGGAGGCATCCCGATGAGCACCCACGTCCTTAGCGATACCAGCGTCCTCACCGGCCGCTCGCTGCGCCACATCCTGCGCAGCCCCGATACGATCATCACCACCGCGGTCACGCCGATCGCGCTGATGCTGCTGTTCGTTTATGTGCTTGGCGGTGCGATCAATACCGGATCCGACGAGTCGTACATCAACTACATGCTCCCCGGCATCCTGCTGATCACGATTGCCTCCGGCATCGCCTACACCGCCTACCGCCTGTTCCTCGACATGCAGGGCGGCATCTTCGAGCGATTCCAGTCCATGCCGATCGCACGGTCGAGCGTGCTCTGGGCGCACGTACTCACCTCGCTCGTGGCCAACCTCGTCTCAGTCGCGATCGTCGTCGGAGTGGCCCTCCTTATGGGGTTCCGCACCGGAGCATCCGTGGGCACCTGGCTTGCAATCGCCGGCATCCTGATCCTGTTCACGCTCGCCCTGACCTGGCTGGCCGTGATCGCAGGGCTCTCCGCGAAAACCGTCGACGGCGCCAGCGCGTTCAGCTACCCGCTGATCTTCCTGCCGTTCATCAGTTCGGCCTTCGTGCCGACTGCGACGATGCCGGGCCCTGTGGCCTGGTTCGCCGAGAACCAGCCAGTGACCTCGATCGTGAACTCCATTCGCGCGCTGTTCGCACAACAGCCGGTGGGCAGCGACATTTGGATTGCGCTGGCCTGGTGCTTCGGCATCCTGGTTCTGGCGTTCGCCTTCGCAATGGCCGCTTACCGACGGAAGATCGCCTAATCCCCCCGGCCTAAGCTCCCCTTTTCCACAGGGGAGCTTTCGCCGTGAGAGCCGATTAGCCATTGGTCAGACATTAGCTATAGCTTTATCGAAACAGATTTGTAACGGCCGTCACCATTTTGGTGGGCTCTTCGAAGGGTTCTTGAACTAATGTCCGACCAGACAACACAAGCGCAACTCCGCGCGTCCAGCAGGGACAGCGAGCCCCACCTGTCACGCTCGCTCAGCAACCGGCATATCCAGCTCCTGGCAATCGGCGGCGCCATCGGAACCGGACTCTTCATGGGCTCGGGCAAAACCATCTCCGTCGCCGGACCCTCCGTGATTTTCGTGTACATGATCATCGGCTTCATGCTGTTCTTCGTCATGCGCGCCATGGGCCAGCTCCTGTTGTCCAACCTGAACTACAAGTCCTTCAGCGACTTCGCCGGCGATCTCCTCGGCCCCTGGGCAGGCTTCTTCACCGGGTGGACCTACTGGTTCTGCTGGGTGGTCACAGGTGTTGCGGACGTTATCGCCATCGCCGGCTATGCCAATGAGCTGTGGCCAGGCGTTCAACTGTGGGTCCCGGGAATTGCGACCATCATCATCCTGCTCCTCCTGAACCTCCCCACCGTGAAGGCATTCGGCGAGACCGAGTTCTGGTTCGCGCTCATCAAGATCGTGGCCATTGTGGCGCTGATCGTCGTTGGCCTGGTCATGATCTTCACCGGCTTCCAGTCCAACGCCGGAACCGCAAGCTTCACCAACCTGTGGAGCCATGGCGGGTTCTTCCCCAAGGAATTCATGGGCTTCGTCGCCGGCTTCCAGATCGCAGTCTTCGCGTTCGTCGGCATCGAACTCGTGGGCACGGCAGCAGCCGAGACCAAAAACCCTGAGCACAACCTTCCCCGCGCCATCAATGCGATCCCCCTGCGCGTCATGCTGTTCTACGTGGGTGCGCTCATCATCCTCATGTCCGTCACCCCGTGGACCGAGTTCAAGGCAGGACACAGCCCGTTCATCGCCATGTTCTCCCTGGCCGGCCTCGGCATGGCGGCAACCGTGGTCAATCTCGTGGTGCTCACCTCTGCCATGTCTTCGGCCAACTCGGGGATCTACTCGACGTCACGCATGGTCTTCGGCCTGGCCAACGACGGCGACGCACCAAAGGTCTTCGGCCTGCTCTCCAGCCGCAAAGTACCCCGGAACGCACTGTTCCTGTCCTGCGTTCTGCTGCTGGCCGGCGTCGTACTCCTCTACGCAGGCAAAGACGTCGGCGCCGCGTTCGACATGGTGACCACGGTGTCCGCCGTCTGCTTCATGTTCGTCTGGTCGATCATCCTGGCCAGCTACCTCGTCTACCGCAAGCGCCGCCCGGAGCAGCACGCGGCGTCACCGTTCAAGATGCCTGGCGGCATCCCGATGGTGTGGGTTGTTTTCGCGTTCTTCGCGTTCCTGGTCTGGGCTCTCACCACGCAGCCGGACACTCTCACGGCCCTGCTGGTGACGCCTATCTGGTTCGCGGTCCTCGGCATCGCCTATGCGGTCGTGCGTAAGTCGCCGCTGCACCAAGCCCGCGTGGCCGAGTGGCGGGCGATGGCTGAAGCGGAAAACGCGGCAGCCACAAAGTAGCCGCGGCGCTCTGAGAGCGTCTATGGGGCTGTGCCCGCTTCGCGATGCCCACCACGCCGCAGCCCCATAGACGCTCTCTCGCTTGGCGGTCATTCTCACCCGCCTTCACCGTCAACCATTTGTGGAGAGGAACTAGGCTTCGGCTTTGCGGTCCTCTATCAGCTTCTGGATCGCCGGGAACAGCGGGTGCGACGGCGGAAGTTCGGTGATGCGCTCGACGGCGGCAGCTGCGTCCAGTTCGGAGAGCATGTTTGCGAGTTCCACGGCTTCGTCGTCGGATCCGTCGTCGAAACGAAGGGCGGCCGACATCGCCTCCAGCAACGCGACCGGCGTGACACCACGCTCGGCGAGCTCAGCCGCAGGACCCACAAACCTCTCGTGCCGGCCAAGCTTCCGCAGCGGTGCCCTGCCGACGCGAACCACGGTGTCGGGCAGGTACGGGTTGGTGAAGCGGGACAGGATCTTCTGCACGTACGCTTCCTGCTCGGCCTCCACGAATCCGTGCTTGGCAACCAGCAGTTCCTTGGTCTCCTCAAGAACAGCCCTGACCTTCGCGGCCACGGACGGATCGGCCATGGCATCGGAGATCTTCTCCAGGCCCGCCGCGTAGCCGAAGTACGCAGCAGATGCATGCCCGGTGTTCACTGTGAACAGCTTGCGCTCGATGTACGGGCCAAGTTCGTCCACGAACGTCGCTCCAGGAATTGCGGGGACGTGGTCACCAAACGGCGTGCGGTCGATGACCCACTCGTAGAACGTCTCCACCGTGACATCGAGTCCTTGGCCCGGCGCCTGGTTCGGGACAATACGATCCACTGCCGTGTTGGCGAACACAGCCACTGAGTCCAAATCGGCTGCGGAGTCGTCCCAGGCCGCCCGGACCTCCACTTGCAGGAGGTGCGTGGCGTTAATGGCGTTCTCGCAGGCCATCACTTGCAGCGGCGGCAACGAGGACTCGCGGGCTGCGAGTCCTCGCGCGATCACCGGTGCCACGAACTTCAGGATGTGTGGCCCCACCGCGGTGGTGACCACATCCGCCGTCGAGATTTCCTCAACAACGGCGGCTTCCTGCGTGCTCGAGTTCAGCGCACGGAACCCGTCCACGGTTTTGACCGCGGGGTTCTCGCCCACTTCATGGACCTCGTAGCTGCTCGCGGAGGCCAGCTGGCTGATCAGTGCGTCCGCAACATCGGCGAACACCACCTCGTAGCCCGCTTCGTGCAGCAACAGCCCCACAAAGCCGCGTCCGATGTTGCCTGCCCCAAAATGGACTGCCTTCACTATGCGTTGACCTTTCCGAACAGCTCCAGCACTTCCTCAACGGTGGTCGCTTCCTCCAACTGGGCCACCTGGGCCTTGTTGGTGAAGATCTTGGCGATCGAGGACAGGATGTGGAGGTGTTCATTGTTGAGGCCAGCGACGCCAACCACGAACTTCACTTGCTTGCCACCCCAATCGATGCCCTCGGGGTACCGAACGATGGAAACTGCGGAGTGCCGGATGTGTTCCTTGGCATCATTGGTGCCGTGCGGGATTGCCAGGAAGCTGCCCATGTAGGTGGACACGGATTCCTCGCGTTCGTGCATGGCATGGACGTAGCTGACATCGACGGCACCGCGGTCAAGCAGGAGCTGCCCGGCTTCGTCGATCGCAGCATCACGGTCGTGCGCTGTTCCGTTCAGCACAACGCTTTCGGGGAGCAGGACTTCTTTACCCCCGACGGCGGCAGCGGGCTCAGCGGCATGCGCGCCGTGGGTGGCGGCTGCTGCTGCTTCTGCTGCGCCGGCTGGATGGGCAGCGGCCGGACCTTCGGTGTTGCTCGTCTTGACCAGCTCCACGATTTCGTCGTACTTGGGACTGTTCATGAAGTTATCCACGGAATAGTGCACCGCGCTGGATGTCCTCGGCTGGGCGCGTTCCGTGAGGTCCTGGTGCGTGATCACAACATCGTACGTATCGCTCAGGTTGGCGATTGCGGAGTTGGTGACCTTGACGTCCGGGAAGCCGGCTGCCTTGATCTTGTTGCGCAGCACCGAGGCGCCCATCGCGCTGGAGCCCATGCCGGCGTCGCAGGCGAACACGATGTTCTGGACCGGCCGGGTGAGCACGGCTACATCTCCCCGCCCGCTCTCACCAACGAGCGCGGAGGAAACGGAGCTCTTCTTGCCCTTCATGGCTTCCATGCGGGACGTTGCGGCGGAGAGGTCATCCTCGCCCTTGTTCCTGGAGGTGCGAAGGATCAGTGAAGCAATCAGGAAGGAAACGGTTGTCGCCAGGAGTACGGCCAGAATCACGCCAACGTAGCTGTCACGCGACGTCTGGGCAATGACGGCGATGATGGAACCTGGCGCAGCGGGAGCTACGAGGCCGGAGTTGGTGATGGCCAGGGTTGCGATGCCGGTCATGCCGCCACCGATGGCAGCGAGGATCAGGATCGGCTTCATCAGTACGTACGGGAAGTAGATCTCGTGGATGCCACCGAAGAAGTGGATGATCGCTGCGCCCGGTGCCGAAGCTTTTGCTGCGCCGCGGCCGAAGAACATGTAGGCCAGCAGGATTCCCATGCCCGGGCCGGGGTTGGCTTCAAGCAGGAACAGGATGGACTTGCCCTGGTCCAGGGATTGCTGGATGCCCAAGGGGGTCAGGACACCATGGTTGATCGCATTGTTGAGGAAGAGAACCTTGGCGGGCTCAATGAAGATGCTGGTCAGCGGAAGCAGGCCATTGTTGACCAGGAACTGGACCACCTGACCGGCGCCATCGGTGAAAATCTTGACGAGCCACGAAAGTCCGTAGAAGCCACCCAAGGCCAGTGCTGCGCCCCAGATACCGGCGGAAAAGTTGTTCACCAACATCTCGAAGCCGGGACGGATCTTGCCATCCCAGAGGCGGTCGAGCTGCTTGATGGTCCAGCCGCCCAGCGGGCCCATAATCATGGCGCCAATGAACATCGGAGAGCTGGTACCCGCGATGACACCCATCGTGGCAATGGCACCCACTACGCCGCCGCGGACGTCGTAGACCATCCGGCCGCCGGTGTAGGCAATCAGCAGTGGCAACAGGTACTTGACCATGGGGCCAACGAGTCCGGGGTTGGTTACTCCCTCAGCGTTGGTCCCGAAACCGCCAAGTTCCGCGACTGGAATCCAGCCTTCTTTGATGAACAGGGCCGTGATGAGGCCCCAGGCGATGAAGGCGCCAATATTGGGCATGATCATGCCGGACAGGAATGTTCCGAACTTTTGGACGCCAACGCGCAGGCTGGTGCGGGGCTTCGCAACGGTCTCTGTTGCCATGTGAATTCCTAACGTGTGTCCCGCGGCGTCGCGGGGTCAGTCGATATAGATCGAGAGAGAACAGCCTTAGGAGCTGCTGGAAATGCGGTGAAGCCACTCAAGGAAGAGCTTCAATTCAGAGCTGGAAAGTTGGTCCGAATGCGAGGCCTGCAGTGCCGCATTCAGGGCGATTGCCGCAACAACCACGGAGGACTTACCGGAGTCCTCCGGTGCGGCGCCACGGGCGGTATCCGTGGAGACGGCGAAAATCATGGAATCCCGGGTCATCGTTGAGAGCTCGAGGTTCCTTTCTTCCACCGGTTCGGCGATGAGCATGAGCGTTACACCCACGTTGGCCGCGAGGATGCTTCGTGCCGCTTCGCGGGGCGGCACGTTGATCTGACCGGCGATGGCGGCCTTGTTCAGCATTTCTTCCAGAAGCGCTTCAGCATCGGCCACGATTGCTGGGCGGCTTTCCGGCCTGATATTGCCGAACATCACCAAATACAGGTGGGGTTGGCTCAGCCCGAACTGGACGTGGTTGTCCCACATCCGCCGGACATCTTCCAAGGGCTCCCCGGAAGGAGCAAAGTCCCTCTCCCCTGCCACGTACTCTTCAAAGCCGGCGGAAACGACGGCGTCGAACAGTCCTTCTTTGTCTCCAAAGTGGTGGTAGAGCGTTGGGGCCGTAACCCCGGCCAACGCTGTGATCTGGCGCGTAGAGACCGCTGACCCCTCCGAATTTGCCAACAATTCAGCAGCTGCACGGAGCAACCGAATTTTTGGCGGAAGCTGGTCATCGAAACTCATAACCGCTACCCTAGCACCTATAGCGTTGCTATATGAAGTGGCTCACAACAGAATTTTGTAGGCTAATTTCGCAGGCTCGTGGTGCCGTCGCCGGTGGGTCTGAACCAACACGCAGGAACAGAGGATTCAGTGCAGAATTTCCAAGGAGTAGGGGTAAGCCCTGGCCGCATCATTGGTTCCGTCCGCCAGATGCCCAAACCGGTGAGTGAACCGCCGTCGGGCGAGCGGCTGGCCGCAGACGTCAGTCCGGAGGACGCCGTCGCGGGCTTGAAAGCCGCAGCGCAAGCCGTCCACGACCAGCTCAAGGGGCGCGCGGATTCCGCCTCCGGCGACGGCAAGGCCGTCCTCGAGGCCACCGCGCTCATGGCCAAGGACACCATGCTCCTGAAGTCCGCGGCCAAGCTCATCAATGCGGGCTCGTCCGCGGAACGGGCCATCTGGGAAGCCGGTGCCTCCGTTTCGGAAATGCTGCACAACCTGGGCGGGTACATGGCCGAGCGCGCCACAGACGTGCTGGATGTGCGCGCCCGCATCGTCGCCGAACTGCGCGGCGTTCCCGCCCCAGGCATCCCTTCTTCGGAGACGCCCTTCATTTTGCTGGCCGAGGACCTCGCACCGGCGGATACGGCCACGCTGGATCCTTCCAAAGTGCTGGCACTGGTGACCTCTGGTGGCGGACCGCAGTCACACACCGCGATCATTGCGCGCTCGCTCGGACTGCCCGCCGTTGTTGCGGCCCACGGCGTTGATTCCATTGCTGATGGCACAGAGGTCTACGTGGACGGGGCAGCCGGCCTTGTGGCTGCCCCGCCGTCGGAAGAGCAGCGCGCTGCGGCGACCGCCTGGGCGGAAACCTCCGCAACGCTCGCCGCCTTTGACGGAAACGGCACGACGGCGGACGGCCACCTGATCCCGCTCCTCGCCAACGTGGGTGGAGCCAAGGATGCCGTGGCAGCAGCTGGCCTCGGCGCCCAGGGTGTTGGCCTGTTCCGCACCGAGTTCTGCTTCCTCGAGCGCGATACCGAGCCCTCCGTCGACGAACAAGCCGCCGCGTACAAGGCTGTGTTTGACGCGTTCCCCGGCAAGAAAGTAGTGCTGCGAACCCTCGACGCCGGCGCCGACAAGCCCCTCCCCTTCCTCACCGACGCCACCGAACCCAACCCCGCCCTTGGTGTTCGCGGCTACCGGACAGACTTCACCACGCCCGGTGTTTTGGAACGCCAACTGCAAGCCATTGCCCGGGCAGCTTCTGAATCCGAGGCCGACGTCTGGGTCATGGCCCCCATGATCTCCACGGCCGCCGAAGCCGGACGCTTCGCCTCATTGTGTGCTGCTGCCGGCATCCAAACGCCAGGTGTCATGGTCGAAGTTCCCTCGGCTGCTTTGACCGCCGCCTCCGTGCTTCGGGAGGTTGGCTTCGCTTCACTGGGCACCAACGACCTCACACAGTACGCCATGGCCGCCGACCGCCAACTCGGACCCCTGGCGGAACTGAACACTCCATGGCAGCCAGCTGTCCTGAGGCTGGTGCAGCTCACAGTGGAAGGTGCAGAGCAGGAAGCATCCGGCCGGGAAGGCAGCAGCAAACCCGTGGGCGTCTGCGGCGAGGCAGCCGCGGACCCTGCCCTCGCCGTCGTACTTACCGGACTCGGCGTCAGCACGCTGTCCATGACCGCGCGCTCGCTGGCCGCCGTCGGGACTGTCCTGAAGACCGTCACCCTGGAGCAGGCACAGGAACTCGCCCGGCTGGCCCTCACTGCACCCAGCGCCACCGAGGCCCGCGAGTGGGTCCGGGCCAAGCTCCCCGTACTCGAAGAGCTCGGCCTCTAACCCGTTTTTCGTCCACCCATAAGGAGAAAACCATGCCAGAACGCACAGCCACCATCGCCAGTCGCTCCGGCCTGCACGCCCGGCCCGCCGCGCTTTTCGCCGAGGCCGCAGGCGAGCAACCGGTGGAGGTCACCATTGCAATGCAAGGCGAACCCGCGGATGAAGCCCTCGACGCCGCCAGCATCCTCTCGCTCATGACGCTTGGCGCCGCTAAGGGCGACGTTGTTGTGCTGCGGGCGGAGGGCGACGGCGCCGACGCTGCCTTGGACGCGCTCGTAGCCTTGTTGGAGACGGATTTGGACGCGGAGTAAATGCCTGTGCCCTGCGCCCGGCGCCCGATTCGATGGCTTGCTGCGTACAAGACGGTAGGAGTCGTCTGGTCAGCAGCGAGCCATCGAATCGGGCTCGACTAGCTACGGCAGCGCCGTTACCACTACATCCTGGTAGGCGGCGCGTCCGTCGAACACGTTGACGCCAACCCTGCCGGAGGCCAGCGCAGAATCCGTGACGTCGATCAGCTGCGTTCCATCCACGGACACCGTGATCCGGTTGCCATTCACTGCGGCATCCAGTGAGTAGCTCACTCCATGGCTCAGGGCTGCGGGCGTGCTCGCAATGACGGTGAATACGCCACTGACCAGCTTGAACACACGCACCTCGCGCAGGTTGGGGTCCAGGTTCACGTAATAGGCGCTGGATCCGTCGGCAGAGGATCTCAGCAACACCGAGCCTGCACCGCCGTACCCTTTCTCCGGAGCCAGATTCCGGTTGAGGAGTTCGCCGTTGAACGGTTCGCCGCCGAACCTCACCGTTGCCTGCACCCTCACGTTGGTGAACGCGGCTGCGCTCATGGCCGTCGAGTCTTTGTCGAACGTACCTGCCAGGCCTGCGCCCGTACTCTCCCATTTGCCGCCCGGGACCAGGACATACGCGCCCAGGTTGTGACGTGCTGTCCCGCTGGTGGGAAGCAGAACGTCCGACGGCGGCGCGGTAGTCACGCGGGCCGTGTCGCTGAGTTTGTGTACTTTGACGGACACCAGCCGGGCGTTCCCTCCGATAGCGGTGAAGGACAGGCCTGTGGAGGTAGGGTCCGGGAAGATCAGCGACGTGATGGCTGACGTACCATCCCCGCCGAAGACTTCCACAGAGGACGCATCCACCAGCATCCGGAGCTTCACTCGACTCTCGGAGCCCACCAGAGTGGAGCTCCATGGCGCCGAGGAATTGTCCGCCGGAGACCCGGCGAAGTACCTCGTGAAGTCCTCCCGTCCGGAGGTGCCACGGTCCACCGTCAAGGTTCCCGGGCCGGCGTCGTACTTCACCGTTGTTACTTGCGCGGATGTCTCTTGCGCGCCAGAGGTGCCGGCCCCTTTCCTCAGCCCGAAGGCAAAGGAGCTGGCCCCGCCGGTGGTGGGAATCCCGACCTCCGCCTCGAGCTCAAAGGACCTGCCGGACGTTCCCGCGAGCGCGTTCGCCGAGCTGGGCGTCACAGTGACATCGGAGGCCTGCCAGGTTGATGTCCGTAGAGACTCTCCCTCCACAACGGGAGTCTGCGTCAGGCGGAGTCCGGCGCCGGCAACATCAACGAGCTTGAGCTCGCGCGGGATGCTGAGCTGGCCGTTCCAGCGGCCCGTTGGCGGGCTGAACGCGTAGTCCCAATTGCTCATCCAGCCGATCATGATGCGCCTGCCATCGGGCGCGCCGTAGAAGCTCATCGCTGCGTAGTAGTCCCTGCCATGGTCAGCCTGCAGGACCTGGGAAGCGGGAGTATCGGGCGTAAATGCGGTACCGTTCCACGTGCCCGTCACATATTGCGCGGCCGAACCGTTCGTGGCTCGGACCGCCCCAGTGCTCCACCACAGCACCCAGCGCTTCACGCCGGACTGTCCCTCCACAGGCATTTCGAAGAAGTCCGGGCATTCCCACACGCCCCCGCGGATCCAGTCGCCGTAGCCGAACGTGCTGGCGAAGGTCCAGTGGATGAGGTCTGTGGAGGAGTAGAAGCGGATGTGGTCTCCGGCGGCCACCACCATGACCCATTTGCTGGACCCTGCATCCCAGGTGACCTTGGGGTCGCGGAAGTCCCAGCCGCCGTCGGGGCCGCCCGGGTTTTCCACTACCGGATCTGCCTGGACGGTCTGCCAGGTGCGGCCTTGGTCCTTGCTGTAGGCCGCACGGACGGACTGGTTTCCGTTCCAGGCGTCGTGATTGAAGCTGGTGTAGTAGGCGATGAGGCCGGAGCCGCCGTCGAAAAGACCACTCGAGTCAGAGGCATCCACCACGGCCGAACCTGACCACGACTCCCCCGCAGCCATGTGTGGGAGGGCGATGGGCAACTGCTTCCAGTGCATCAAATCCGAGCTGACGGCGTGCGCCCAGCGTCCGCGGTCCTGGTGGAACAGGTGGTACTCGCCCTCGAAGTACATCAGGCCATTGGGGTCCGAACTGCTGCCCGAGTTCTGGCTGTAGTGGTAGCCCGGCTGGTAGAGCCCGTTCATATACTGATCCACGCTGTCCGCGCGGACACTCTGGAACCAGGCCGTTCCGGTGGTCAACAGGGCGAAACCGGTGCCGGTCGCCGCGGGCACAGAGCCATTTAGCACGGCTGTGCCATTAATCAGCACAGACGCTTCGCTGCCCTGGACAGTGAGCTGGACACGGTTGAGTTGGTCGGCCCGGAAACTTGTGGAGGGAAGGTTGCCGGAGTGCAACAACGCCGAGGTGGTCCGGTTGTAGAGCTTCGCAGTTCCCGCCCCGGGGTCGATCCTCAGTTCCACGCCGCCGGTGCCGTCGGTACCGCTGCGGACCACCACTGAGGCGGTGGCGGGTGAGGTGACGGTCAGGTCCAAGGAGGCAACGACGTCGGACGCCACCGCCGGGACGTACCTCAGCGCGGTGCCACCCGCCGCGGAAGCCCGGAGGCCCTTGGCATCGGGCTCCCACGAGCCGGCAGCAGAGCGCCAACCCTGCAACGAAGTCTCTAGTCCTCGAAGCGTCATGCTCTGGAACACCGCGGTGCCGTTGTAGGAGCCCAGCCCGACATGGCCGGAAGCATGGGCGGCATCCGTGGCCGTGATGGCCGGCATGGCGCCGTTCGGGTCCAGGAAATCGGTCTGCCAATAGACGGCCAGCTGGTTGCCGAGCGCCGTGACCCGCAGGCGGTACACCTTGTTGAGGGTGATGGCTGTGCTGAACGTGCCGAGCGTGGCGTTGTCCGAGACCCGGTACAGGCGCAAGCGGCCAGCGTTGGGGTCGACCTCCGCGGCGTAACCGGACGTTCCCGACGCATTGGTTCGAAACAGTGCTGTGCCCACGCCGTATTGCGACGTGACCTGAACATCTGTGGAAAAGTCGACATCTGTGGGCAACTGACCTGTGGCCACGGCTCGGATATTGGTGTTCGCAGGGGCAACACCGCGGAAACCTGTGGCCGAGGCCTGCCAGCCGTTCGCGGTGACAGCCCAGCCGCTGATGTTGGCGTCGATAGTCCGCACACCGGGCGTGCCGAAAGACACCGATCCGTTGAACGCATGCAGGCCCACGCGGCCTGATTCGTAGCGATAGTCCGTGGCGTCAATCCTCTTGATGCCATCGATCGCAACGTAGATCCGCGGTCCGTCGACATGGACATCCACCGTGTAGGCCTGCCCCGAATTCAGTGGCAGGGACACCGGCGTAACCACGTCCTGTCCGGTCGCGATGTCGAACAACCTCACCCGGTCCAGGTTGGGGTCGATCGTAGCGGCGTAACCCGCGCCGGCGTCGGGAGTCGCACGGAAGACGAGCGCGCCCACACCGTAGGGACTCCCGGCGTCGACCGTCACCGAAGCCGTGTAGCGGGCGGTTCCCGCCACGACCTGCTCGCTGACAGCCGCCGCATTTTGCCCGGAAGGCGCGACGGCGGTGTACCCGCCCTGCGCTGTCCGGGTCCACGAACCGCTGACTCCGACGACATCCGGAACGGGGCTCGTAGTGCTGTTGAGGGTGACGGGCGCGGGGTCGAGGGCCACGGCCGGAGCAGTGACCCCCGTCCCAGCCAGGCCAACACCAAGGACCGCGGCCGTGAGGCCGGCAACTATTCTCTGATGCATTCAGATCGCCTTTGATCTCAGGGGTGAGAGAGCGTTCGCCAAAACCGCCCATGATGTGAGAGAAGATCGGCGAAAAGCGCTCGGGATATGAGAGAGGGATGGTTTGGGCGGCGGTGCTAGGGGAAGAGCGGGCGCGGTCCTCCCCAGATGTCGGCCATGGTCCAGGCGTCGAAGGTCAGGACGCGGACGGTTCCCTCAGCCGCCGAGAGGGTCACGCGCTCCCCGCCCAGCGTCGGGTAAACACGGGCAGTGAGCGGCTTGCCATTCGCGAAAATCTCGACGGCGGACCTGTCCACCAGGACACGAAGGCGCACGCGTCCGTCGGGCATCGGAACGGGGCCGGACTTGTCCTCCACATCCAGGGCCAGGCCCGCATCGGCTCGAGCCAGGCTGCTGCGGGTGCGGTCCAGTTTGAGCGTGCCGTTTTCGCCCTCAAGATCGCGGCTTAGTTGGACTACCGTCTCCTCAGCGCGATCCTCCGACCCCAACACGCCCAGCCGCAGCACCGCACCCGGTGCCAGCTGCACTTCCAGCTCAAGGTCCAGCTGGTTCCCGGACACTCCCGTATCCAGGGGCTTGCCGGAGCCCACCAGGACTTGTCCCGGAACGCTGACGTGATCCCGGCGGAGCTTCTCCACTTCAGGGACAGGCGCAAAAGTCAGGGTTCCGTCGTTGGCCAAGGTGGTGACGCGCGGCAGGCTCATCACGCCAGACCATCCGGCCTCCACCATCGCGGCGTCGCTACGCCCTTCCTGCATCCAGCCGAACATGATGCGCCGCCCGGACCCGTCCTCGAACGACTGCGGAGCGTAGAAGAACCGTCCGCCGTAGTCGAGCCGGTGCAGGGCTGCAGGCTGGAAGGAATCTCCCGAATAGCGACCGGTCCAATACAACGGGTGACGGGTCTCGCCGTCGTCCCACGCGGAGAAAACCAGCACATCAGGATCGGCGTCCGGCTGAACAGAACCGAGCGAGTCAGCTCCCAGAGCACCTCCACCCGCCCTGAACAGGTCGACGCATTCCCACATGGTCCCGGTCCAGTCAGTATCGGCGGGATCGCCTTGGGATGCATCGCCAATGAACAGGGGCCCGATGTAGTCCCACGAACGCAGATCCGAGGACTCGTACAGGAACGCCGTGCCGCCGCGCCCACGAATGCCCGAGCCCACCAGTTGCCGCCACGTGGTTCCCTCGCGCCACACGCAGTGGTCCCTGTACGCTGTGATGTCCACCCCCGCAGGAGGGGCTGCGATGACCGGGTTCTCGGGCAGCTTGGTCCAGCTCATGAGATCGGCGGATCCCACGGCAACGCAGGGCAGTTCGCGCTCGCCGAGCCGGCCCGAATAGACCAAGGTGGGCGTACCGCCGTCGTTCACCAACACACCTGACCAGCAGCCGTCGGCGTCCGGACCCGCGGACGGTTCCAGGGCCACCGGCTGGTCCGTCCAGGTGACGAGGTCCCTGCTGGTGGCGTGGCCCCACTGGATGCGGTGGTGGAAGGCGCCCTCCGGGTTGTACTGGTAGAAGAGGTGGTAGGTGCCGTTCCACTGGCTCACGCCGTTGGGATCGTTGAGCCAGCCCGCTGGGGAAACGAAGTGGAAGCGGGGTCGGAGGGGGTCGGACTCGGCGCGGGCAACCAGCTCGTCCCGGGGCACGATGGCGAGCGGGTGGGTCAGTTCAGTCATGCGGAAGCCTTCTTGTCAGTCTTTTCGGTCGCCACGGGTTCAGTAGCCACGGGTTCAGTCGCCAGCGCGTGTCCGCCCGCTCCAGCCCGCGGCCGGTAAAGGTGGCAGCGCACCCAATGGCGGTTTGCGGGATCGCCTACTTGATGGCGTACAGGTTCGGAAGCGGAGCAGGCCTGGTGGGGATCGCCGTCGAAAGCGCAGCCCGTGGAGGCCATGACGGCCTGTCGCAGTTCAGCGCGGCGAACGGGATCGTAGGAGCCGGCGCGGGCCGGGTCCGGAACGGCAGAAACCAACAGTTGTGTGTAGGGGTGGGCGGGGTTGGCCAACAGGTCCAAGGACTCCCCTTCCTCCACGAGCTCACCGGCAAACATCACCGCTGTCCGGTCCGCCAGGTAGCGTGCCGAGGCGAGGTCGTGGGTGATGTAGAGCATGGAGATGCCCTGCTCGTCGCGGAGTTTGCGCATCAGGTTCAGCACGCCAATCCGCACTGACACATCCAACATGGAGGTGGGTTCATCAGCCAGGATGACCTGCGGCTCCACGGCGAGGGCACGGGCGATCGCGACGCGCTGCCGCTGCCCGCCGGAAAGTTCATGCGGGTAGGAGTTGAGCATGTCGGCCTGCAGGCCCACGGTGGTCATGAGCTCGTCAAGACTGCGCTGGGTCTGGGACTCCGAGCCGCCCTTCCCGTGGATGGCCAACGACCTCCGCAGGAAATGCTCAATCCTGTGGGCCGGATTCAGCGAGCCGAACGGATCCTGGAAGACCATCTGCAGCTGTGACCGGAAGGCGCGGGACACTTGGAACCGGTCGCGCTTAAGGACGTCGACGCCGTCAACCAGGATCGCGCCGGAGCTCGGCTTTTCGAGCCGGGCAACACAGCGGGCCAGGGTGCTCTTGCCGGAGCCGGACTCCCCCACGAGTGCCACGATTTCGCCGCGGCCAATGGTGAGGTCCACGCCGTGCAGGGCCCGGACGGATTGGCGGGAGAACAAGCCGCCGATGGGGAATGATTTGCCCAGACCGCGGACTTCGAGGGCAGGTGTTTCGGAAGCAGCGGCTTGGCGCGCCGCGCCTTCGATCGCAGGGGACAGTGCAGAGTGGCTCATGGTGCGACTCCTTCCAGAACAAGTGCTTCAGTGTCGGCACCAAACGGTGCCACGAGGTGCCCGGGCGCCACCTCGGTGAGGTCCGGGATGTTCCGGAACTTCACGCCGTCGGGCAGTCCCGTGAGCGGAACGCGAGGACCAGTGAGCGGCGGGAACGCACTCATGAGCGCCTGTGTATAGGGGTGACGCGGGTTGGCGTAAACGTCCTGCGCCTTGGCGGTTTCGACGATCCGGCCGCCGTACATGACGGCCATGCGGTGCGAGAGCTCCACCATGAGGGACATGTCGTGGGTAATGAAGAGGACGGAGAACCCGAGTTCGCGCTGGAGTTCCTTGATCTGCGCCATGATTTCCTGCTGCACCACCACATCCAGCGCAGTAGTTGGTTCGTCCAGGATCAGCAGCGACGGCTTGAGGGCAACGGCCATGGCAATCACTGCGCGCTGCCGCATGCCACCCGAGAGCTGGTGGGGATAGGACTTCAGGCGCGCGGGGTCGATCCTCACGAGCTCCAGCAACTCGCCCGCACGGCGGAGCGATTCCTTGCGCGAGTAGCCGGCGTGCGTGGTGAAGATGTCCACGATCTGCTCGCCGATGGTCAGCACCGGATTCAGCGAGTTCATGGCCGACTGGAACACCATGGCCACGTCCTGCCAACGGAAGCGCCGCAGTTCCTCCGGGCTCATGGCCAGGACGTCCTTGCCGCCGAAGCGGATGCTGCCGCCGGCGATCTTGGCCGGGTCCTTCAGGAGACGCATGATCGAGTTGGCAATCGTCGACTTCCCACAGCCAGATTCACCAGCCAGCCCGAACACCTCACCGGTGCCGATGCTGAAGGAAACGCGGTCGACGGCGGTGGTTGAGCGGGTATCGCCCACGTACTTTACGGTGAGGTTCCTGACGTCCAGGACGGGCTCGTGGGAGCCGAAGGAGACTTGGGAGACAGTCACTTGGCGGCGCTCCTTTCGGTGGTTGCAGGTGTCTTGATTTTCCGCAGCCGCGGATTGGTAACCTCGTCCACGGCGTAATTGATAAGTGCCAGCGCGAACGCGACCAAAGCGATGCAGACACCGGAGGGCACGAACACCCACCAGCTACCGGTCAGCAGGGCGCCTTCATTACCGGCCCAGAAGAGGTTGTTGCCCCACGAGACCGTGCTGACGTCACCGAGGCCCAGGAACTCCAGGCCAGCCTGGGCTCCGATGCCGTAAATGACGCAAGCCAGCAGCGTGCCCATGACGATCGAGGCCATGTTCGGCAGGATCTCGCGGAACATGATCCGGCCCGCCCGTTCACCGGACACCACGGCAGCGGCCACGAAGTCCTTGGAACGGATGGACAGGGCCTGCGAGCGCAGCACACGTGCCGAACCGGCCCACCCCGTGACCACGAGGACCAGGATCACTGTGCCAAGGCCCGGTGGCAGGAACGCGGCCAGGATGACCAGCAACGGCAGGCCGGGAAGGAGCAGGAAGACGTTGGTCACCAAGGAGAGGGCTTCGTCGATGAACTTGCCGAAGTACGCCGAGGCCAGGCCCACGAGGATGCCAACGAATGTGGACGCGAAGCCTACGGTCAGCCCGACGAACAAGGAACTCCTTGAGCCGTGGACGGTCAGCGCGAGCACGTCCTGTCCCTTGGCGGTGGTGCCCAGCCAATGCTCCGGGGAGGGTTCCAGTGAGGCCATCCCGGTGATGCGCGATGGGTCGCCGGGGAACAGCACGGGCGCCAGCAGCGCAAGGGCAATGAACACGAACATCACGGCCATGCCCAGCATGGCTTTCTTATTGGTGAGGAGCCCGTGGACGAAGCTGCGGTTTGGCTTGCGGACAGCCGGGGTTGGAGTTGGCTGCTTCAGAAGTGCGGTTGTCATGATCAGTCCTCTAGTTGCTGCGCACGCGCGGGTCGAGGCGGACGTAGAGGATGTCCACCAGGAAGTTCGCCAGCAGCACGGCGGCGGTGATGGTCAGGAACAGTCCCTGCATGAGGGGGTAGTCCAGGCCTTGGACGGCGTTGAGGAGTTGGTAGCCCACGCCGGGATACGCGAACACCACCTCGGTGAGCAGCGCACCGCCCACCACGAAACCCAGTCCCATGCCGAAGCTCGTGACCGAGGGCAGCATCGCGTTCCGGGCTGCGTAGCGGAGCATGATGCGGCCGGGCCTAAGACCCTTGGCCTCGGCCATGGTGATGTAGTCCTCGGAGTTCGTGGCGATCATGGTGTTCCGCATGCCCAGCATCCAACCACCAATGGAAACCAGCACGATCGTCAGCGCCGGCAGCACCAGGTGCGCACCGACGTCGCCGATGAACTCCCATGTAAACCCGGGCTCCAAACCATCCGTGAACGCGTGGCGGATCGGGAACCAACCCAGCACCACGCCAAACAGGTACAGCGCACCCATAGCGAGCCAGAAGTACGGGAACGAGCCGATGAACACGAGCACCGGCGGCAGTGCCGAGTCGATCGCGCCGCCCCGCCGCCAAGCGGCCAGGATGCCCAGCAGGTTACCCACGACGGCGGCAATCACCAAGGCGGTTCCGCCCAGCAGGAGGGTCCAGCCGATCTGCGAGGAGATAACCTCTGTGACCGGTGTTGGGAAACGGGAGATGGAAACGCCCATCTGGCCCGTGAAGATGTTGTGCATGTAGTCGACGTATTGCTCCCAAATGGGTCGATCGTCCACGCCAAGAAGCTTGCGCAGGGCCTCGATCTGTTCGGGCTGCATTCTGTCCTGGGAGCGGGCAAACATGCGGGAGACGGGGTCGCCGGGCATGAAGCGCGGGAGCAGGAAATTCAGGGTGATGGATGCCCAGAAGGCGATCAGGTAGAAACCCAGGCGGCGCAGGATAAAGCGCACGGTTTCCCTCCATTCGGGAATTACGGAAAGTTTGGGGCACGCCCGGCGGCCGGTCCGTGGGACGGCGGCCGCCGGACGGCGGTGTGCAGGCCGGAGCCGGCGGGGCTGGGCCCACGCCGCCCGGGTTCCCTGGCCGAAGCGCAGCGAGGTTAGGGCGGCGGTGGGGACTACTTACGCGGTTCCAGCGTGGTCAGCACCAGGACTGTGGTGGGTGACCGTACCGAGAGGGTTGCGTACGGGTTGCCCTCGGTGGGCCAGCCGGTGAAGCGGGTGTCATTGAAGGCACCCCATTCCGGGCCGGAGAACAGCGGCACCAGCGGTGCGACGTCGTTGTACTCTTCCTGGAGCTTGTTGGCGATGTCCTTCTGCTTGGACTCGTCGGACTCTGCTGCAAATTCAGCCAGCAGGGCATCAGCCTTGGTGTCACCGAAGCGGTGGTAGTTGTCGAACGTCTTGGTTCCTACCGGCTTCACGGTTGCCGTGCCCATGGAGGTGTTGAAGTACTTGTACGGGCTGGGGTCGTTGGCGCTCCACACGATGCCGGAATCGAAGTCGCCCGTCTCGTAACCCGCAACCACGGCAGCCCAGTCCGGGGAGTCAACCTTTGCCGTGACGCCAACCTCGGCGAGGTTCTGCGAGATCACGTTGGCTACCGAAAGCCAGTCGGAAGAAGACGCGCCCACGGAGATCTTGAACTCGAACGGCGAACCGTCCTTCAGTTTGCGCTTGCCATCAGCACCCTTGGCGTAGCCGGCCTTGTCCAGCAGCTCGTTGGCTTTCTGCACATCCAGCTTGGTCCAGGTGCAGTTGTCCTTGACCTCGGAGTTCTTCCACTTTTCGTAGTTGCCGGAGAGGCCAGTGCAGTCGGCCGGCTTGGCGTATCCGCTCATGCCGATCTTGGTGACTTGCTCGCGGTCAACGGCCATGCTGAGCGCCTTGCGGACGTCAACATCATTGAAGGGAGCCTTGGCGGTGTTGAGCTGCCAGTTGATCATGGCGCCGGTTGCCGGGAACCAGTACTGGCGGTGTTCCTTGTCCTTGGAAACAAACGTCTTTTCGATGTTCGGGATGTACTGCGGGGCCCAGTCCACGTCCCCGTTCGCAGCGGCGAGGTTGGCGCCGTCGTTCCCTGCAAAAGCGAGCATCTTGATGCCGGCGATCTTCTGCTTTTCCGGCTGCCAGTAGTTGGGGTTCTTCTTCAGTACGAAGGACTGGGCCTGGAAGCTGTCCACCTCGGTGTACGGTCCTGTGCCCACGGGCTTGGCGTTGGGGTCCTTCTCCGGGTCGGCCAGCGCGGACCAAATGTGCTTGGGCAGGATGCTGAGCTGTCCGACGTCGTAAAGGGCCGGGGACCACGGCTTGTTGAAGTTGAACGTGACCTTGTTGGTTCCCTCGGCCGTCACGGTGTCCAGGTACTCGTAGCCACCCTTGATCTTCTTCTGAAGGCCAAACGTGTAAGCGACGTCGTCAGCGACGAAGGGCTGGCCGTCGGACCACTTCACGCCGTCACGCAGCGTGAAGGTGATCGATTTGCCGTCGTCGGCTGCCTTCCACTCTGTCGCGAGCCACGGCACCGTGTCTCCCTTTGCCGGGTTGAAGATCAGCAAGGACTCGTAGATGGATTGCTGGACCATCGGGTTGACGGTGGGTGCGAACGGGTTGAAGTTCTGCACGAACGTGCCCATGTCCTCACGCGGGATGGTGAGGAACGCGCTCGCGTTTGCTGCGGCGTCTGTGCCGGCGGTCTTGTTGACGGTGGCGGCACAGCCGGTCAGCAGCATCGCGCCCACCGCCAGTCCGGCCGCCGTGATGCGGGCAGACCTCAGGAATCGGGGTTGTGTCATGATGGTTATCTCTTTCCTATCTTCATCGTCCAAGGTGAAGGGGTGGGTAAGGGGTTTGCTCTTCGAGGTTGATTTCGCGGTCAGACCGAAGAGCGTTCTAGCAGCGGACAGTCGACCAATTGCTGGTCGGCAATGATCGGCTGTCCTGCTGTAAGAGCGGCGAGCGTCTGGACTCCCAGGGCTCCCATTTTTTGGAACGGCAAGGCAACGGTGGTCAGCTTTGGCCTTAGGTAGGCCGCAATGAGCTCCTGGTTGTCGAAGCCGATCACAGCGATGTCTCCGGGGATGGTCAGGCCCCGTTCTTTGATGGCGTCGTAGGCGCCCATCGCCATGCGGTCGTTGAGGCAGAACAGCGCGGTTGGCCTGTCCTTTTCCGGATAATGGTCCAGGATTTGGCAGGCGGCGTCGTAGCCGCCGTCGGCTGTTGCGTATCCGGACACCACCAGTTCCGGGTCCAGCTCAACTCCTGCGACGGCCAGTGCTTCGCGGGCACCTTCCAATCGCCCAACTGCTGCGGGAATGACCGGGTCAAGGTTGATGATTCCGATCCGGGTGTGGCCGGCTTGAAGCAAGCGCTCGACGGCGACCCTGCCACCCGCACGCTCGTCAGGGACGATCGAGGGCAGTTTTCCGTCCGCGTCGTAGCAGTTGATCAGCACGGTTGGTACTTCGTTGGCACTCTGCGGAACGTGCACGCCCCGGTGAAAAGTGGCTGCGTAGAGAAGTCCTTCCACTCGTTGTTCCAGCAGCTTTTCAATGGCGGCATCTTCCAAGCCCTGGTTGGGTCCTACGGCATCGGCCTGGTCGGAGGGCGCGATGAGCAGGAACCGGCGATCAATCCATGCCTGGTCCTGGGCTCCTTTGATGATGTCGACGGCGAACGGTGCCGTCACGATCTCGGTGACGATCCCGTACCAATCACTGCGCTGGGATGCCAGCGCACGTGCTCCGGCGTTCGGGCGGTAGCCCAGCGCCTGCACGGCATCGTTGATACGGGTGCGGGTTTCCTCGGAGATGCTGGCATTTTCGCGGTTGCTCAGCACGAACGAGACTGCGGTCCGGGAGACGCCGGCATGCTTGGCGACGTCATTCATGGTGACTCCCCGCTGCCGCACAGCCGCGGCTTTGTTGGGGGTGGTGCTTTTCGCCATTGAATGCTCCGGGTCCTGGTTCTGATGCCTGTTGGTAATGCGAATGTTGGTAACGCGCGTTACTTGGAACGTGTGATTTAGGTTACGCGCGTTACCTACTTCCTGTCAACGGGTTTCTTTTGCGGGGCCTCCGCCCGATTCGACGACTCGCTGCGCAGAAGACGACTCCTACCGTCTTGCACACAGCGAAGCATCGAATCGGGCTAGCCCCCTCGTCCAGCGCAGCCACCAGCCCGTCCCCCGCAGCCACAAAGTCGGCACCGCGCTAGGCTTCTGCCATGGCATTGATAGCTCCCCGCGTAACAGCTGGCCTCCCGGCCGACGACGCCCGGAACCTGGCACGTTCCCTCCAGGACAGCAACGACATCACCGTGTTCGTCGATGGCACAGTCCACCGCCTCCCCGACCAGGCGAGGGACGCCGTCGTCGATCTTCTTGCGAGGCTGGGCCGCGGCGAAACCGTCACGGTCAGCAGCGTGGAGGAAATGCTCACGACCTCCCAGGCCGCGGAGCTCGCAGGCATCTCACACACCTACCTGCGCAATATGACCGACCGCGGAGAAATCCCCGTTGAGTACCGCGGCACGCACCGGCGAATCCGCCAGGCTGCGATCATGGAGTGGCTTGAAACCCAGAAGCGCAAGCAGGCCGAGACCTCCGTGGGAGATAAGGGCGAAGACAACGGCCGCGATGACGCCGGAAATGACGCACGCAGCGACTAAAAGCGTCGGAGTGATAAGGATCAAGCAACGATCCCAGCCAACGGGCCAGCACCTGATTACCCCGGGGTTACGCTTGTTTGGTGGGCAATTTCAAAGGGTGGCATATCGTGGCCGGGGTGGCCGCAATGGCCCTTGCCGCACCCTTGGGATCGGCCATGGGATTGAACTTCGTAGCCACCTTCATGTTTGCGTGCGTCGCGTTCGTGGCGGTCGCCATGTGGACAGAATCCAAGATCGCCCGACGCCGGGACGCGGCTGACGCTGCCGCCGCCCCCGACGCTTCGCGCGCCGCCGGCGACCCCGCCGAATCGGACGACGCCACACGGGATTAGCATGCGGGCGGGTCGAAGAGCCCCAAACCCGAACCAGGGCTGTTTCAATAGCGGTATGGCTTCGACTTCCCGCTCCGTCGCTTGGCCCGCCGTGCACGATGAACGTCGTGCGCTGATCCAGGATCTGGAACCGCTCCCCGAGCCACTCTGGGAGACGCCTTCACTTTGCCCGGGCTGGGACATCCATGACGTACTGGCGCACGTTGTGGACAGCGCAAAGACCACCCGTTTGGGCTTCCTCAAGCGAATGATTGAAGCCCGCTTCGACTTCGACCGCGACAACGCCGTGGGGGTGGAACGCGAGAAGGCCAAGGATCCCGGCGGCACACTGACGGCGCTGCGCGCTGTAGTGTCCCGGACATCGGGACCACCGGCGGGGATTGCCACACGATTGGTGGAAGCGTTCGTCCATGGCGAAGACATCCGGCGCCCCCTTGGCATGACACGCAACTATCCGGCCGGGCAGGTCGCGCTGGCTCTTGCTTACCAGGTCAAGACAACAACAAGGATCGGCGGCGGCAAGGAGATAGCCGCGGGCTGGCGACTGGTTGCCACGGACACCGACTTCCAGCACGGCGACGGCCCGGAGGTTCAAGGACCGGCCATTTCCCTGCTTCTCGCTGTTTCCGGACGGCCAGTGTCTGAGGACGAGCTAACCGGCCCCGGGGCTCCGGTATTCCTGGAACAGGCCCGGCCTTGACGGGGCGCCGAAGCAAGCGGAGCACGCTGCTGTCTGCCGACGTCGAGGCTCGCGGTCTAGGTGGTCGGATTCTCTGGACGGCGGGATCGCCTCCTCCTGGGACGCACGGGAGCGCACAGCCCGCTTACATCCTTATCCACGGCATCGGCGTCTCGCACCGCTACCTTGCGCGCCTTCACGGCGTCCTGGCAGCGGGCGCACCCACCTACTCGCTGGACCTTCCCGGTTTTGCGGGTACTCCCAAGCCCGGGCGGCAACTGTCCGTGGAAGATTACGGCGCGTTCATCGCAGAAGCACTGAAGGCCTGCGGCATCGAGTCGTACATCCTGGTAGGACACTCGATGGGCGTGCAGTTCGCCATTGAAGCGGCCCTCCATGCGCCTGAACGCGCCTTGCATCTTGTCCTCATGGGTCCCGTGGTGGACTCACGCCACAAGAATGTGGGGCGGCAGTCGCTGGCCTTGTTCCTGGATGGCCTTCTCCGCGAAAGCCCATCGTCCAACTGGATCGTTATCACGGACTACCTGCAATGCGGGCCCCGCTGGTACCTCACCGAGTTGCCCGTAATGATGAAGTACCCGACCGAAAAGCAGTTGGCCAAAGTCCGGACTCCCGTGCTGGTCCTTCGAGGGAGCCGCGATCATGTGGCCGGGCCGGAGTGGGCGCTTAAGCTCTCCCGGGCGGTGCCCCAAGGGCGCCTCGTTGAAATCCCCGGAGTTGGACACGTCGCCCAGCACATGCGGCCGAAAGCTGTTGCGGACGCCATCATAAGCTTCGTCGCTGCCACCTCCCGCCAGAGTTAGGCACTGATGCAAGCACCGATGTACGACGGCGGAACCCGGCGTGCGTGCCCCTTGTTGGGTTTGCGATCTGGAGACTAGGCTGGCCGGGCAAGCACAATAGTAAGTTTGCTTAGGAAGGGTGACCATGACCAGCTATGACCCTGAGGACGATCCCCGGACCTTCGGAGTTTCCGGCGACGCCGAGCCAGCCGACACAACAGGCGACACCGCTGGCGTCACTGCCGGCGACACCGACGATGTCCACACGGATCCCGACATGCGCCAGGACCAGGACGACGATCCAGCAGCTTCCGCCAACCCCGATCCCCTGGACGGCAACGTCACGGGACTTGAGCCTGGAGGCGGCGTACCGCCGGGCGAAACCCCACCCGCGGAGGGCAGCATGAGCAGCGACCAAGGACACGAAGAGTAGCTCGTCCCCAAGCCGCTGTCCCGTCGCTGGCCAGCAACGTATGAGCGGTCCAGCAACGTATTAGCGGTCCAGCAACGTATTAGCGGGGGCAACTCCGGTTACGGCAGCCTCAGTATCTCCCCGAGGTCATAGTCAGCCGGCTCCTCCAGCTGCGAATAGGTACAGCTCTCCGGAGTCCGGTCCGGCCGCCATCGACGAAACTGGGTGGTGTGCCGGAACCGGTCGCCTTCCATGTAGTCATAGGCAACCTCGATGACGAGCTCGGGCCGAAGGGGAACAAAGGAGAAGTCCTTGCCGCCGCTCCACCGGCTTTGCGCGCCCGGCATCCGGGAACCAGTAGCGGCGGCATCTCCTTGGTCGGCCCACTGACCCCAAGGATGTTCGCTGAACTCCGTCTGGTATGGCTCAAGTTCAGCCACCAGGCTTTCGCGCTTGGCCATGGGAAATGAAGCCACCACCCCAACGTGCTGCAGCTGGCCGGCGTCGTTATACAGCCCAAGCAGCATCGACCCGACAACCTTTCCCGTTTTATGCCAGCGGAATCCGGCCACCACGCAGTCCGCGGTCCGTTCATGCTTGGTTTTGAACATGACGCGCTTATTCGGTTGATACGTCCCCTCGAGCGGTTTGGAAAGTATGCCGTCAAGCCCGGCGCCCTCGAGCTGCACGAACCACTCCTGTGCTTGATCGAGTTCCGTCACCGCCGGTGTTACGTAAACGGGCGCCTCAGCCTTGGCCAGTGCCTTCTCCAAGGCGGCGCGACGCTCGGAAAACGGCTTGTCCATAAGGTTCTCGTCTCCCAGCGCGAGGATGTCGAATCCGATGAAGGAGGACGGGGTGCTTTCGGCCAGCATCCGCACACGGCTGTCGGCGGGATGGATGCGCTGCTGAAGACCCTCGAAGTCGAGCCTGTTCCCAGTTATCAGGACGATCTCGCCGTCGATCACGCATTTGTCCGGGAGATTCTTCCGAAGGGCTTCCACCAGCTCAGGGAAATACCGTGTCATGGGACGTTCGTTTCGGCTACCCAGGATGATCTCATCGCCATCTTTGAAAACGATGGTCCTGAACCCGTCCCACTTTGGCTCAAAATGGCCCACATCAGGGATCGAAGGAACGGACTTGGCAAGCATGGGCGAAATGGGCGGCATCACTGGGAGGTCCATACGACTATGTTCTACCTGCCGCCCGCGGCGGAAGCTAGTCTTGGGCCATGGATATCTTGGCCGTACTAGTGGCAGTGCTGGCAGCACCTGCCCTCATTGCGGCCCTTTGGTTCTGGGTCTTGCGCCAGAACAGCAAGGGTAAAGTCCGGCGCGGCGCCACGGGTGGGATGCTTGGTGTGGCGGACGAAATTTTTCGACCCGAGACCCATTACGCACACCAAGTCCAAAGGATCCAGCACGAGCTGCCAGCCCCGGCTCCGGCCCCGGAGCCTAAGTCCTAACGGACCTTCGCGCCGGAAGGCGTCCCGCCCGTTACATTAATGTGACTTTACTATGCCGCTCATGTACCTTCGAAGAGCGACCCTCATCTCCGCTGGGCCGCTTCCGGGTTGACGCCGAGCTCTGCCGCAAACCGGAATCCGCCAGACCCGCGGCAGAGACGGGGGACCCAGAGTTCCCGGGCCTGATTTTTTCCTAGGCCCTTGGGGTGAAGCCGCCATGTGCGGCCGGACGGCCTCGTCCGAACCCGACAGCTAACCTCGCAGGCGTTGAGAGGCAACCACCATGTCCCCAACCATGGACCAGCCGCGCCGCGCCCAAATAGCGCGCGAGCGTACCCAGCCAACCGGACGCCGTCGGGCCCAACCCAGCGGATCCTCCACCAGCACGCCGGAAGCAGAAGCAGGTTTAGCAGGCGCGACGCCGGAACCCGCCACTGCTTCTATTCCCGCTTCTGCTTCCAATCCCCAAACGGCGGCACCCACCACGCGCGCGGCCGCTCGGGCGGCAGAGCGTGAACGGGCAGCCCAGGCAGCTATTTCTGCTGAGACAGTCCCCACTGAAACTGCTCCAGCAGAAACAGCACCAGCGGATTCTGCAACAGCGGACTCTGCTCCGGCGGACCCTGCTCCCGTTGAGCCGGCAACTGCTGCGATTCCAGCTGTTCAGGCGCCCGAACCCGTCGCGCCCGAACCCGCAGCGAATCCCGAACCTGCCACCGCTGCCATCCCGACCGTTCAGGCGCCCGAACCCGTCGCGCCCGAACCCGCAGCGAATCCCGAACCTGCCACCGCTGCCATCCCAATCGTTCAGGCTAAGAGCCCCGCACAGCTCGCCGCAGCCGCGACCGCCGCCTCTGGTCTCGCAAGCCGAAAGGCCCTTCGCGCCCAGGAATCGGGGAGCGGTACGGCCCGTAAGGCGGCAACTGCTGGCGAAACCCCGGCTGGCGGCGCCCCTGCCTTCGGAGCTTCATCACTGGGAGCTTCATCACTGGGTGGATCATCCTTCAGCCATGAACCACACGCCGTGCTCACCAAGGCCGCCTCGGTCAAAACAATGGGCCAGCGCATGGCAGTCGTCGCTGGGGCCTTGGGCTTGGTATTGACCGTTGGCACCATGAGCCAGGCCTTCGAGCTTCCCTTCTTCGGGCAGGAAACACCGGCCCAGGAAGCAAGCGACGCAAAGACGGGTAGCGACAGCAGGCAATCAACTTCGGCTACCCCTGCACCAAGCTCGTCCTACGCCAGCGCCTCAGCGTCGTCGGCCACCAGCGAGGCCGGAAAGCCGGCAACCGTAGCAACGCAGTCGTCAGGAGAGGCACCCGACCAGGCGCCGTCGTCGTCCCTTCCGACTCCGCAAGTTTCACTCGCGGATCCTGTTTGGGTACCTTCGGCAGTCCCGCCGGCTGTTGTTCCCGTCCCGGGCGTGACAACTCCTGTTCCAACCCAGCCGGCCCCGAGCCCGGTTCCGTCGGACACGGTCACCACCCCACCTGCCACGACGACGCCGACCCCCACCGGCACTCCGGCACCCACTCCAACACAGGCTCCGGCGCCAAAGCCAAAGCCGACCGGCAGTCCCAGCACCACAACTCCGTCCAGCGATTCACCCCTGGACCTGGACGGCATACTTGACGGCGCCACAGGGATCTTGAAATGAGCACGCGGCTTCCCAGGACCAGCGCGCACGTCGGATGGCATGGCCGGTACTGCAGCAGCAGCCGCACTGCCACCTTCCGCAATCGGATGGGCCGCTGGAGCTGCCAACGGTTGCGCCGGGCCTAAGGAATCACAGCAACCGGAATCAAGACAACAAGACGAGGCGGGCACCCGACCCTGAACTGCTCCACCCGGGTGCCTGCCTCTTTTGTTTCGTGTGTCGCTTTTTCCCGGCCTCGATCGCTTCTATCCAAGCAGCCACGCAACCATAACCAACGCCCCGATGCACAGGACTGTTGTACAGAGGATGACATCCCGGGCCATTGTCATCCCGCGTCCGTAGGGAGAAGCAAAAAGGAAGACGTTCTGTGCGGTTGGCAGTGCGGCCATGATGACGCTGGCCAAGAGGTGCTGACCCTCCAAGCCGAACACGAAGCGCCCCAGCACCCAGACCACCACGGGCATGCCAGCCACCTTCAAGGTGGTGGCAACTACGGTCTCCACGCGGCCGTCGCCCTTTTGGAGAGGCGCCTTGCCAGACAGCGACATGCCAAAAGCCAGCAGAACCATGGGGACGGCCGCGCCGGCCAGCAGGTCTCTGAACGAGCTCCGGAGCCTCCCACCCCGTCAGGGCCATCACCACCCCCAGGCCCGAGGCGATAATCATGGGATTGGAGAAGGGCTGCAACAGCATCCGTTTCCACGCGATTCTCGTGCCGCCTGCCACGCCCAGGACGCTGAGGTAGAAGGGCGCCATGATCAGGAGTTGAACCAGAAGGACTGGAGCGACGTGCTGCGCCGTGCCCACTGCATACAACGAAACAGGAATGCCGATGTTGTTCGCGTTGGCATAACTGCTTGCCATGGCACCAACCGCCGTTTCCGCGACCGGCCGCCGGAAGAACAGGAAGCTCAACAAACAATAGAGAAGGCCTATGACGGTTGCTGACAGAAGGGCAAGAGGGGCGTCGACCCCGAGGGCGGCACGAATGTCGCTTTCACCTACCACCGTGAACAGCAGTGCAGGGTTGGTGATGTAGAAAGCCGTCCGGGTCAGTGCGCTTTGTACATCCGGGGCCAGCACTTTGTAGCGGGCGGCGAAATAACCCACCGCGATGACCGAGGCGACGATGAGGATCCCCGACACAACGCCGCCCACAGTGCTCCTAAGAATTGGTCAGAAACCGTTTTCTCAGCGTAAGCGACGCCTGGAGGACTGTCCAATTCCGGCCGTTCCGCAGCACACGTTCTACAATACTCGGCGGCCCAAAACACTTGGCGGCCTGAAACCCCGGATATTCGCTAGATCCGGGGCCGCGAAGCCCAGCGCTGTGCCTTCAGTGCAGCGTGCAACTCGAGCCTGATCCCGCCGCTCAACGGATCAGCTCCGATGAGTTGGCGGATCCGGCCAAGGCGGTTGTAGATGCTGCTCCTATGCAGATGAAGTTTCGCTGCGACGTCCTGCACTGAGCTGTCGTTGTCATAGAGCAGTTCCAGCACGGGCAGGAGTTCGCCGTTCTTGTCCTGGTCCTCCAACGTCCGGAAATGAACGGAGCCCGTGTCATCCCAACCGCCCGGCGCCTGAAGACGATCGAAGAGTTGATACACGCCCACCGCCCGGCTCTCCACCAATTCCCCCAGAGGCGGATCCACGGCTGCGGCCTGGGCTGCCACTTTCGATTGCCTGTAGGCGCCCGCCAGTTGCCGGATAACCTGGAACGGCTCACTGATGCCCAGGATCACCCGGTCCACTTTGCGGCCAGCCCGCTTTGCAAGCTCCAATTGATAGTGCACCAGAACCTGGGCGTGATCAGCCCGGCCACCGGATTCGCGGAAGAGGACAACGGAATGGGTTTCCGTCCCGGCGCTGAACAGCGCGGCGTTGACACCAATGGTGGACTGCAACGCTGCTGTTCGGTGCGTTAGCGTTGCGGCAATGGGGTCGACGTCGGTTCCGCCGCCATCCGCGTCCAGGATGGTCACCAGTTGCCAAGGACCGCGGCCTTGGATCTCCTTCCAACCGGCCACCGCTGCCACTGCATTCGATTCGCCTGTGCAGGCCGCCAGAAACTCCTGCTCCCGCCTCCTTCTGAACTCCGATTCCGCGGTGTTTGAGTCGAGCAACAAAGCAGCCAACAGGTCCAGTTCGTCACGTACGCCGGGCAGTTCGGCGAGTATCGCCGTCGCGGTTTGCTCCTCAAGGTCCTGCTGCACCCACAAGTAGCCCACCCGGAAACCGCGCACCAGCAGCGGGACGCAGACGCGGCCGAGCATGCCCAGCTCGTCGTTCGCCGGAACAACAACCGGGCGCACCGCCGTCGCGATGCCGTGGGAGAGCTGCCAGGCACTGACATCGCTGGGCACGCGTTTGCTCAGGAGGAAGTTCACCCTCACGCGGTCGGCGTGCGATTGGTTGGAACTGTAGGCGAGGAGGACGCCGTCGAGGTCCTCCAGGGACAGCCCCCTGCCAAGCTTGAGCGCCACGCGTTCAACGATCTCCTCGACGTCCTGCTGCATCCAGAAAGCGTACCAACATCAGGCGACACCTGACGCTCCAGACCTCGACAAATGTCGAAGCGCATAGCAATAATTCCTTGAATTTCCGCGGTTTTCATTCAGGCGGGCTCCAAGATCCATGTCGCCTGCCTCACAGCCGGATTTATTCTGGAATCACAGCCCACAGCAAATATCCGGCCGAAAAAGCCGCAAACGATGGAGCCAGCAAATGATCATCGGCGTCCCCAAAGAAATCAAGAACAACGAGTTCCGCGTAGCCATCACGGCCGCAGGTGTCCACGAGTTCCGCACTCACGGACACACCGTTCTGGTTGAGCGGGGTGCGGGCCTGGGCTCTGGCATCACGGACGAGGAATACTCGATCGCGGGCGCTGAAATCGTTGCCGACGCGGACGACGTCTGGGGCCGCGCGGACATGGTCATGAAGGTCAAGGAACCCATCAAGGCCGAGTACCACCGCTTCCGCAAGGGCCTCATCCTCTTCACCTACCTGCACCTCGCCGCCGAGCCCGAACTCACTGCCGAGCTCATCAACTCCGGCGTCACGGCCATCGCCTACGAAACGGTGCAGGAAGGCCGCACCCTTCCGCTGCTCGCCCCGATGTCCGAGGTCGCAGGCCGCCTGTCCGTGGTGGTCGGCGCTTCCTCGCTGATGGCACCGGCGGGCGGCAAGGGAATCCTCCTTGGCGGCGTACCGGGCGTCCGTCCGGCCAAAGTTGTTGTCCTCGGTGCCGGTGTTGCCGGAACCAACGCTGCCGCCATGGCTCTGGGCCTCGGTGCTGATGTCACCATCATGGACATCAACATCAACCGCCTGCGGGAACTCGACGCCCTTTACCAGGGCCGCTTGAAGACCGTGGCATCCAACGCCTACGAGATCGAGAAGTCAGTTGTCGACGCAGATCTCGTGATCGGCTCCGTCCTGATCCCGGGCGCCAAGGCTCCCAAGCTGGTCACCAACGAACTCGTGTCCCGGATGAAGCCGGGCTCGGTACTGGTGGACATTGCCGTGGACCAGGGCGGTTGCTTCGAGGACACACACCCCACCACCCACCAGGAACCGACGTACAAGGTCCACAACTCGATCTTCTACTGCGTTGCCAACATGCCTGGCGCTGTTCCGAACACCTCCACGTACGCACTGACCAACGTCACCCTGCGCTACGCCGTGGCACTGGCCAACCTGGGCGTCAAGGCCGCATTCGACCGCGACCCCGCCCTGGCCGCCGGCCTCAACATCGCCGCAGGCCACGTGGCACACCACTCGGTTTCCGAGGCGCACAACCTGCCCCTCGTTGCCGACTGGCACAGCGTGGTTACCGCCTAGGCTTTGCCCTTGCGGCGGTGACAAGTCGCCGGCCCGCTGTTCCGTTGCTGTCCAGCAACGGAACAGCGGGCTTTGCACGTGCTGGGCAGCAAACCCGTGCCGGGCAGAAAATTGCTGGGCACCAAACCCGTGCTCTAGCCGTTGCCGGGGGTGACTGGTTCCTCAGGGACCACGTGAGTGGGAACCGGCACAGGGATATCCGATTGCCGAAGGGTCGGCGGGGTTACGTTGGGGGCCTCGATGCCCGGCGGCGTGATGGGTGCTGCGGGAGTCGGGATGCTGATGTTGCCGGGCTGACCATTCCCGGGGAGCCTGGGTACTTCGGGCGTTCCCCCGTTGGGAGCCTTGGGTGAATTGGAATGTCCGGACGCGCCATTGGTGCCCCCTTGAGGCTCCTGGCCCGGGTTGGCGCCATTTCCCGAGGTGCCATTGCCCCCGGGGTTGCTGCCGGATCGGTATGGGGTTGCCGGAGTCACGGTGCGGCCACGCTCCTGCTCGGAGGGGGAACCAGGATTATGCCCCGATCCATTGCCTGATCCCGGCGTGAGCTGCGAAACTACTGAGCCGATCGTCGAGCCCAGATGTTGGAAAGCACCCGGGATGCCACCCTCGGAAGCAGCCGCGGCCGTAGCGCCGCCTGCCAATGACACTGCCACAGCGAGCCCGGCGATCGCAGTGCGCCGCTTACGACGACGGCGGGCCGCGAGTTCGTCAACGGAAGTTAAGTCAGTGGATCCTTCGACGGACGCAAGTACCGCCGTCGATGCACCCGCCGTGGCGGAGGCGACCTCCGCCGTCGTGCTTGTGCCGCTGGCCGCCCGGCCGCCGATCATCAACGCGCGGACGGCCGCAGAGGGCGGCGGAGCGGTGCTGGCGAGGGAGCGCAGTTCAAGAAGTTCGGCACGGATGTCGCGGGCGTCGTCGAATCCGGAATCGGCCAACAGACGGTCAATGGCCTGCTCGCCTGTATAACCGTCGGCGCCACCGGTCCGTCGTCCGGCCGGGGTGATGTGTTCACTCATGGTGTGCCATTCCTTCGTAGTGCACTTTTCCTCAGTGCACTCAATGCCCTGCGCTGCAGTTGTTTTATTGCCCCTTGGGATTTGCCCATAATGGCCGCCGTTTCTTCCACGGAGAGGTCAGCCACCACCCTCAATGCCAGGACTTCGCGATGATCTGCGGCGAGGTCCTCCAGAAGTTCCGCGACGCCTAGGCTGCCGCGGCCAAATGCCTGGTCCTCTGCCGAGGGCGCCTGCCGCGCATCGAGCTCAGCATCATACGGAGCTGAATCCGGAGTCCGTTCACGCTTGCGGTAATGGTCCACCATGCGCGCGTGGGCGATCGAGAACAGCAGGGTCCTGGCCCCTTGGAGGCCACCCTGCAGATCCGGCAGCTTCGGATACAGGGCGAGGAAGACGTCCTGCGTCACGGCCTCGGGATCGTCCACACCGCGGGCGCGGAGGTAGCCGAAAACCGGGCCGGAGAACTGGTTGTAGGCATCGGTGAAGAGCAGAGCGGGATCGTCATTGTCCGTCTGCACATATTCATCAGCTAATGGGTTTAGCACCCGTGGATGCCTCCATCCCGCGCAGCGCAGCGGCCTCTCTGGAGCACCCTCCCCGGTTCTTTCCCGGGGTCAGGACATCCTTTGCCACTGCCGTCTGTTACGTACTCGACCGTCCGTAAAGTGGTGGGGCTCCCCGTACCAGACGAAGGAGCCCCACCCTTAAACCGTAACCGCTGAGCGCTTAGCGGACCGAATCGAGGCCTGCACCGGGAGCGGCAGGAACCTCGCTGGGCACCTGCGTCGGCAGCGCGGGAGCGGCCGGTGTCGCAGGGACAGCGGGGACAGCCGGGGCACCGTCCGTTCCCGGAACAGCCGGGACAGCCGGAACGGCCGGCACCTTGGCTGCAACGGAAGCGTCAGCGTCTGCGGATCCTGCAGCCTTCAGACCGGCAGCCTTGCCGGCGTCGACTACTGCCTGGCAGTGGGCTTCAACGTTGGCTTCGCCGCCTGCGGCAACAACCAGGGACTTGAAACCGGGGACCTTGGTGTCAGCCTTGAGGCCACCGTTGATGAAGGCAGTGCAGAGACCGAAAGCTTCAGGCGTTGCGGCGACGGCGTCTTCGGCCTTGGACTTCGCAGCGTCAACAGCGTCCGTTGCCTTGTCTTCGCCAGTCTTGGCGGCGTCGGTAGCCTTTGCCTGGGCGGTCTCGACGGCGTCAGTCGCCTTGGCCTGGCCGGCTTCGGCCGCGTCTGCCGCCTTCGTGGCGAGCGGTGCAGGTGCGCCGACGAGGTCGTGGGCGCTCTGCTGGATTTCGGTGGGAAGCGCGCCATTGAAGGCAGCGACACCGGTTCCGCCGGCAGCTACGGCTCCGGCAGCCAGGACGCCGGCGGCGACTTTGCTGGTGGCAAGGACAGTGAACAAGGACATAAAAGCCTCCGACAAACGATGTGGGGATTGCCCCGGCAGCGTTTGGGTCGCTGCCGGATGATCAGCGTGCGGACGTGGCCCGCACACCCTCTACATCGTTCCGGGCACCGCTGAGGTTACGCCTTCCTCAAAAAAATGTTTTCCGGGCAGGACCTGCCTGAACAAATCCACACTTAGGAAGCCAATGCCCGGGCCTGTTCGATCAGCTTCAGCACCGCCACTGAGTCGGCCGGATCCACAGGTGAGGGAAGCGCGGAGGCCGCACCGCCGTCGTCGATCTTTTCGGCGAGGAGGCGATAAAACTCCTGGTAGGCTCCGCGCTCGGTGGCGACGGTTCGGCGCTGGCCGTCCGACTCAAGGGTCCCGTAGTTTTCGGCAGGTTCGACGCCGTACTCGGCGGCCGTCGGCAGTCCACCGCCCAGAATAAAGGGCTCCTGCGGATCGGTGCCGAACTTAACAAAGCCGCCCTTCGTGCCCAGCACGCGGAAGCGGGGGCCGTGGAGGTGGCTGTTGAGGTTCAGGGTCACGTGGCTGACGACGCCGGATTGGTGCTGGAGCGCGATGAAGACGTCGTCGTCGGCCTTCTCCTGCGGCCGTCGGGCTGTGATCTCGGCATAGGTGACGTGCGCGGGCCCGAAGAACTGGACGGCCAGGTCCAGCACGTGTGCACCGAGGTCGAACAGGACCCCACCGCCGTCCTCGGCAGTAGCACTTGCCTTCCACGCTTTCGCGATCTCCGGCGCCCAGCGCTCCATCCCCGCTTCAAACCTGGTCACCGCACCCAGCGTCCCGGCGTCGAGCAGTTTCTTCAGGGTGAGCGCGTCTCCGTCCCAGCGGCGGTTCTGGTAGACAGTGAGGACGCGGCCCGCTTGCGCGGCGAGTTGGATCAGCTCCTCACCTTGGGCACTGTGGACGACAAACGGCTTATCGACGACGACGTCGAGCCCGGCTTCCAGCGCGGCTTTCGCCAGCGGATAGTGCGTGGCGGGCGGTGTGCCAAGGACGACGAGATCCAGTTCGCCAGCTAGCGCCAGGATGTCCTGCGGCGCGCTGACTACCTTTGCCTGCGGGTATCGTTCAGCGGCTCGAGCCTGTCTTTGGGCGTCGGATGTGGCAATGACGGCAAGCTCATAAGAACTGTTGCAAGCAATGAAGGGCGCATGGAACACGCTGCCGGATAACCCAAAACCTGCGATGGCGGTGCGAATCGGCCTGGAAGTCATGCCCCAAGGCTAATTCAGTAAACGTCCCGGCGGTGCGCACAGCGGAAGGTCAGGATGTGAGAGAACGATCGGGAAAAGACCGCAGGATGTGAGAGAACGATCGGGAAAAGGCGGCAGGATGTGAGAGAGGGACCAGGAAAAGGCCGGGAGCCGCCCTGAACCGCTGAACAGTTCAGGGAAGCTCCCGGCCTCGTTGTGTTTAGGTCCTAGGGCAAAGCGTTACTTCTTGGCGCCCTTTTCCCAGCCGAGAGTGGTCCAGTCCGGAACGTTGGACAGGCTCTTGAACAGGGACGGTCCGTAGTTGGCCAGGCCCGTGCGGACGAACTGGATCTCCGGGCCGTTAAGGACGGTGCCCATGGAGAAGTACTTCTCCATGTGCTTCTTCTCTACGTCCATGGCCGCCTTGTTGCGCTCCTTGTCATCTGCGATGGTTGCCAGGCGCTTGATCTCGGCATCCAGCTCAGCGTCGCCCAGGCCGTTCTCGTTGGTGGTGGAGTCATAGAACTGCTTCACTGCGTCGGTTGCGTCTGCACCCACGGTGTAACCGGAGATGGTTACGTCGAACTCGCGGCCACCAATGACCTTGCCGAAGTCGGCGTCTCCGCGCTGATCGATGGAAACGTCCATGCCCGCTGCCTTGAGCTGGTTCTGCAGGGTCTGCGACGTTGCCGCCGTGGTGGGGTCGTCTCCGAAGTTGGTGATCTTGAAGGAAACAGGAACACCGTCCTTCGCCATGATGCCCTTGTCATTCGGGGCGTAGCCGGCATCGGTCAGGACCTTCTTGGCCTGCTCAGGGCCGGTGTCCTTCACGGGGTAGTTGTCCTGGTAGTACTCGGAGAATGGCATGAGCATCATGGAACCCGAGCTTTCCTCGGACCAGTTCAAGCCGTTGAAGCGGACATCGCGGATGGCCTTGCGGTCCACTGCGGTGAAGATTGCCTTGCGTACGGCCACATCGGTAAGGGCCGGGCGCTTGGCGTTCAGGTTGAGGCCACCTGCGAACAGGCGCTGGCCGCGGCGGATATCGGAATCCTTGGTACCTTCGAGCTGCTTGTAGCGGCCCAGGGTACGGCCGTTGGCTGCGTCGATTTCACCATTCTTGAACGCGGCAATCGTGGCGCTTGGCTCCATCTGGCGCCAAACCACCTTGTCAAGGACCGGCTTCTGGCCCCACCACTTGTCGTTCGGAACCATGGTCACCGTTTTTGCGGTGGTGTCGTAGTTTTCAATCTTGAACGGGCCGGCCATCCACTCGGGGTGCATGTTGCCTGCGAAGCCCGTGTTGAAAATTTCAGGCGTGTTGATTGCCGGGTGGATCAGGCCGAAGAAAAGACCTTCCAAAGGGAAGACGGGCTGGGTGGTGGTGACAATGACTTCTTTGTCGTTGGCGCCGGCCTTGACCGAGTCCACGAAAGCGTAAGCGCCCGCCGAAACGATGTCGATGGACTTATCGTCGCCCTTGAGCATCTTCCACGTGTTCTCAAAGGTCTTGACGTCGATCGGCGTTCCGTCGTTCCAGGTCGCCTTGTCATTGACCTTGATGGTGATGGTCTGCTTCCCATCCTTGACTTCGCTCTTGACGTCTTCGCAGAAGTCCTTGTTGGGCTCTGCTTTGCCGTCGAAGTCCAGCTTCCAGCAGCCGCCGATGCCGCCGCTGTTGATGGAGGCCGTATTAACCGGAGTCATCAGCGCAGAGTTGTCTGCGCTGTTGCCCACATTGGAGAAGCCGTTAAAGTCAGGGCCAATGCTGCCTATGGCAAGGGTGACAGTGCCGCCCTGCTCCAGGTCCTTGGCTTCCTTGGCATTAACGCTAATGAGCTTGCTGATGTCACCGCCAGCTTCTTCGGCCTTCTGGGAGGCCGGACCCGACGGCGTTCCCCCGCCGCAAGCGGTCAGCATCAGTGCAGCTGCAACTGCTACGCCGCCGATCGTCGTGTACTTCTTCATGGTTTGCCCTTCATGTTTACGACTGGAAATCTTTACGAATTGAATACAGGGTTCAATCAATGAGTCATTTGTCGTCAGGCATGCACCACCAGCATGTCGGCATCTATTTCCCCGTCCGGGAAGAAGCATGCAAACTCCTGTTGACCTTCTGAAGCAAGTGGCGGCTCCAGAGTAAGGCACTTCTCCTGCTTGGCGGCAGGTAGTGCGGCGAATACCGGGCAACGCGTTGCGAAATTGCAACCCTTTGGCGCATCAAGCGGGCTGGGAAGGTCGCCCTGCAGGATGATGCGTTCACGCGTGCGTTCCAGATTGGGATCGGGTACCGGGATCGCAGAGAGCAGGGCTCTCGTGTAGGGATGCCGCGGATTGTCGAACACTTCGTCCACGTCGCCGGTTTCCACGATCTTGCCCAGGTACATCACCGCCACGCGATCCGAGATATGGCGGACCACGGAGAGATCGTGGGCAACCATCAGGTAGCTCAGGCCCAGTTCGGCACGTAGCTGGTCCAGGAGATTGATAACGCCGGCCTGGACGGAGACATCCAACGCAGAGACAGGTTCGTCCAGCACCACAAGTTTCGGGTTCACTGCGAGCGCCCGCGCAATGCCGATGCGCTGGCGCTGGCCTCCGGAGAACTGGTTGGGGAAACGGTTGACGTGGTCCGCCTGCAGGCCCACGAGCCGCATGAGTTCCATAATGCGCTTCCGGACGGCGGCCTTGGGCATGCCCAGGTTTTCCAGCGGTTCGGCCAGGACTTCGTACACCGTGAAGCGTGGATCCAGTGCACCCGTGGGGTCCTGGAACACCATCTGCATTTCCTTGCGCATGGCCATCTTCGTCCTGGCGTCGGTGGCAACCTTATTGCTGACGCCGCCGATGACCACTTCACCCACTTGGTCCGGGTGGAATTCCATGATTTCCAGGAGGGTGGTCGTCTTGCCGCAGCCGGATTCGCCGACGATCGAGAGGCATTCGCCTTCGCGGATGTCGAAACTCAGCCCGTCAACGGCCTTGACTGTGCCGATCCTGCGCTTGATCAGCGCGCCCTTGAGGAGTGGGAAGTGTTTCTTCACGTCCTTGAGCTCAAGGACCTTGTCCCGCTCAAGTCGAGCGACGCCGTCGAACTTTGAAACGGGCTTGGGCGGCGCCTGGAAAATCTCGTGGACGTCCGCGTCGCCCGATAGCTGGTCCGTTTTGATGCAGGCTGCCCTGTGGCCTTGGGAACCCGGCACCGAAAAGAGTTCGGGCTCGCCGTGCAGGCAGGCATCGCTGGCCAGCGGGCAGCGCGGCGCGAACGAGCAGCCGGTTACGGGCAGCGTCAGGTTGGGCGGCGTGCCTTCGATCGGAACCAGTGACTGTTTGTTGGCGGTGTCAACGCGGGGCACGGCGCCGAGGAGACCCATGGTGTACGGCATCCGAGGGTTGTAGTAGATGTCCTCCACAGTCCCGGTTTCCACCGGCTTCCCTGCGTACATCACCATGATGTCGTCGGCCATGCCCGCCACGACGCCGAGGTCGTGCGTGATCATGACGACGGCGGCGCCGGTCTCCTCTTGCGCGGTGTGCAGGACTTCCAGCACCTGCGCCTGGATGGTGACGTCCAACGCCGTCGTCGGTTCATCGGCGATGAGCACACGCGGATCGTTGGCGATCGCTATGGCGATCATCACGCGCTGGCGCATTCCCCCGGAGAATTCGTGCGGGAAGGCTTTCAGCCGGTCCTTGGGACTGGGGATGCCAACCATCCGCAAAAGTTCGACGGCGCGGGCTTCTTTGGCCTGCTTGCTCATGGTGGGGTTGTGGACGGTCAGGGCCTCGATGATCTGGTTCCCGACGGTGTAAACGGGGGTCAGCGACGATAGCGGATCCTGGAACACCATGGCGATGTCGCTGCCGCGGTGCCTGCACATGGCTTTGTCGCTGAGGCCCAGGAGTTCCTTGCCCTTGTAGCGCACCGAACCGGAGATATCAGCAGTCTCGGGGAGGAGTCCCATGATGGCCATGGACGTCACGGACTTTCCCGATCCCGATTCGCCCACGATGCCCAGGGTCTTGCCTGGCATGAGGTCGAAGTCCACGCCGCGCACTGCGTGGACAACACCGTTCTCGGAATTGAAGCGGACGTTGAGGTCCCGGACGCTCAGGACGGCGTCGCCGGGGGCGTAGAGTCCAGCGTCGCGAAGCCGCTCTGCGGGGGTGTGGGAGATGTTGGTGCTCATTTGCGGGTCTTCTTTACTGTTCGTGCTGTGGTCCGCTTCGCGCGGCCGATCGAACTGGAGCTGGGGTCGAAGGCGTCGCGGAGGCCATCGTTCATCATCGCGAGCGAACCGGTCAGGAGGAACATGACGGTCAGCGGAACCCAGAACATCCACGGGAACGAGGACACCTGGCCGGTGGCCTGGCCGATGAGCACACCCAGGCTCACATCGGGGAGCTTGATGCCGATGCCGATGAAGGAGAACGCCACTTCGGCCAGCACGGCACCGGTGATACCGCGGGTGAAATCGAGGACCAGCAGCGAGCCGATGTTCGGGACGAGGTGGCGCCACACGATCTTGCGGGACGGGACACCCATGTACTTGGCGGCTTTGACGTAGTCCCGCTGCATGAGGGACATCGATAATGAGCGAACCAGGCGGGCCGTGCCCATCCAACTGAAGAACAGCAGCACGATGATCAGCAGGAGCCAGCTGGGAAGGTCCTTGAGTCCGCCGCCCCCACTGGTGGCCACGGCGACCACAAGGATGGCCGGCATCATGATGAGGGCTTCAAGGATGAACAACATCACGGCGTCCACTTTGCCGCCGAAGAACGCCATGGTGCAGCCGTAGACGGCGGAAATCAGGACAGATACGCCGCCCACGATCAGGCCGATGAAGATCGAGATCCGAGTGCCTTCAACGATGAGCGCCATGAGGTCGATACCTGCCTGGGACGTGCCCAGGAAGTGATCCGGTGATGGTCCCATTCCGATGTTGAGGGGATCAATCGTGTCCTTGTCCCAGGGCGTCAGGAACCCGCCGAACAGGGAGAAGAGGAACAGCGCCAGGAAGATGAACAAACCGGCGACGGCGGTACGGTTCCGCATGAAGCGACGGAAGATAATGCGGGTCTTGCCGATAACGACGTCCTGGTCGGCAACCCTGGATTCGTCGATTTCCGCGATGGGGTCAATGATGTTCGTCATTACTGGACCCTCACTCGCGGGTCGACCAGCGTTGTGGCGAAATCGGCAAGGATGGCACCGATTGCGAAGATCACTGAGCCGTAGGCCAGCGTAGCCGTGGCGACGTTGACGTCCTGAAGCCCGATTGCCTGGATACTCCACAGGCCGATGCCTGGCCAGGCGAATATCGCCTCGGCAAAGAAGCCACCGGTAAAGATCGCGGGGATGGTGAAGGCGATGCTTTGCGCCACGGGAATGAAGGAGACCCGCAGGGCATGCCGTCTGATGGCTTGGTTGCGGGTGAGGCCTTTTGCCCTGGCCGTGCGGACAAAGTCGGCATTCACGTTGTCCAGGAGATACTGCCGCTGGGCGATCTGGTAACCGGCCCAGCCGAAGATGGTCATAGCAAAGGTGGGCACGGCGTAGTGGGCCACGAGGTCAACGAAAGCCGGCCAACCCGGCTCGATCCCCGGCGTCGAAATGCCGGTGACGAAAAAGATGCGCTGGCCTACGGTTTCGTTGACGCTGATGGCCCCCAACTGCACCAGGAAGTAGGCGATCGGCGCGGGAAGGATGTGCACCAGGTAGCTGTAGGACGTGATGACGCGGTCCTGGTACTTGTACTGCCGCGCTGCTGAATAAACGCCGAGCGCGACGCCGATGATCAGCGTCAGGATGATGGAGGCGATAAACAGCCTTGTGGAAACAAGTACCCGGTCAGCGAATTCGGCGTTGACGAATGCCCCGTTTGGGCTGCGGCCCCAGTCCCAGCGGGTAATGATGCCGCCGAGCCAGCCAATATAGCGTTCCCAGGGACTGGCGTCAGGGTCCAGTCCAAGGCCACGGAAGGAGGCTGCCACCTGTTCCGGGGTTGGCCGCGGGATCTTCTCCTGTTCCAGGACCGCCGGTTTGAGCGTTGATACTGCCAGGAAATAGCCCGCGCTCGTGGTCAGGAAGATCATGATCAGGTAGATGCCCGACCGCTTCGTCAGATATTTCAGCATGTCGGGCGGCTGCCCTGGATCGTGGCAAAGCTCAATGCTCGTCCTTCCGCGGTTCCCGGCTGTGGCCGGCGTCAGCTACGAATTGGCATGAAGGGTGATCGCCCCCCAGACCCCTCCACGTGAACACCGCCCTTTTATGGCATGGGTCACATTCAAGAGGAAACTACCACAATAACTGCTTCACGTTTCGCTCAAAGAGGCCCCGTTTCAAGCCTGCAGCCAGATTGTTATCTGTATTCGCGTCACGATCCCAACGTCCGCGGCACTGTGGCGCTTACGGCCTACTCTCGTAGGTGGGCTAGGAAGATCGCATGAGGCGCGTGACGAGTTCGCGCCAGGAGTCCGTGAGCCTCTTCGGCGAGATGCCGTGAACCCTCACGTCGTTGACGATTCGTTCCGGATCCAGCGCGGAAAGCAGCGACATTGCCATGACCCACGGATCCGTGATGCCGGCCTCCCGCAGCAGGACCTCTACATGTCGGTGGGCAAGGACGGTGGCCGGCACGTCAAAGCGATTGCGGGCATTGGTTGCGGCCGCTTTGAGGAGCTCCCCGTTTTCCAGGACGAAGTAGATACGGCCCTCACCGAAGGCCACCAGGCGCTCGCTCGGCGTCGCGCCCGGGCCCAGTGGTGGCGGACCAAACATGAAGCCGCGCTGGAATTCAGATTCAGAGTCACTCAGAAGGGTCATCATCAGGCCGGCCCGGCTACCAAAGCGGCGGAACACGGTTCCCTTGCCTACTTTGGCCTTGCAGGCGAGCGCGTCCATGGTGAGCGCTTCTACTCCGAACTCGTCAACCAGCTCGCGGGCAGCGCAGAGCAACCGCTCGCGATTCCGGGCGGCATCGCTGCGCTCATGCGGCGGACCAAGGGGCACGTCCGGCTGGATTGGGATCGAGCTCACAAGAAACATTCTAGACCCGGGAATAGAAACCGGACCGCAGTCCGTTTAGTATCAGTGAAGGTCCCAACACTTACAAAGGAGACACCATGTCAAAGAGCACCGTTCTTACCCTCGTCGGCAGCCTCCGCGCTGATTCCCACAACAAGAAGCTCGCCGAAGCCATCCAGCTGAACGCACCGGAGAACGTCGAAGTCCAGATCCACGATTCCCTGGGCACCATCCCGTTCTACAACGAGGACATCGACGTCGAAGGCCAGGTTCCCGCCGAAGCTGCGGCCCTGCGCGCCGCTGCAGCAAACGCCGACACCCTTCTCCTCGTCACCCCCGAGCACAACGGCACCATGCCCGCATCGCTGAAGAACGCCATTGACTGGCTGTCCCGCCCCTACGGCGCCGGCGCACTCAGCGGCAAGCCGACCGCCGTCGTCGGAACCGCTTTCGGCCAGTTCGGCGGAGTCTGGGCACAGGACGAGGCCCGCAAGGCTGTCGGGATCGCCGGCGCCAAGGTCCTTGACGACGTCAAGCTGGCCGTCCCGGGTTCCATGATCCGCTTCGCTGAACTCCACCCGAAGGACGACGCCGAGGTTGTCGAGCAGATCAAGGCTATCTTCGAGCCCCTGACTGCCGTTCAGGAAGAAGAAGCCGCAGCCTAGCCTTACCGCTTTCCTTGCCCCCGCTCCGTGCCTGCGAATTTGCAGGACGGAGCGGGGGCATTTGCGTTTCCCGTGTCTACGGGACGCAGCGTGATCAACTCTTGTCCGAACCGTCACCGTAGCGGCATTTTGCTCCAAGTCACACGGGCCTAACGTTGAACTACAGGTGGACGGACAGGAGCGTGGGGCTGTCATGCGTGCCGGGCGGAGGCCAACAAGTACGACGGCGATCCCGGCTGCCTGCCTCGTGCTGGGTCTGCTGCTGGCCGGCTGCACTTCGGACCCGGGTCGTTTGCCATCGCCCGAGGCTGGTTCGCCTGTTCCCGTGGCGGGCCCCTCGAGTCCGGCGCGTGATGGCAATGCTGCCGCGGATGGGGCCTCCGGCGCTCCGTCTCTGCCGTCCACGACGACCGGGGGCACTGCGGACCGTGATTCGACAGCCGAACCTTCCAGCACTTCGGGCCCTGGGGGCGGGGGCAGTTCCGGCAGTTCCGGCAATTCCGGCACGGGTACCCCTGGCATTGGGGCGACCGAAACGCCCAAGCAAGGTGACGCCGTCGAGCCTGTACCCGTCGCTACGCCGAGCCCTTCACCGACGGCTGTTGCTCCCGTCGCCCGGGCTGCGACCGTACCCCAGGACCTGAATTTGGGGCCGGCTGTCTACTACGTTGCCGTTGACGACGGGGGCTCAAGAGGTGTCCGCTTCGGATGCAACGACAGTCTGGTGCCTGTCCGGGGCGCCCTGGCGCCCGGCGACCCTTTGACGCTGGCCCTGAGCCGCCTGCTGGAAGCCGGCATGCCCCTGGACACCGGCGCGGGCCTCTACGATTCGCTGGCTAATTCCTCTTTGCACTTCGCGTCGGGATACGTCAGCGGAGCAACCGTGGTGGTGAATTTGAGTGGAACGTTGCGCCCCGGAGGAGTCTGCGACATCCCGCGCATTGAAGCCCAGTTGACCCACACCATCGTCTCCGCCAGCGGAGCATCCCGGGCCGAAATCTACATCAATGGCAAGACTTTGGCTGAGGCGCTGAGCCTGCGTTAGTGCGGTTACTGCGGTTAGCGATCCGGCATCGTCCGGATTTGTTAAGGCTTAGGGCAGCAGCCTCTCAAGCCGTTGCGATGGCCAGCACCCGCCGGAGCGCCCACGCCACGCGGAGCAGCGCAAGCACGGACGCGAAGGCGAGAACGAAGACAACCGCCTCCGGGATCCAGAGGCCCCTGGGACCATCGCCCTCCAGCACCACGGTGACGAGGGCAGCCACCACCAGCAGGCCAAGCCCCGGGATGGCGAACAGGAACACTTCTCCGATCTGGCGACGATGCAAGGCGGTGAGCTTCTCCAGGGGAAGCTCACGCTGCCCGGGCGCCGCCTTTTTGCCGAGCACGTTGATCAGCATGGAGACGCTGGTGAGCGTGAGGCCAGCGGTAGCACCAGCCAACGTAGCGAGGGTTTGGAACAGGGTTCGACGGGCACCTGGATCGACGCCCTCCAGCATCAAGGGCTGCTCCAAAAGCCGGGCCAAGCCAAGCCACATCAGCACAGCCACTACCGCCCACGCATAGTCTGCCGGCGGATGGAGCAGAAACCACCTCCACACCGTCCGGCGTCGCCCGGCGTGCTCTACGTCAACCTCGTACAAGCTCATGATCCGCGCTGCCTTCTGATCCCCCCGCTGGTTTAACATCCCCGGGCTTTGCCTTGGCGGCTTCCTCCTTTGTGGACGCTGCCAGAGCTTCCCGCACTGCCGCCATTCCACCTGCGACGATGTCCGGCACAGGGACCGAGTCTGCTGAGCCTCTGATTTCCGGCAGCGTGAGGGCGAAGAATGCTTCGTTGTCCCTGGCCTGCTTGTTCAGGATGGCGACTGCCTCGGCAGCGGACTTCCGGGGATCGTTGAACACATCGGGGTCCACCTCGATATGGGAGATGAAACGCTCTTTCAGCAGGTCAACCACCTCGCGGTCACCGGTCAGGGAGTCCTTGCCCTCGGCCACGACGTAGTCGAAGTGCTCTACGGATCCCGCCCTGCGGAAGAGGTCAATGAGCTGCTGGATGCGTTCCCGGATCCGCTGCTTGTCCCCGGCCCCTCCCGAACGGCCCACAGTGAGGGAAATCCGGAAGGTTCCCTCAGTCACCAGGCGTGAGGCGCTCTCCAGAACGTCAGCCCATTCACCCTCCATTAACTTTCCGGAGAGGCGTTCAGCAGGAAGCGCGAACTCGAAGCGACTCACCTCAAGCCTGGTAAGGATCTCCTCAATATCCTCACGGACCACCGGGACCAGTCCGGGTTCAAGCCCCAGCATGCCTTCGAGGTACTCCCCCATCCTGGAAGCCCGGGGGCCGTTGCCACTGGTCAACACGGCGATGACGTTCCGCTTCAGGAAGGCAAAGTAGGTGGTTTCCAGAAGATGGTCACCCGGCTCCAAGGGGAGGGGCTTGCGGCGTCCAAGCGCATCCCCAACGCTGGGCAGGTTCGTATCGCGGACCCGATCCAGGAGGATTACCGGATGCGGTGAGAAAGATGCGGTCTGGGCAACCAACACCGTGCCGTCCATGCCGATGAAATGCCGGTCCGTCCCAGCTTCCTGGGCCTTCTTGAGTACCTCCGCAACGCGGCGCGCCGGAAACGGAGCGCGCAGATCCTCGCCATTCAGTTGGTCAATGCGCCAGAACTGCACACTGCGTCTTGCCATCCGCCCTCCCCTGCCTGCGGTCTTTGCTACTGATTCCAAGCTAATGGCGGGGTCAGACATTAAAGCCGGGTTCCGACGTCGTGCGCTTTCATCTGCCCAAACCGCGCTGCTTACGGCCTGTATTTGGGCCCTTGGGCGAAGAGCGCATCCATCTCGTCGTGGCTGCGGGTGCCTGCCAATCCTGCCCAGTTGCCGTCGCCCAGAATTTCCTTCGCCACCCGTGCGACTTTTGCGTAGGCAGCTTTAGCCGTATTGCCGCCGATGCTGACGCGCCGTATGCCGGCGTCGTGAAGTTCGAGTGGCGATGGCGCACCTACTCCCGCAAGGGCATTAAGGGGCGCGGGGATCTTGCTGGAGAGTTCGTGCAGGACGTGAAGGTCCACGACCCCGGGAACGAAGATGCCGTCCGCACCCGCCGTGAGGTAGGACTCAGCACGGCGCAGGGTCTCGTCATAAGCGTTGTCCGAATATTGTCCGGAGAGGTACGTGTCGGTTCGGGCATTGATGAACAAAGGGATTCCACGCTCGTCCGCCACGGCACGTATCAAAGCGATACGCCGCGATTGTTCGTTGATGTCCGTCAGTGGCTCCGCAGCCGAATCCTCAATGTTGATGCCGATCGCGCCTGCATCCAGTACTCCGTGCACGGTGGCCCGAAGTTCATCGTCCGTGCGCCCGTATCCAGTTTCGATGTCGGCAGTTACCGGCAGTTTGGTTGCCCCTACCACCCGCCCGAGCGCCGCCATCGCCAGTCCCCAAGGCACGTGGTCCCCGTCCCGGAAGCCCAGGCTCCAGGAAACTGCCGAGCTTGAGGTAGCTATCGCCGTCGCACCAGCCTCCTGCACCACGCGGGCGGAAGCCGCGTCCCAAACGTTCACCAGGACCAGCGGCGTGGGTCCGGCGTCGTGAAGCTTGTGGAAGAGTTCGGCTTTGGTCACGGATCCCCGGTGCAGTGTCATAGCTACATTCCAGCCCCTACCGTTCCCGGCGTAAAGGAAACCAGGCAAACCGGCGCGTTCTTGAAAACATATGTTGCCTAATTAGCAACCTTCAGGAGTATCCTGTCACTGTGACCCACGAAACATTGGATGCCGGCACCAAGCTGCCCGCTGAAGCTATCGACGCCATTGAGCGGGCCGCCACGGCCGCCGCCCACCCGCACGAGGAACTGTTCTCCGCGCGGGCCGCCAACATCAAGCAGTCCGCTGTCCGCGACGTCTTCGATATCTCCATGCGGCCCGGCCTTGTCTCGCTCGCAGGCGGCAACCCATACCTGCAGTCGCTGCCGCTGGAAAAGCTTGGCCAGACCGCCGCCAGAATCATCGCCGAAGACGGGATGACCGCCCTGCAATACGGCGGTGGCCAAGGGACCGCTGAACTGCGCCAGCAAGTCTGCGCGATCATGGCCGCAGAAGGCATCATGGACGCCCAGCCTGAAAACATCGTGATTACTGCTGGCTCCCAGTCAGCGCAGGATGTGGCCACCAAGGTCTTCTGCAATCCCGGCGACGTTGTCCTCGTCGAAAACCCCACTTACGTCGGTGCCCTGAATACGTTCGAGGCCTACCAAGTGCAGGTGGAGCCCATCGAAATGGACGACGACGGGTTGGTACCTGAGCTGCTTGAGGCCAGGATCGCCGCGCTCCAGGCAGAAGGCAAGAGCATCAAGTTCCTCTATACGATCCCCAACTTCAACAATCCCTCGGGCATCACCCTGGCAGAGTCGCGCAGGCAGAGGATCGTAGATATATGCCGCAAGGCGAATATCATCGTGCTGGAGGACAACCCCTACGGCCTGCTGCGGTTTGACGGCCACCCGATCGCACCGATGCGGGCTGCAAATCCCGATGACGTCATCTATCTGGGGTCCTTCTCCAAGATCTTCGCGCCGGGTCTCCGCATTGGCTGGGCCTTGGTGCCCGCACACCTGCAGCGTCGGTTCTACCTGGCCTCCGAAGCAGTCACGCTTTGCCCGCCGCCCCTGAACCAAATGCTTGTCTCCGCATATTTGCGTGACTACGACTGGCGGGGGCAAATCGAAACCTACCGCGGCCTGTACGCGGAACGCTGCAAAGCCCTTCTCAGCGCCCTGGACGAATACATGCCAGCGGGGCTCTCGTGGACACGCCCCGACGGTGGATTCTTCGTCTGGGTCACGTTGCCCCAAAACGTGGACACCTACCCTTTGTTGAAGAAGGCCATCGATGCGGGGGTTGTCTTCATACCCGGCGCGGCGTTCTCGCCGGCAGATGGCCCGTCCAACAAGCTCCGTCTGGCGTTCAGTGCCGTACCGCCGGATACGATTGCCGAAGGCGTACGTCGTCTGGCCCCTGTTCTCGCAGAGGCCATCAAAGCCACCACTGAAGGAGCAGCACTATGACCGGGGTTGTCATTGTAGGAGTAGACGGTAGCGAGACGGCGATGAGGGCGGCCAAGGCTGCCCAGCAACTGGCCATCGGGATTGGCGCCAGTCTTCGCGTGGTGAGCGCATTTGATAGCAACAAGACCGAGGTAGTTGAGATCGGGACCGATAAATGGATCGTGTCAGACGCTGCCGAAGCCGAAGCCGTCGCCCGCACAGTGGCGGAGCGCCTGGCTGATGAGCGCCTCGAAGTAACGTACTCGGCTGCCCGCGGCAAGCCCGGTGAAGCCTTGGTCAAAGAAGCAGAAATGCTCGATGCGCGGTTGATCGTGGTGGGCAACCGGCGCATGCAAGGCCTTGGTCGCGTCCTTGGCAGCGTAGCCAACACGGTGGCCCACAATGCCCCCTGCGATGTCTACATCGCCAAGACCGACCAACCGTAAGCGACCTGAATCACGCCGCCGGGTGGGGAGCCTCACCCGGCTTTTGGCGTGATTTTGGCCTGTCTCCCGAAGTCATCGTTATAAAATTGAGATGCCCCCAATGGCGTGAGCCATCTTCCATCAACTGACTTCAGGGGACTTCACTTGCTTACTTTGCAGCCGCGCCAGCGCGTTGGACACGACATCCTGCTTGCCCGCCATGGCAACAGCATCAGCACGATGCGTTTTGACCGCGCGAATGACCGCATCATCGCGATGCTCGACGACGGCTCCTGGGACAGCGCCCCCAACGTGATTTCCCCCAGCCTGAACATGCCGGAAACTCTCACCAGCATCATGCGCAAGGACTGGCGGTTCCTCTCCCTTGCCTGCGTCGCAATGATCACCTTCGCAGCCATGGCTATGGGCATCAGCGTGGAGATGGCAAACCACATGTCCACCACGGAACTTCAGGCATTGCTGGTCAACTACCCCGCGTTCTAAAGCGGGGCCGCCCTTGCGGCAGGTGTCCCTCACAGCAGGTGCCCCTTACAGCAGGTGCTGGCCTGGCCTCAGAGCATCCACTCCCGCAGCAGCCACCACAAACCCGCGATGACGGTACCGCCGAACAAAGACCCGGCGACGACTTGACCGAGCGTATGGGCGCGAAGCACCACCCGCGACCACCCCACGGCCGGAACAATCACCAACACCGGCAGCCAAGCTGGCCCAAACATCAAAACGGTAATGACGGCAGCGGCTGCGATGGCCGAAGCGTGTCCACTCATCTTCCAAAAAGCACTCACCACCGCCAGAACGGCAATGCCTCCGAGCAGCGCAATGATCATCAGTGAAACGCTCGTCGGACCCCCGACCAGCTGGAGAACCCCCACGCCCACCAGCACCGAAATCAAGGCAAGCAACAGCAATGGTGGCCGCTGCCGGCGGTCGCTGACATGATGATCGGTGATTCTGCCCAGCTTGACCATCACCAGCACGTACGCCAACGGCACGACACAGACGAAGAGAGCTCCCAGCAGCCCAAAAGCCATGGTCCCGGGAAAGCCGGGTTCGATAGCCGGACTGATCAACAGGAGAGCCGTCACTACGATGGGCGGCTGGAAGGCTTCCGTCAGGATCCGGGCAACAACGCGCCAGGGTCCTGACAGCAACCGGGCACGCACATGACCAGACTTGCCAGCAGCCACAGCGGTGTTCGACCCTGAAGCCGCCGTGTTGGCGGCCGGGCGATCAGTCAAAGCAACCCCGATCAGTCAAGCAATAGGGCCGGTTCTTCAAGGATGGCAGCCACATCGGCCATGAAGCGGGCCGAGAGGTCGCCGTCCACCACCCGGTGGTCAAAGGAGCCACCCAGCGTGGTGATCCACCGCGGAATCACTTCCCCGTCCAAAACCCACGGCTTCTGCTTGATGGTTCCAAACGCAATGATGGCAACCTCGCCCGGGTTGATGATGGGCGTACCCGTATCAATGCCAAGCGCACCGATGTTGGTGATGGTCAGGCTGCCGCCCTGCATCTCGGCGGGCTGCGTCTTGCCCGCCCGGGCCTTGGTGGCGAGATCGTTCAGGGCGAGGGCCAGCTCCTTGAGGGAGAGGTCCTGTGCGTCTTTGATATTGGGCACCATCAAGCCACGCGGTGTTGCAGCTGCAATGCCCAGGTTCATGAAGTGCTTGATCTGGATCTCCGCACCGCCGTTGCCATCAGCGTTCTCCACCCACGTGGCGTTGACACTGGGGTTCCGCGCGGCCGCCCAAATGACTGCCTTGGCCAAAATAAGCAGCGGGGATACCTTGATTCCCTCGAAGTCCCGCGAAACCTTGAGCCGTTTGACGAACTCCATGGTCCGGCTCGCATCGACGTCAACAAAGATGCTGACGTGCGGTGCCGTGAACGCCGACTCCACCATGGCCTTGGCGGTCGCCTTACGCACACCCTTAACGGGTACGCGCTCGATCCTCTGGTCCTGCGGCTTCTTGGAAGCACCCCAGAAAGACTCCGCCTGATCCAGCTCAGCGTCACGCTGCGCCTGATAGCTGACCAGGTCCTCGCGGGTCACCTCGCCTCGCTGCCCCGTGGCTACGACGTCGGCAAGGTCAATGCCGAGATCACGGGCGAACTTGCGCACCGGCGGCTTCGCCAGGACTTTGTTGACGAGCCCACTGATGGTGCCGCTGATGGCAGCACCGCGTGATGCGGCGGTCTGGGCCGTAGACACTCCCGGCGCCGTGCCTTCCGACGTCGTGACTTCCGGCGCTTGGGTGACCGGCGCGACGGCGGCACGTGCCGACGTCGGGCGATGAGGCACCGGCGCCTGGGCTGCTTGGGCAGCCAGAACCGCTTGGTGGTCCTGGACTGTACCTTCGGCGTTTTCGGCGACCGTAGTTGCCTCGCCAGTACCCGCTGGACGCTTGCGCGCACGGCGCTTCACGGCGTCGGCCTTGGGGCCGGAACCCACCAGCGGTCCGCCTGCCGGGCCGTTTTCGCCGTTGTCGGTATCAGCGGGAAGCTTGCCGTAGAGAGGGGCATCGGCCGCGGGAGCCGACGCCGGAGCCTGGGTCACCGGTCCTGCGTCCCCGGGCTGATTGTCCGAAACGGCGATGATTGCCGTGCCGACCTCCACCGTGATGCCTTCCTCGACCAACAGCTCGGTGACCGTTCCGGCGAAGGGCGAAGGGAGCTCAACGAGCGATTTCGCTGTCTCGATCTCGCACAGGACGTCGTTGATGGCAACGGTGTCGCCCGGCTTGACCTTCCAAGCCACTACCTCGGCCTCGGTCAGGCCTTCGCCGACGTCCGGCAGGTTGAATTTCTTTACAGTCACGGTGGTCCTCGATTTCCGTCTGCCCGGCTGTGGAGCCGGACTGGATCAGGGCGGTTTAGTAAGCCAGGGAGCGGTCGAGCGCTTCGAGGATCTTGTCGATATCCGGCAAGTAGTCCTCTTCAACCTTGGCCACGGGATACGGCATGTGGAAACCGCCAACGCGGATCACAGGGGCTTCAAGGTGCAGGAACGCCCGTTCGCTGATCCGGGCGGCGATTTCTCCGCCGATGCCACCGAACGTGGGTGCTTCGTGGGCGACGATCAGCCGGCCGGTCTTCTTGACCGACGCCTCAACGGTGTCGAAATCCACAGGCGAGATGGAACGGAGGTCGATGACCTCGATGCTGCGTCCATCCTCAATTGCCGCGTTTGCTGCAGCGAGGGCAACCGGAACCAACGGCCCGTAAGCCACAATCGTGGCGTCCGTCCCTTCCCGGACCACGTGCGCTTTGAACGGGTCTTCTGACAGACCGGCATTCTCAACATCCACCTCGCCTTTGAGCCAGTAGCGGCGCTTGGGCTCGAAGAAGATCACGGGGTCCTGGCACTCAATGGCCTTCTGGATCATCCAATAAGCATCGTGCGCGTTGGACGGCGAAATGATACGGAGGCCAGCGGTGTGGGCGAACAACGCTTCCGGGGATTCGGAGTGATGCTCGATGGAACCGATGCCGCCACCGTACGGGATCCGAATAACCACAGGAACAGTCAGACGGCCATGGCTGCGGGCATGGATCTTGGCCAACTGCGTGGTGATCTGGTTGAAAGCCGGATAGACGAAGCCATCAAACTGGATCTCGCACACCGGAAAGTAGCCACGCAAAGCGAGCCCAATAGCGGTACCAACAATGCCGGACTCAGCCAGCGGGCTATCGACGACCCGGTCCGCCCCGAATTCCTTGATCAGGCCGTCCGTCACCCGGTAAACACCACCGAGGTGCCCGATGTCCTCGCCCATCAAGAGGGACTTGGGGTTGCTATTCAGCGATGCGCGGAGACCTTCGTTGATGGCCTTTGCAATGGTCATTGTTGCCATCAGTTAGCTGCCTCCTGGTCGGCTTCGAAGCCTGCCGAATATTCTTCGAACCACGCCTGTTCCTCCGCAATCAGCGGGTGTGCTTCGGCGTAGACGTTGGCGAAGGAATCCCGGATGTCCGGCACCTCAAGGCCATGCGTAGTGCTGCGGACATACTTGGCCAGCTCATCGCCGTCGGCCTGCACCTGTTCGAAGAAGGCCTCATCGGCGAGCCCCTCAGTCCGCAGGTATTTCTCCAAACGCTCCAGCGGATCCTTCTCACGCCACGCGGCTTCTTCGGCCAGTTCGCGGTACTTGGTGGGGTCGTCCGCTGTGGTGTGTGCGCCAACCCGGTAGGTGTAAGCCTCGATGAGCACCGGGCCCCTGCCTTCACGGGCATGCTCAAGGGCCCATTCAGTGACGGCGTGGACGGCAATGACGTCGTTTCCGTCCACGCGGATTCCCGGGAAACCGTAGCCCTTGGCGCGGTTGGCCAACGGGACCTTGGTCTGGACTTCGGTAGGCACGGAGATGGCCCAGTGATTGTTCTGGCAGAAGAAGACAACCGGGGCATCGTAGGAGGCTGCGAAAACCATCGATTCGTGGACGTCGCCTTCGGAGCTGGCGCCGTCACCGAAGTAGGCAACCACCGCAGCCTTGGGATCATTGGAATCACCGGCAACCGCGAGCTTCTGGTCCCGCTGGATGCCCATGGCGTAGCCCACGGCGTGAAGCGTTTGGGCGGCCAGGACCAGGGTGTAGAGGTGGAAGTTGTTCCCCCGCGGGTCCCAGCCTCCGTTGGAGACTCCGCGGAATTGCTTCAACAATTCAGCCAGGTCCACGTTTCGCACCAGCGCGACACCGTGTTCACGATAAGTGGGGAAAATGTAGTCCTGCGGCTGGCTGGCGTGGGCCGAGCCTATCTGGGCGGCCTCCTGACCGGTCAGCGGCACCCACAATGCGAGTTCGCCTTGGCGCTGCAGAGCAGTAGCTTCCTGGTCAAAACGGCGGATTCTGGCCATGTCGGCATAAAAGACGCGGAGCTTTTCGGGGTCTATCCGCTTGGCATAGTCAGAGAAGACGGGATCGGTGCCTAGTTTTCCGTCAGGGCCGAGCAACTGGACCATCTCTACGGGTTCACCCGAGGCAGCTACAGCCGCTGAGGTTGCCGCCAGAGTTTCATCGGTCCCGGGGGGCAGTTGTGTCGAGCCCATTCCGTCTCCTTGCTTGCCGCAGCTAGTGCCGGGCAATGTCTGTCGCTGGGATATATGCCCATTCCGGAATGCATTCCGGAATGGGCATATATTTTGGCTTTCGTCCTTACTTTATCGGCAGTAAGTAGCGTAGGCGCATTTGTTAACCGCTAGGAACTGTGCGGAGCCTTTGTATAACCTGCACAGAGTTTCAGGAACCGCGTATTGGCTTCCACTTCGCCGATGCTGACCCGCACTCCCTCATTTCCGAAGGCCCGGACAGACAAGGCCTGCTCGGCTGCCAACGCCGCAAACTCGCCACTGTTCGCACCCAGGTTCAACCAAACGAAGTTCCCTTGGGCTTCCGGCACGAACCATCCGAGATCGCGAAGACCCGAAGTGACGCGGTCTCTCTCGTCCACCAGGCTTTGTACCCTTTCGACAACCTGGTCGAAATTCTGAAGGGATGTAATCGCGGCGCGTTCTGCAATTTGCGAAACGGCGAAAGGTGTAGCCGTGACGCGAAGGTGCTGGGTGAGCTGCGGGCCGGAAACGCTGTAGCCAACGCGCAGTCCCGCCAGCCCGTGGGCTTTGGAGAAAGTCCTCAGCACAACGACATTGGGGTATTTCCGGTAGAGCTTGATCCCGTCTACAGCAGCCTGGTCGCGGACGAATTCCTGGTACGCCTCATCGATGACCACCACCACGTTGGGTGGGACCGACTGGATGAAACGCTCCGTTTCCTCAGCCGTGAGGATGGGTCCCGTGGGGTTGTTCGGGGTGCAGAGCAAGATCACCTTGGTGCGCACCGTCACCGCTGCGGCCATGGTTTCGAGATCGTGACGGCCATCCGGAAGCAACGGGATCTGCACGCTGGCCGCCCCGGCAAGGCCCACACAAATGGGGTAAGCCTCGAAGGAGCGCCAGGCGTAGATCACCTCGTCCGACTTGCCGTCATCATTCTGGCCCGCAAAAGTGGCAAGAATCTGGTTGAGTGCGCCGAGGCTTCCTGAACCGGTGACGACGTCGTCAGCGGGGACGTCCAGGAAACCAGCCAAAGCATTGCGCAATTTGGTTGCCAGGGGGTCTGGGTATCGGTTGATGTCAGTCTGGTCTGCGATGGCCTGCAACACTGCAGGGATCGGAGGCAGCGGGTTTTCATTGGACGACAATTTGTAGCTGGTGAGGCCCTCAATCGCAGCGGGGGGTTTACCAGCCGCGTACTTGGGGAGCCTGTCCACGACCGGTCGAGGGAGTACGCCCTCCGGTGCGTTGTCAGTAGTAGTCATGGATTCAAGCCTACTTGTACCCCTGCGGCGTTTGGGTGTTCTCCCGCCCAACCTTCATCCTCCTCAAGTTCCTTCTCCTAGTGATGTCCCAGCCGAGCCACAGACGAGTGTGAAAGCATGGGCGCATGGGTTCATTCATAGTTCGCGTCCTGATCAATGGCCTGGCCCTGTGGGTCGCCAGCTGGCTGTTGGAGGGACTGGAGATATCCTCCTCCGCCACTGAAAAGGCGGCAGCCAACGCGGGGATTACTCAAGGCGCGGATGCAGCAGGCATCGTCTTGGCTTACCTCTTTATCGGCCTGATTTTTGGAGTGGTCAACGCGTTCGTGCGCCCGCTGGTGAAGATTCTGTCCCTCCCTGTGACGATCCTGACCCTGGGCCTGTTTACGATCATCATCAATGCGGCAATGCTGTACCTGACAGCGTGGCTGAGCAGCTTTACGCCTGTGCACCTCACCATTGACTCGTTCTTCTGGACAGCCATCCTTGCCTCAATCATCATCAGCATCATCAGCCTGGTTGCCGGACTCATCCCAGGCGCCCGCAAACGCTAGAAGCAGTTCCCGTCGCTCGCGCTCCCGGCACCGTTTGGGCTGCACCCACCATCGCGCTGGACTTACCGCGCCCCGGCCACGGATCGTGTCTCTGGAAGATTGGGATTACGAAGGGCCGGCCTCTTGTCAGGCAAGGGTGCCCGTTCCAGTTTGAAATGCGTTACCTTCGCCGCCCCGCCCACACCAACAACACCAGCGAACGCCGCTGTCGAAGCTACAAGCGAGGCATCCCGACTCGCCGTGACCAATTCGGCACCTGCCGCGTAGTTCTCCAGGCGGTGACCGGGCCCCAGGCCTGGGTCCTCCCCCTCGGGTGTTTTGACGTCATTGTTCAGCGTGACCGTGACCCTGTCCTTGGTATCCGGGTTCACGCGGCCATCCGAACCCGGGACCCAGTCCTGGACGTGCTCCAGGTGCAACGCAGCAATTCCCGGTTCCGAGCTAATGCCGCCAGCAGGGGCTCCAGCCGTGAGGACATACCTGAGGTCGAATTCGCTGAGGAATGCCTTGTTCCGGCTGAGGTTCATGGCGTGTGCCCCTCCTTGGCTATGCCCTACTGCTACCACCTGCTCGCCGGCTTCAGCTCCGGCTTCCCTCAACGCCTGACCAATAGCAGGCACCACTTCTTCCGAGTCATAACCGAGGGCTTCACCAACGCCGGGAATATCGAAAGGATTGGTATCTGGTGCTTCGGGTTGTGTTCCCGGAATCAACACCATCCACGAGGACGAGCCATCGTGGTCGAGCTGGATGATCTCAATCTCTCCATCGCCCCGGGCATGGAGTTGCTCGAGTCGCCGGATGCTTTGCGCCATGGATGGATCCACTTGCTCGATCGACTCGTCGATCTTCTCGATGCTCACCGGGCGCGGCCTCAGTCCGGGGACGACGGGTGACTGCAGAAGCCCACGCATGATGTCCCCCGCATCCATGCCCGGTGGAATGATGCTTGTGACCACGTTTTGCGTGATGTCCGGGCCAGGTACCCAGGGAGCACCTGACATCTTCATCTCATCAAGCCTCAACATCCGCGGGACCAGATTCTTGGCCTCTGTTTGCACGTAATCGTGATGGCTGGACCGCACACTCGAGCTGACACCAACCAATTCCTGCCGTACCCTGCCTACATCTTGACCACTTACGGCCACCGCATCGATCGCGGCGCACCCCGAGGCGTACGAGTCGAAGAGGTAGGACCCCAAATCTGCCTTCACCCGGCGGGCTTCCGCTTCCACACCAACCAACTGTTGGACCAACTCGTCAAGCAGTGCCGCTCCACGCAGGAGCTCTTCCAACTGGCAGGATATTCCGCCCACTCCGCCACGAATGCCAAGGATCCCATCGGGGGCGGGCGCCGTAGGTTGGGGGGCTGAACCCGCACCAACAGGAGCAACATCAGCCATCAGTTGCCCCTCCCACCGGAGACAGCTACGTTCTGGGAATGACGGAGAACGGAGGCAGCAGCGACTTCCAATGATTCCCGTGCACGCATTAACGCCGACGCGTGAAGGGCAATAGTTGTCCTGTATGCACTTCCGGCGGGAGACTGCCACTCCTCCAACTGGGTCCGCCGCAAGGATGCCAGCACGGCATCCGTCTGGTCCACGCACGACTTAATACGCCAAGCGAGCCTCTGGACCTCGTGGCTGCGCGAGGCACACTCCAGGGGATCGAAGGTGGGTGGGGTGGCTGCAGGCATCAGGCCGACGCTCATGTCCGTGTACTCCATTGATTGTTCTGCTGATCGGTAGGTATGACGCTACGGAGCCCGGAAACCGGGCGGAAGTGCCGCCGTCGGCTATGTGGATAACGCGCACCGCTGTCCACATAGCGCAGTCATCAACTCGGGCGCCTCCAAGGAACATGAAAGAATAGGCACCATGGCTGAATCCCCTCGTGTGTCCCTCGCTTCCGAACCCCTCGCTCTTGGCGCCCTCGATGGCCGGTACCGTGCCGCCGTCGCGCCCCTCGTTGACTACTTGTCCGAGGCCGCATTGAACCGCGATCGCGTTCACGTTGAGGTTGAGTGGCTGATCCACCTGACCAGCCAGTCTGTGCTGCCTGGCGCGGGTCCCCTGACGGACGAGCAGGTTTCGCAGCTCCGTGCCATCGTCACCGAATTCAACGCCGCATCGGTCGACGAACTCGCCGAGATCGAGGCCGTCACCGTCCACGACGTCAAGGCAGTGGAGTACTACATCGGCCGCCGGCTGCCCGCGATTGGCATCGAAAACCTGACAGCCATGGTCCACTTCGGCTGCACGTCGGAGGACATCAACAACCTCTCTTACGCCGTTGGTATCAAGGGCGCCGTAGAGAATGTCTGGCTCCCCAACGCCACCGCACTGGTCCAGCAAATCGAGGCCATGGCTGAAGCCAACCGCTCCGTGCCCATGCTGTCCCGCACGCATGGCCAGCCCGCCACGCCCACCACACTCGGCAAGGAACTGGCTGTCATCGCGCACCGCCTGAACCGCCAGCTGGCACGGATCGCCAAGACCGAATACCTCGGCAAGATCAACGGTGCCACCGGCACATACGCGGCACACGTTGCTTCCGTCCCGAGTGCCGACTGGGAAGCTGTTGCCAAGACCTTCGTCGAAGGGCTGGGGCTCACCTGGAACCCGCTCACCACGCAGATCGAAAGCCACGATTGGCAGGCGGAGCTCTACGCCGATATTGCCCGCTTCAACCGCATCCTGCACAACGTCTGCACGGACATCTGGAGCTACATCTCCATCGGATACTTCCGGCAGATTCCTGTAGCTGGTGCCACCGGGTCCTCCACGATGCCGCACAAGGTCAATCCGATCCGCTTCGAAAACGCCGAGGCCAACCTGGAGATCTCCAACGGCCTGCTGGACACTCTGGGCGCGACCCTGGTTACTTCCCGCTGGCAGCGCGACCTCACGGACTCCTCGTCACAGCGCAACATCGGCGTCGCCTTTGGTCACTCCCTGCTCGCAATCTCCAATGTCGCCAAGGGCCTCAAGGCCCTGGACGTCGCCGAGGAAGTCCTTGCGGGTGACCTCGACACCAACTGGGAGGTCCTGGGCGAAGCCATCCAAATGGTCATGCGTGCAGAGGCCATTGCCGGTGTGGAAGGCATGGAAAACCCCTACGAGCGCCTGAAGGATCTCACCCGGGGGCAGCGCGTGGACGGCGCCAGGATGCAGGAGTTCGTGCAGGGGCTCGGCCTCTCCGCCGACGCCGAAGCCCGCCTGCTCGCCCTCACCCCGGGCAAGTACACCGGCATCGCTGACAAATTGGTGGACCACCTGAAGTAGCAACAAACGCTGAAGTAGCAACAAACGCTGGACGACGGCGGGCCGGGGCGGGATGCCCAGGCCCGCCGCCGGCGTTTAACCAGGCCCGCCGTCGGCGTTTAAACTAGTGGGCACCCGGCGCGTTCCCGCCCGCTTTGTCACCGGGGCATGCCCGTCCATGTGCGGAGACACGGCGTGTCGGGGCGTTCGCTTGCGTTAGCCGCTGATTGGCTGGAAGCAACTGGGCAGGAACGCGCCGAGTAGGAACGCACCGGGCAGGAACGCATGGCCAAGACAGCAACGATGTAAGGAGCGGAGCACCCATGAAGCTCCTACTGATCAGGCACGGACAGACCCCCGGCAACGTGGCGGGTCAACTGGATACTGCCTTTCCCGGCCCGGGATTGACGGAACTCGGCGAGCGGCAAGCGGAAGCGCTCCCGGAGGCTCTAGCGGACGAGTCCATTCAGGCCCTCTACACTTCCACCCTGCTCCGGACCCAGCGGACGGTGATACCACTTGCCGCCGCCACGGGACTGGAACCGGAAATCCTGGACGGCGTCCATGAGATTGAGGCAGGAGCCTTGGAGAAGAAGACGGATCATGAATCGCATATGCGGTACATGAGCACGGTGTTCGCTTGGTCTGACGGCGACCTCGACGTTCGCATGCCGGGCGCTTTCAACGGCCATGACTTCTTTGCCCGCTTCGATGCCTCAGTGGAAAAGGTTGCGGCCGCAGGACATTCGACCGCCGCCATCGTCAGCCACGGCGCCGCCATCCGCTGTTGGGCCGGCCGCAGGGCAGAGGATATCGACACGCTCTTCGCTGAGACCCATCAATTGCCCAATACCGGAATCGTGGCACTCGAAGGTGATCCGGAATCAGGGTGGCGGGTCCTGCATTGGGACCAGATTCCAGTGGGTGGCCTGGCATTGGCAGACCAGACGGCCGAGGACCCAACAGGCGAGGCGCTCTAAGCATGTTGTGAGGCCTGTTCTGCGCGCCAAATTCCCACGGGAAGGCGCAGAGCAGGCCCCGCAACGCAGGAAATTCAGCAATTCTCCCGAAGCTTACGCGCAGGAAACACGGCGGTAACCACAGCTTCCTAGGCTTAAGACGCATAAACACCTCAGCGAAACCAAGCGAAATGAGGCATCGATGCAGACCAACCCCCGGCTCAATATCCGGCAGGTCACCTGGGCGAACCCGGTAGGCGCTGACCTCCGCGCCGCGCAACAGGCCGAACTGGACGCCCGGTTCGGAACCACGGATCACGAGCCCGGTCCCCCGCCCTCGGAAGCTGACACGGCCGTTTTTGTTGTGGCTTACGAGAAATGCTCCGGACAGCCGCTCGGATGCGGCGGCCTGAGGATGTTGGACGAGAAGACAGCTGAAATCAAGCGACTGTACGTGGTTCCCTACGCACGCGGATCAGGAGTTGCAAGCTCCATCCTCGCCGCACTCGAAGCACAGGCCCACTCACACGGATTCAGCGTCATCGCAGCTGAGGCGGGATCAGCGCAGTCTGATGGACGAAGCTTCTATGTAAGCGCCGGATTCGCTGAAGTTCCCAATTTTGGACCGTATATCGGCGTAAATGGGTCTTACTGCTACTCCAAGCGGATCAACTCCCATAGCGCCTCCCACACGGCGATGGCGTAAACACCTGAGCCCCGGCAGCAACCAAGCGTCGCGCAACATCAAGCACACGCTGCGGTAGTCGGATAATCTCGGAAAATGGAAAAAGCAGACATCACCTTCCGCACGCGTAAATGGGTGCGGCCCGAGGACCTCAATGCCAACGGCACACTCTTCGGTGGAAGCCTGCTGAAGTGGATCGATGAAGAGGCAGCGATCTACGCCATCCTCCAGTTGGGCAATGGCCGCGCGGTCACCAAGTACATCTCCGAAATCAACTTCGTGAGTTCAGCCGTTCAGGGCGACCTCATCGAAATGGGGCTGACGGCCAAACGCTTCGGGCGCACGTCCTTGACCATGCGCGCCGAGGTCCGGAACATGATCACCCGGCAGAGCATCCTGACCATCGAGGAAATCGTGTTCGTGAACATGGGCGCTGATGGCCGCCCGCAGCCGCACGGCTACACGGAAATCACGTACGATCGCGACCGCATCCCCACGCACCACCTCACGGAGACCCTGCACGAGGACTGAACCACCCGGCGTCGTGCGCGCACCCGCCCAGGGCTCCCGCCCAGTTAGCTCCCCCGGAGCCCTGAATGCCCTGTCCAGGCCCAAGTTCGCCCTGGAACCCCGCGGAACCCCGTTAGGTCTGCGGGATGGAGTACGCAGTAAGTGGGCAGGAACGTCGGATCGTCTGCGTTAACGGGTGCTGGCGGCCGCGGGAACGCGGCCGCCAGCCTATGTTTTCCGGTGACGGGAGTGAGTGTCACCGGAACCTATGGGGCGCCTGATTCAGAAAATCAGCGCCGGTCGAACGTCAGCCCGCCGGGCACCTGGAACGTCGGCATGAGCTCAAGCATGCCCACGTTGACGTGGCGCGGCGTTTCGATCGCGTAATCCAGGGCATTGACGATGTCGTCGGTGGTCAGCGACTCATAGCCCTCGTAGTAGGTCTTCCAGGCTTCTTCCATTGCCTCGGGCGTACCGCCCATGTTGCGCCCGAAGATCTCGGTTTCCACCCGTCCCGGGCAGATCTCGGTAACGCGGATCCGCTTACCCACGGTGTCGTTTCGGAGTTGGCGGGAGATTTGGTGCACGGCCGCCTTCGTGGCGTGATAGACGGTGTGGCCGTAGAAGTTGTAGACGCCGGCAATCGAGCTGATGTTGATGACGTGGCCGAGATCGCGCTCCACCATACCGGGCAGGACCAGGCGCGTGAGCTGCAGCAGGCCGCGGAGGTTCACGTCCACGAGCTCGTCGATGTCCTCTTCGGACGAGTCCAGGATGTTGCCCGGCCGGGACACTCCGGCGCAGTTCACCAGGACGTCCACCTTGAGTCCGCTTACGACGGCGGCCAGCGCGGTTGTGTCGGTCAGGTCCACCACATGCGGGACTGCTCCGGTGCGGTCGGCCAGTTCCGCAAGGCGTTCCTCGTTGCGGGCCACGGCGTGGACAGTCAGGCCGCGCTTGGCGAGGCGTTCAGCGATGGCTGCACCCATACCGGTCGAAGCTCCGGTGACGAGGGCGGTGGTGTAGTCGGAAAAAGACATTGGTCCTCCAAAAGGTGGGGATTGGTAGGGGCTCTTACGTCCAGCCACGTGGCCGGACGTAAGAGCCGGAGGTCAGTGATGGCTAGGCGTCACGCAGCGGTTCGTGGGCGCGGTCCTTGACGGTGCTGACGGCGATCAGCGTGCCCAAGGCCGTGATCACTGCGTAGAAGGCCGGCATGTAGATGTTCCCCGTGGATGAAATCAGCCAGGTCATGAGCAACGGAGCCGTGCCGCCGAACAGCGCAGAGGAGATGTTGTAGCCAAGGCCGTAAGCGGAGTAGCGGACCCGGGTGGGGAACAGTTCAACGATGAGGATGTGGATGACGGCGGTGTGGCCGGCGAAAACGACTGCCATGATGCAGGCGCCGAGGATTGCGAGGCCCATTTCACCGGTTGCAATGAGGGCGTAGGAGGGGATGCCGAGGACAGCCATGGCGATTGCGGACCCGGCGATGACCTTCTTGCGTCCAACACGGTCCGAGAGGGCACCCATGAAGGGGATGGCAATACAGATGACCACCAGGCTGCAGGCAGTCACCAGAAGGGCTTGGCCGATAGTGAAGTTCAGCTGCTTGCCCTTGAGGAACGTGGGCATGTAGGAGAAGAGGACGTAGTAGCCGGAGCCGTTCATGAGCGGAATGAAGAGGGCCAGGAGCATGGCACGGCGGTGCTCGGCGGATTTGAAGGCTTCCTTCAGCGGGTTCTTGGAGAGTCCGCCCTCTTCCTTGAGCTTTACGAAGTTGGGGGTATCGGCGATGGCCTTGCGGATGTACCAGCCGATGATGCCCATGGGGATGGCAACGAGGAACGGGATGCGCCATGCGAACGAACCGAAGCCACCGCCGTCGATCGCTGCCTGGGTGAGCCACGGCGACATGGAGAACGCCACGAGCGTACCGGTAAGCAGCGCTGCGAAGGAGGCGATCTGGGCGTATGACGTGATGACACCGCGCTTGCCTTCAGGGGCGTGCTCGGCAAGGAAGGTCATGGCGCCGGCAGCTTCGCCACCAACGGAGAAGCCCTGCAGCATGCGCAGGAGCACCAGCAGGATCGGCGCGGCAATGCCAATGGCCGCATATGGCGGCAAGAGCCCGATGCCTGCCGTGGCAACACTGATCAGGAGAATCACAAAGACCAGTAGCTTTTGCCTGCCGATCCGGTCTCCGAGGTAGCCACAAACAACAGCGCCGAGGGGTCGAACGAAGAACGAGACCGCGTAACCGGCAAACACGAAGAGCAGTGCATTGTCCGGGTTGCCGGGGGCCAGGAAGACCAGGGCCAGCGTTCCCGCCATGAAGGCGAAAATGCCGTTGTCGTAGAGTTCCACGAAGATGCCAACACAACCTGCGGTGACAACCTTGCGGGTTTGGCGGCCCGTGAGCCGCTCATGCTGCGCTGGCGCAGCGTTGGTGCTTGCGGTCATGACTTTTCCTTACTGAGATGAGCGTAGCAACGCCTACTGGTATGACGACAGGGTTTTAGCTGCATGCCGCAACTGGTAGGTCCTGCCACTGGGGTCGGCATCCGATACCGAGAAGTCCGAAGACGGTGTTGACGGATTCGCGGAGGGTTTCCAGTTGGGCCCGCGAGCGCCTGTGGGCGGCAGTTGCTTCTGCCACTGTGGTTTTCCGAAAACGGACTTTGTCCCCTGGCCTTGCTTGGGCCAGGACGTCCAGTCCGGTGCTGGTTGCTACTGCAAGTACGGGATACCCGGCGGTGACGCCTCGTCCCCGGTGCAGTACCAGCAACTCTTCCCGTGAGGGAACCTCGACGGCGCCCACTGGCACTCCGCGGGACAGCACCTCACCGCTGGAAGTTCTTTCGGGAAGTTCTCCGCCGAGCCGCAGGCCGATGTGGTTGCTGCGGCCACTGACGGCGTATTCCGAGGTGAAGAGCAGTTCACCGGATTCGCCAAATTCGGCGACATCCGGCCCATCGGTCACATCGACCAACAGATCTGTTCCCATGCTTGGCCGTTCAAGGCCCAGCCTGAAGAGTGGAAGGTCAAAGTACGGCTGGCGTACCGGGCCAACGCTCCTACGTGTGGGGAGCGTGGTTCCTTCCCGAAGCTGAAGTCCGAATCCCACCACGGTGTCCGGTGCGCAGCTGCCTAGCAGAGTTTCGGCTTCCAGCGAGCCGTGGATAGCCAGGTAGGCGCGGAGCCCGCGGTGGATTCCGCGGATGGACACTGTTTCCCCTGCCCGGACGGACACCGGTTCCCACTGACTGCACGGTCGTCCACCGACCGTGAGCGTGAGCGGGGCACCGGTGACGGCAATCAGGATGTCGGCGTCGGCCTTCATCCGAAAATCAAGGGCCGTGATCTCCACCAGGGGATCGTTGTCCGGATTGCCGGCCAGGATATTGGCGGCCCGGGCCGAGTACTGGTCCAGGGCGCCGTTGACCGGTAGCCCGAAACGCGGTCCGCGGGTCCTGCCGAGGTCTGTGACCACGGAGTTGCCCGGCTGCTGGATCAGGATTGCCCCGCTCATGGCTGCACCTCCAACTCCAGTGGCTCCAATTCCACCCCAGCGAAGGTGTGGAAGTCCTCCGCGCGGATCTGGCGGAACCTGAGGATGTCGCCTGGCTTGTACGGGACCAGCGGTTCGCGCCGGATATTCAGTACGGACAACGGGGTCTGGCCGATGACGCACCAGCCGCCCGGGGCAACAGCAGGCGCGATAACTGCCTGGCGCCCGGCCACCGCCACGGCCCCCGCAGGCACGCTGAGCCGGGGATCCTTCAAACGCGGGACGGGCTTGGGGAACACGGGTCCGTCCATCATGGGCGAGCCCGCAGGCGCACCCAGGCAGCGGACTCTGTAGGTCTTTTCGGTGTGGAGGCGGATGACCTCGTCCACTGGGATGCCCTGGTGCTCAGCAACACGCACCAAATCCGGGCCGTATTCGCCGCCGTAAACCACGGGGACATCGAACTCCCGGGGCGCCCTCTGCGACCCGCCCGCGTGGGCGATCTCCAGGAGCCCGAGCCTGACGAACGCGCGAACCTGGCGGGCGGAAACCAGGATGGGATCGAACTCAACCAGCACGGAGTCGTACGTAGGAACCGCACCGTGAAGGCCCTCGGCGCCGCAGCTTTCCAGCCAGTCGGCCAAGCTGTGGACGGTCAGCCAGTTGTCTTCGCTGGCCTCCGAGATCGCCACGACGCGCAGTGCGGAGTCTCCGGATTCGTAGATCTCGGTCGGAGCCGTTGAGAGTACGGACATGTCAGGCCGCCTTCCTCTTGGCGTCCATGACCTCGGCCAGCGGGGCGACGCGCACGCCGGCGGAGACGAGCTCCGAGCGGATCAGACGGGCAAGTTCCACCGCACCGGGGTTATCGCCGTGGAGGAGGACGGTGTCGACATCGATATCCATGTCCACGCCGTTGGCGCAGCGGATCTTGCCTTCGACAACCATGCGCAGGGTCCGCTCCACGATCTCTGCCGGTTCGTGCAAGACGGCGCCCGGCTGGCTCCGGGGAACCAACGTGCCGTCTTCCTGATAGCCACGGTCCACGATGCCAACGATTGCCACGTCCAGTCCCGCGTTGCGCGCTGCCCTGGCCAGTTCGCCTTCTTGCGCCACCACCATGAGCTCGTTGTCCACAGAGGCAGCGGCTTCCACCACGGCCTGTGCATAGTCGGCGCGGACGGCCACGAGGTTGCCCAGCCGGCCGTGAGGAGCAATGTGGGTGACCTTGGTGCCGTGGAAGGCGGCAAAGCCGTTCAGGGCGCCGAGCTGGTAGAGCACATCGTTCTGTACTTCCTGAGCAGTCAGGCCCATGTCACGGCGACCAAAGCCACGCAGGTCCGGGAAGCTCGGGTGGGCGCCGATGCCTACGCCGCGGCGAACGCATTCAGCAACAGTGGAGGCCATGATGTCGGGATCACCGGCGTGGAACCCGCATGCGATATTGGCGCTTGTGACGATCTCCAGGAGCTCGGAATCGTCGCCAATGGTGTAGGCGCCGAATCCCTCTCCAAGATCCGCTACAAGATCAATTGTCGGGTTCACGTGGTTCTCTTTCCGTGGTTTTGCATTCAAGTCCGGGAAGGGCATAAATAATCCGCTCGAGGATTAGTTGAATTCCCGGGAATGTCTGACGCTTATGGATTCCAAAGCGTTGCCTGAAGTTCTTCCCAAAAGTCTCGCACCGGTCAACCACGTTGCACAAAGACCTAATAGCTATCCCGTGATAGCTCTCCGTTATGACCTGCACCACCCTGTACTGTGGCAGGGGTCCCAGTGCTGCCCCGGATAGAATTTCCTTATGGCATGCCACCCGGGGACGTGGCTCTCTAGGAAGGCAGATCATGGACACACGAAAGCTTTCATACTTCGTGCAGATCGTTGATTCGGGAAGCATTACCAAGGCCGCCGCCGCCCTGCACGTTGCCCAGCCTGCTCTCAGCCAGCAAGTATCCGCACTGGAGAACGACCTCAAACAGCGGCTCCTGATCCGGAGCAAGCAAGGTGTTGAGCCGACCGCAGCCGGGCATACGCTATACCGCCATGCCCAGTCGATCCTGCGCCTGGTTGAGCAGGCCCGGCAGGACGTTGCCACCTCCGGAGCTGCACCCTCCGGCAGGGTCTCCATCGCGATCGCGCCCTACAGCATGGCCTCCAGCCTGACGCCCCAGATCATCAGGGAAGTGGGACGGCGTTACCCGGATATCGTGGTCCACCTGACAGAGATTTTTGGCGGCGTGTTGAGCGAAGCCATCAAGAACGGCCGCCTCGACATGGCCCTCATCTACGAGCCTGGCAAAATCCGCGGCGTACAGTTCACCACCATGATTGTTGAGGACCTGCACCTGGTGGTGCACCCGGACGTGGACCTTGCCCTCGGCAAAGACGGCAAGGACACCATCACGCTCGCGGAAGCGAGCACGGTGGGACTCTTCCTTCCGGAGAAGAACCACACCCTTCGGCAGCTCATTGAGAAGGGCCTGGCCGACCAGGACCTGCCGCTCCGCCTGGTGGGGGAAGTGGAGTCTGTCCCTTCGCTGATCCGGCTTATCCGAGCGAACCTGGGCGGCACTGTCCTACCCAAATCCGCTGCCGACGCCCTCTTCCCGGATCAGGATTTCAAGGTGTTGCGCATCATCGAGCCTGGCCTGCAGAGCAAGATCGCCCTCTGCACTCCGGACCACGAGCCCCTCTCTGAAGCCGCCTCGGCCGTGCTCCTGGTGGTCAAGGAGATGCTGCACCAACAACTGATCAACAAGTACGGAACCGACCCCGTGCAGCTGCCGGCCCATCCATAACAAAGCCTTATCCGGACAGTCAGCTTTGGTCTTATTCAATGCCGTTTTAATTTCCTATTATCGAATTAGCAAGAAATTCGAAAGCAGCTCACGGATTCCGCGGGCAAGTTCAAAGGAAAAAACGGTGAAAAAGATCAGCACGGCCGGATGGGTTTCCAATCCAACCCGCGGAACGCTAAGCGCACGAACCGGATTTCACTGCCCACGGAATGGTTTTTGGCGTCCGATCGGTGGCATTGGTGAACCATTGTTCGTCTTCGAAGGAAGCCTGATGCCCGCCCACGCCGGCAACAGCATCGAATGGCACCTCGTGGACACCCGCCCCGGACACTCCGGACTTGACTGACCCACCCGTCCCAAGCTTCCCGCGAAACCCGGCCAGCCGCCGTCGTACATCAACAAAAGCCGTAGCACCTTAAGGCGCCCTGCCACGGGCAAGGCGCCTTTATCATGCCCAAAAAGGCACGCCAAAGGGCCGGACGCAACGCCTTCCAACACGCGCGACCGGCCCTTTGCGGACAGTTAGTCTTCGACCAGGAGGCCCTTCTCCTTGAGCTTCTCTGTCAGGCCGCAGAGCTCGATGGTGTTGCCGCCGTCGTGGTACAGCTTGATGAGTTCGCGCTCGTGGTCGTCGCGGGCCTGGGACAGTGCGATGACCTCCTCGGCCTCCTCACGACGGACAACCACCACGCCGTCGGCGTCACCGCGGAGGATGTCGCCGGGGTAGATGATTTCGTCGCCGAAGACGATGGGGTGGTTGATCGGGCCGAGGGTTTCCTTGACTGTGCCCTTGATGCTGACGCTGCCGGAGAACACGGGCAGGCCGAGTTCGATCAGGTCCTGGGTGTCCCGCACGCCGGAATCGGTGACCATCGCGGCGATGCCCTTTGCCTTCATGGCGTTGCCCAGGACGTCGCCGAACGTGCCGGCCTCGGTCATTTCCTGCGCCCCTACCAGGACGACGTCGCCTGCCTGGGCGTAGTGGATGGCGACCTGAAGCATGAGGTTGTCCTGCGGCGCACAAGCGACGGTAACGGCCGGGCCGCAGAAAGACATGGAACGGTCGATCGGTTTGATCCTGGAACTCAACGCGCCGCGGCGGCCCTGTGCTTCATGGATGGTCGCTGAGGAAAAGGCAGCGAGGCGGCTGACGACGTCGGCATCAGGGCGCTCGAACTTGGTCTTAACGTGGATCATATGAGGGATCTTTCTGTGGGGCCTGGGACAGGGCGTTGACGGCGTCGCGGATTGAGTCCACGCCGGCGTTGATGGTCTCCAGCGAGGTGGCGAAGGAGATCCGGAAGTAAGGGCCCAAGCCGTAGGCCGAGCCCTGGATGACGGCCACGCGGGCCGCGTCCAGCAGGTAGAGCGTGAAGTCCTGGTCGTTCTCGATGACCTTGCCATCGGGTGCGGTTTTGCCGATAACGCCGCTGCAGTTCACGTACGCGTAGAAGGCGCCTTCCGCCGGAGCGACAGATAGTCCATTGATGGCGTTGAGACCTTCGACGGCGGCGTCCCGGCGCTTGCGATACACCTCCACGCTGTCGCGGACGAAGGACTGGTCGCCGTTCAGCGCCGCTGTTGCTGCGGCCTGGCTGATGGACGAGGGGCACGAGGATGTCTGCGATTGCAGCTTGTTCATTGCCGCGATCAAGGGCGCCGGACCCACACCGTAGCCGAGCCGCCAGCCAGTCATGGCGTAAGCCTTCGAGACGCCGTTGACCAAGAGGATGCGCTCCTTGAGCGCCGGCGCGGCGGTGACCAGGCTGGTGACACGGCCATCACCGAAGTGGATTTCGTCGTAGATCTCGTCGGTGAGAATGAAGACGTGCGGGTGCTCCTCAAGGACCGCCCCCAGTGCCCGTAGTTCCTCGCGTGAGTAAACGGCGCCGGTCGGGTTGGATGGCGCGTTGAGGATGAGCCATTTGGTCTTGGGGGTGATGGCTCGTTCCAGGGCGGCCGGAGTGAGTTTAAAACCGGTATCTTCTCCGCACGCGACGATCACAGGGGTGCCGTCGTTGGCGAGGACCATATCAGGGTAGGAAACCCAGTACGGCGCGGGGACGATCACTTCGTCGCCTTCGTTGAGCGAGGCCATCAGGGCAACGTAGAGGACCTGCTTGGCACCGCCGCCGATGGTCAGCTGATTGGGCTCATAGTGATGCCCGGTGTGGTTCTCGATCTTGCGGAGGATTGCGGTCTGCAGCTCGGGCGTACCGGTCACCGAGGTGTACTTGGTCTCCCCGGCGTTGATCGCTTCGATGGCGGCAGCCTTGATGTGGTCCGGGGTGTCGAAGTCCGGTTCGCCGACGGTCAGGTCCATGATCGGGATGCCTTCAGCTTTCAGTTCGCGGACGCGGGCGGCGGCGGCGACGCTCGCTGAGGACTTGATGCGGGTGACCCTCGACGCCGGCACGTAGTCGGACATGTCTCCTCCAGGAATGTGGAACTCAGGACGCGCGGATTCGCGTATCCCCTTTTTCGAGACTAGGGATCCGCGGGCGCTGTGGATAAGACCTAATGTGCGTGGATCAATAAGGGACTCTTATGACGCGCTTACATGCACTTTGCTTATGGGTTCACGCGGTATTGGTATTTCCTCCGGCGGCTGAAGGATGCCTAGATTCATAGCTCAGAAGTGTTCGCCACTCGTCGGAAAGGAGCCCATGCGAGCCGCAACCGTTTCCGTTCAAGGCCGGTCAGCCACCGGCCGCTACACCTACCGGGCCAAGGCGTCACGGTCAGAAGCCCCGTCTCATGCAGCGGCCAAAGGTGAGCGCGCCAGGCTCGCCCATGCACTTGCAGCGCATCGCCAGCTCCTGTCCCATGCTTCCAGCGCCATCAGGACCCTGACCGCGGCGCGGAACGACATGATCGCCCAAGCCTTGGAAGACGGGCTGACCTTGACCACAGTTGCCGCAGTCACCGGGGAGAACCTGCGGACTGTCCGGACCATCGGTTTGGCTTATGACGACCTCCACGCGAGCGGAGTCCCCCGCGACGCGCACGTGGCCCGGTTGAAGGCCAAGAGTGACGAGTTGAAAGCAGCTGGACTACATCGTGACCGGATCACGGAGGCACGCGAGGCCCTGATCGTCATGGCTTTCCGCACCCAGGTTTTCGATGACCTCGAACTCGCCTCGTTGACCGGGCTCACTCCTGACCACATCCGACGGGCATCCCGGGGCCTTGCGCGGTCGGCGTAGCGCGACGCTCCGTCGGAGTCCCACTGCCGGCCCGCTAACTGGGAAGGAACGTAAGCGCCCACCGTTGAACCCACGAGTCGTGGAGGGTAGAACGGAGGCATGACCGACGTGAACTCCTGGATGAGCCAATATATCCGCGCGTGGACCTCGAATGAGCCCGATGACATCCGGGCGTTGTTCACTGAGGACGCCATCTACTACGACAGGCCGAACACTGAATCACCGTGGAACGGCCATGAAGAAATCGTGAAAGCATGGTTGGACGCGGGCGACACGCCCGACGATTGGACCTTCGAGTGGACGCTCCTTGGCCAGGACGGTGACACGGCTTTCGTCCAGGCCGTGACCACCTACCTCAACGGCGAGCCTACCTACGACAACCTTTGGGTCATCCGCTTTGCGCAGGATGGTCGTGCGCGCGAATTCACCGAGTGGTACATGGCCAGGAAGGAATCAACGCCCGACGCCGAGCCCGACACTACAACCGGGGAAGTGGCTCAGTAGCTGTCGCGCTCCGCCGTTTCGGACACAGGAATGAATGTCGAGGCGAACCCTTCCGAGGCGCGGGCCAGAACAGCAACATCGGCGCCCACCAGCACAAAGGAGGCACCGGCGTCGAGATAGGCGCGGGCGGTGGACTCATTGAAGGCATTGACGCCGGCTGGTTTGCCGGCCGCTTTGGCGGCTTCAAGGCAATGCTCGACGACGGCCCTCACCAAGGGATTTTCCTGCTGTCCCAGCAAACCCATGGAGGCCGCGAGGTCCGAGGGGCCAAGGAAGATGCCGTCCACGCCGTCGACAGCCAGGATTTCCTCCACTGCCGAAGCCGCTGCCTCGGATTCGATTTGCACTGTGAGGCTGATCGATTCTGAAGCAGCAGCAAGGTAATCAGGAACGCGGTTCCAGCGTGACGCCCTGGCCAAGGCGGAACCCACACCACGTACGCCCAGCGGCGGATAGCGGACGGCTGCCACTGCGGAAGCGGCCTCGAACGCAGAATTCACCATGGGAATCAGGAGATTCTGCACTCCGAGGTCAAGGTATTGCTTGATCACCACCGTGTCGTTGACCGGCGGCCGGACCATGGCCTGCACGGGGTAGCCACTCACGGCATGGAGTTGCGCAAGGATCGATTCGAGGCCATTGGGGCTGTGCTCGGCATCGATCAACAGCCAGTCCAGCCCGGATCCCGCACACACCTCAGCCACCAACGGGCTACCGGAACAAACCCACATGCCAGCCAACGGACGGTCAGCCTCTGAGAGGGCCGAATAGAAGGTGGGGCTCAGTCGAAATTGCATGTCACGACTCCCAACGGTCCGTAGTCCGCGTGCACGGTATCACCTTTGTACACCCACAAGGGCCGGGTAAACGAGCCCGCAAGAATAATATCTCCGGCCTTCATTGAGTCCCCGTGCGCGGCGATTTTGTTGGCCAGCCAGTGCACCCCGTTGGCGGGATGATCCAGCACTCCGGCGGCTACTCCGGTCTCTTCCACGGTCTGGTTTTTGTAGAGAATCGCAGAGACCCAGCGGAGATCGACGGCGTCGGGACGCACTGGTCGGCCACCTATCACCATGGCCCCCATCGCTGCATTGTCCGAGATGGTGTCCACGATGGTCCGGCCCTCCATTTCGATCCTGGAGTCCAGGATTTCGAGGGCCGGAACCACGTAGTCGGTGGCATTGAGGACATCGAAAATCGTGCAGCCCGGGCCTTTGAGCCCGTCCTTCAGCACGAAGGCGAGCTCCACCTCCACGCGGGGGTGCGTGTACTGGTCCCATTGCACGGAGCACCCGGTTTCCAGCACCATGTCATCGAAGATCGCCCCGTAATCCGGTTCGGTGATGCCCGTGGCTGCCTGCATGGCTTTGGACGTGAGGCCGATCTTCCGCCCCACCAACGTGCGACCGGCTTCCTCGTTCCGTCGACGCCACAGCTGCTGCACGGCGTAGGAATCCTCCACCGTCATGTCAGGGTAGCGGGCGGTGAGGCGCGGAACCGGCTTGCGGTTCCGGCCGGCTTCGAGCAGTTCGTCGGCAATTGCTTCGATCGTCTTCGCGTCCATCATGGTTTAGACCTGCGCCCCCAACTTGAAGCCTTCAGCGGCCTCACCCGCGGCGCCTTCCGGCCGGGTGTAGGAGAATCCGTCGGCGCCCACCGTGACGGCCATTTCGGATTTCTCTTCGCGTTCGATGACGGGCTGGGGGTTGCCGTCCAGGTCCAGGACCAGGGAGGCTTCGGTGTACCAGGACGGGACGACGGGGTTGCCCCACCAGTCGCGGCGCTGGTTGTCGTGGACGTCCCAGGTGACGGTGGGGTTGTCCGGATCGCCGGTGTAGTAGTCCTGGGTGTAGATCTCCACGCGGTGGCCGTCCGGGTCCAGGATGTAGAGGTAGAACGCGTTGGACACGCCGTGGCGTCCGGGTCCACGTTCGATGCGGTCGGAGATGCGCAGGGCGCCCATCTTGTCGCAGATCTGGATGATGTTGTGCTTCTCGTGCGTGGAGAAGGCGATGTGGTGCAGGCGGGGTCCGTTGCCGCCCGTCAACGCAGTGTCGTGCACGGTCTGCTTCCGGTGCATCCACGCGGCGTAAGTGACGCCGTCGGAGTCCTTGATGTCTTCCGAGACACGGAAGCCGAGGTCTTCCAGGTACTTGCGGCCGCGCGGGACGTCCGGGGTCACCTGGTTGAAGTGGTCCAGGCGGACCAGCTCGCCGGCGGAGTAGAGGTCATAGCGCTGGGTGAGGCGCTCCACGTGCTCAACGTCGTAGAAGAACTCGTACGGGAAGCCCAGCGGGTCCTCCACGCGGACGGAATCGCCCACGCCCTTGGTGAAGCCCTCCTTGCGGCGCTCAACCCGGCAACCGAGTTCGCGGTAATACGCTTCAGCGGCGTCAACCTCGGCCGGGGACTTCACCCGGTAAGCGAAGGCGGCTGCTGCGGCGACCGGGCCCTTGCGGAGGACCAGGTTGTGGTGGATGAACTCCTCGAAGGAGCGCAGGTAGATGGTGTTCTCGTCTTCCTCGGTGACGTGCAGGCCGAGCAGGTCGACGTAGAACGCGCGGGACTTGGCGAGGTCCGTGACCACGAGTTCAAGGTAGGCGCAGCGGACGATGTCCGGAGCCGGGACCGTGGGTGTGGGGATGGGGCCGGTGAAGGGGTTGCTCATGGTGGTCTCTCTTCGTTGAAAGGGTTCTTGTGGGGACCCAACTGAGTCGCAGTAGATGCCGTTTTGGGGGTTCAAAACGCGCACTATTGCGACCTAGTTGGGTACTAGGCGCCGAACTTGGGCGTATGAACGGAGCCGAGCGTGATGTGCACAGCCTGCTGGTCGGTGTAGAAATCGATGGAACGGTAGCCGCCCTCGTGGCCCAGGCCGGAAGCTTTGACGCCACCGAACGGGGTGCGGAGGTCGCGGACGTTGTGGCTGTTCAGCCACACCATGCCGGCTTCCACGTTCTGGGAGAAGTTGTGGGCCCGGGTCAGGTTCTGCGTCCAGATGTAGGCCGCCAGGCCGTACTTCGTGTTGTTCGCCAAGGCGAGGGCTTCGTCGTCGTTCTCGAACGGCGTGATGGCCACGACGGGACCGAAGATTTCCTCCTGGAAGATCCGCGCATCAGGCGCGACGTCGGCAAACACCGTGGGTGCGATGTAGTTGCCTTCGGGCAGGTGGTCGGGTCGGCCCCCGCCAGCGAGGAGCCGACCTTCGGACTTGCCGATCTCCACGTACGACGCCACCTTTTCGTAGTGCTCCGGGTGGACCAGCGCACCGACCTGGGTCTTGGGATCGTGCGGGTCACCCACCACGATGTTCTTGGCCCGGGCGGCGTACTTTTCGCAGAATTCGTCGTAGATGGCCCGCTCGACGAGGATGCGCGAGCCGGCCGTGCAGCGTTCGCCGTTGAGGGAGAACACACCGAACAGGGCCGAGTCAATGGCAGCGTCCAGGTCGGCGTCCGCGAAAACGACGCACGGGGACTTCCCGCCGAGCTCCATGGACAGGCCCTTGAGGTTTGCCGCGGCGTTGCGGAAGATCGTCTGCCCCGTGGTGGTCTCGCCAGTGAAGGAGATCAGCGGCACGTCAGGGTGCTTCACCAGGGCGTCACCGGCTTCCTCGCCCAGGCCGTTGACCAGGTTGAACACGCCATCGGGCAGGCCCGCGTCCTTGAAAATGGTTGCCCACAGAGACGCGGACAAAGGCGTGAACTCGGCAGGCTTCAACACGACGGTGTTGCCGGTGGCCAGGGCCGGGGCGAGTTTCCAGGACTCGAGCATGAAAGGAGTGTTCCACGGCGTGATCAAGCCCGCGACGCCGATCGGCTTGCGGTTCACGTAGTTGATCTGTGAGCCGGGGACCTTCATGGCGTCGTCGAACTGTGCCACGATCAGGTCCGCGAAGAAGCGGAAGTTCTCGGCTGAACGCAACGCCTGGCCCTTCGCCTGCGTGATCGGCAGGCCCGTATCAAACGTCTCCAGCTCCGCGAGGCGCTCTTCCTGGGCTTCCACGGCGTCGGCGATCCTGTTCAGCACACGGGCACGTTCGCGCGGCTTCATCCTCGGCCACGGACCGTTGACGAACGCTTCGCGCGCGGCGGCGACGGCAAGGTCGATGTCTTCCTTCTGACCAGCCGCGGCCGTGGCGTAGTTCTGGTTGGACACCGGGTCCAGGACATCGAAGGTCTTGCCCGACACCGAGTCAACGAACTCACCGTTGATGAAGTGCTGGATGTGCGTGGGCAGGTTCTCGGGAACGTAATGCTTTGCTGTTGTTTCTACAGGGGTCGTCATCGTTGTCTTCCTCTTTCATCCAACGCGGGGTCACTTATGGCCCATGTGCGGTGCGTTTATGGGCCGTAAGTGACCCCGGGTTGCTTTTAGTTGGTGGTGGCCAGGTATGCGTCGAGGGTGGCGGCGCGGTGTCGTCGGGCTGCTTTTTCGATCGTGTCTGCGTCCGCTCCTGTTTCGATGAGCTGGAGCAGCGCCTCGTGTTCGCGCACCGATTCCTGGGCGCGGCCGGGAACGAAGCGAAACGTGGAGGACCTCAGGGAGGCCAGCCGGTTCCATCCACGATGTACCAGGTCCAGGATGTGCGGATTGGGGCAGTGCTCAAACAAGACACTGTGGAAGTCCTGGTTCAAAGCAGTGAAACGAACCGGATCGAAGTGCTCAAGGCATTCCCGCATTTCCTCGTTCACGGCGCGGGCCCGTGCGATCGCAACGGAATCAATCAACGGTGCGGACAACGCGGTGGCCGCACCCTCCACGATGCTTAGGGTCTGCATGGTGTACAGGTACTCGGTGGGATCAATTCCGGAGACGGTGGCGCCAACGTTCCGCTCGAACTTCACCAGGCCTTCGGCTTCCAAACGGCGGATCGCTTCCCGCACGGGGACCACACTGAAGCCCAGATCCTCGGCAATCTTCGCGAGCACCAGCCGGTAACCCGGCGTGTAGACGCCTTCCACGATCCTGGCCTTGACAGCGTCATACGCCTGTTGCGACTTGCTTTGGGCAGCGGCGCTTTCGACGGCGGTTTCAGTCACCTTGGGCTCCTTCCGGGACTTGCCGGCCCTGCCACTGCGCTGCAACCCATTTCTCGTAGCGTGCCTGCCATTCCTTGTTCATCGGGTAAAGTCCATCCACGCTGTTCCCTTCCTTGACCATCTGGAAGATGAATGCCTCTTCCTTTTCCTGCTCGATGCAGTCATCCACCAGTTCCTCGGCGATGCCTGGCGGGATCACCAGGATGCCGTCCGAATCGGCAACGATGATGTCGCCGGGCTGCACCGTGGCTCCGCCGCAGGCAATGGTGATGTCCGTATCCCAGGGAATGTGCCGGCGACCCAGGACTGCCGGATGCGGATTCGCGAAATACGTTGGCATCTCCAGCTCGGCCACTGCTGAGTAGTCGCGGACCCCACCGTCGGTGATGATCGCAGCGGCTCCACGCACCTGGGCACGCAGCGCGAGGATGTCGCCAACGGTGCCGGTGCCCTTCTCCCCGCGGGCCTCCATCACGAGGATTTCGCCTTCATTCACGGAATCAATCGCGCGTTTCTGTGCATTGAATCCGCCGCCGTGGGTCTTGAACAGATCCTCACGGTTGGGCACATAACGCAGGGTCCGGGCGAGGCCCACTACTTTGCGGTCCGGGCGGGTGGCCTGCAGGCCGTCGATGCTTACGTTGTTCAGTCCGCGCTTGCGGAGCTGCGAAGAAAGCGTGGCCGTTGCGACGCTTTCCAGCTTCGCCTTCAGCTCGGGCGTCAGGACGGAGACGTCAGCAGGGAGCCCCGCAGCTTCACGGGATCCGTATGCCTCTTCCCGCTGGGTGTCATCAGTCTTGGGCTTGGCACCAAAGTCCGCGAACGGCGTCGTGCCTTCCGTTACTTTGGTGGTCAGGCGGCCGCTGCTGAAGCTACCGCCACTGACCTCAACCTCGACGACGTCACCAGGCTTGGCAACCGACGCGCCGGCCGGGGTTCCGGTGAGGATGATGTCGCCCTCTTCGAGCGTGAGCAGCTGGGAGAGGTCCGCGACGAGTTGGGTGAACGGGAAGAGCAGGTCTTCGGTGGTGTCGTCCTGGACGAGGTCGCCGTTGTGCCAGGTGCGGATCCGCAGGGCCGCGGGATCGACCGCGTCGGCGGGGATCAGCGCGGGACCCACGGGCGTGAACCCGTCGCCTCCCTTTGACCGGACGTTGGAGCCCTTGTCCGCATAACGGAGGTCGTAGACACCCAGATCGTTGGAAGCGGTCACCCACTCGACGTGGCTCCAGGCGTCCTCGAGGCCAACGCGGCGTGCAGACTTGCCGATGACCAACGCAATCTCGCCCTCGTAGCCCAGCAGTTCACAGCCGACCGGACGTTCAACAGTGCCGGGAGCATCAGCGGAGCCGAGCGCCAGGGACGTGGACGGCTTCAGGAAGTACGACGGCTGCCCGGGAGTACGCCCGCGCTGCGCTGCACGGCTGGGGTAGTTGATGTGGACGGCAATGACTTTGCGCGTACGGGCCAGCATGTCCTGGCTGACTTCCCCGGTCCGAAACTCCAGTGTCACGGCGCCTCCTCTTGTAAATATCTGATCGAACATCCATCAAGTACGAAATCGTATACGATAACTATTGCCCTTGAAGCGCAAGTCGTCAACCCCCTTTCCCAAACGCATTCATCCGGCCATAGTGGTTGTTTTGAGCCCCAAAGCAGGGAAGGAAGTACGTGCCGGAAAAGAACGACCTCCAGTTGCTCAGGTTTGCCAACGGTTCCGAATGGGAGTCATGGCTCGCCGCGAACTACGAAAAAAGGGCCGAAGCCTGGCTCGTGATCGGCAAGAAGAACGCCGGTGCCCAACTACTCAGCATTGGGGAGGCCCTGGACGGCGCCCTGTGTTTCGGCTGGATCGACGGGCAGCGCCAAGGCAATGACGACTCGACTTTCCTGCAGCGATACTCCCGGCGCCGGCCGCGAAGCTCATGGTCACAAGTGAACGTCGGCAAGGCGGAGGCGTTGATCGAATCCGGTCGCATGCATCCTGCGGGATTGGCTGAAATCGACGCCGCAAAGGCTGATGGCCGCTGGGAAGCTGCCTACGTTTCCCAGGCCAACGCGGAGGTTCCGGAAGACCTCGAGGCCGCCTTGGCCAGCAACCCAGCAGCCCGCGAAGCATTCGAAAGCCTCGGGAAGACGCAGCGTTACCTCATCATCCTGCAGTTGCTCAAGGCCCGCACGGCGGACTCACGAGCCAAGGCAATGGCACGTTGCCTTGGGAAGCTGATGGGGGAAGCGTAATTTCTGCTGGATCGGCGCGCACATGACGAGGCGGCCTGCCAAATCATCCATCAAGAAATGCGTGCATCCCCTGCATGGACTCCCGTAGGGTACCCGCATGGACATCATCCTGGTACCTGGTTTCTGGTTGGACGCGTCATCATGGGCGGAGGTGACGCCGCCCCTTGTCGCAGCCGGGCACTCGGTTCACCCCATCACACTTCCCGGTCTGGAGTCCGTTGACGCGCCACGCGCCGGGATTGGCCTTCGCACACATATCGACGCCGTGGTGGACAAGGTGGATTCCCTCGGCGGCGATGTGGTCCTGGTGGGCCATTCCGGCGGGGGCGCAATCATCCACGGCGTTGTCGACGCCCGTCCGGATCGCGTGGATCGGGCCATCTATGTGGACAGCGGACCGCTGGGTGAGGGCGGCGTGATCAACGACGAACTGCCCGACGACGGCGACGAAATCCCCCTCCCGCCCTGGGAAGGTTTTGAAGATGCGGATCTCATCGACCTGACTGACGACCTCAAGGAAGGTTTCCGTGCACGGGCCATCCCCGAACCGAAGGGCGTTGCCTTCGACCAACAACACCTTCACGATGTCCGGCGCTATGACGTCCCGGCCACCATCATCGCCTGCCAGTTCCCATCATCACTGCTTCAGGAGTGGATGGATGCCGGGCACCCGTTCACCGAGGAACTCGCGCGGATCCGGGACGTTGACTTCATCGACCTACCCACCGGACACTGGCCACAGTTCACCAAGCCACGTGAACTGGGCGAAGCCATCCTGTCGGCCGTCGAGCGCGCGAAATAGCGCTCGACGGCGCGCGTGCCCGTAATGGGTCAGGGCTTGGCGGGCGTGTTGGTAGCGGGCCCTTCCGGCGCTGCACCGCCTTCGTCCGTCCAATCGCTTCCTGTCTGATCGTCGAGTGCAGGATCGGATACTACGTCCGACCTGACCGGCGGCGTTGAGGTGGAAGCCGGAGCGGAAGCAGAAGCAGAAGAACCCGTGCTGGAGTTGCCCTGGTGCCCGGACTTTGTCTCCAGGATGCCCGGAAACATGGTCTCCGCCTTCTCCAGGAGCTTCTTGCCCGCGGCGTACAGATTGTCCAGGATGTCCGGGACTGATTCCTGGACGGTTTCGGTGGCGTGATGGACGTTCTCTTGAACCTCCGGATTCTTCCAGACCTTTTGGGCGCCTCCGCGAACGCGCCGATACACCTCCGGCCAAGACTTGGACCCCCACACATAGCCAACAGCGATGCCGGCGGCGAACAATGCTTTCCCTTTCACAGGACCCACTCCTTTCGAGGTGCTATTCCTACGACACTAGTCCGGCCTTCACCCACTGTCACGTGTGCTTTCAAGGGCGGACGGTTAATGGACATTTGCTGAATTGAGAAAGAGGACTAAACTTTAATGCCAACCAGCGGAAATCCCGCAGGCTACAACCACATGGCAACCCGAGGAGTGAAAACCATGGGACTGGATGACAAGATCAAGAATGCCACGGAAGAAGCAACGGGCAAGGTCAAGGAAAAGACCGGCGAAGCAACTGGCGACCGGGACCTCCAGGCCGAGGGCATGGGCGACCAGGCGTCGGCCAATGTGAAGCAGGCTGGCGAGAAGGTCAAGGACGCCGCGAAGGACGCCTTCGGCGATAAGTAGCCGGATTTCACGGCCACACGACCCCGTCCGAGGGGCAAGGGCCCTGACCGGCAAAAATAGCAAGGTTACTTGCTGTTGTTCCCGGGACCAGCTAGCGTTGCTGTTGTAGTACTACGGTCCGGCCCCTTGGACAGGAGTGCTTTTGGCTGCATTTAATAATTCATCGACGTTTGCAAAATAATGTCCCGCCCCATATTCCACTGGGCCTCTTGTGGCCCTGTTACAGCGCTTAGCCGCTGGAACTGACAACCGATGAACGGAACCGCTTCACCGAGTTCATGGAATTTCCATCAACAAGAAAGTAGGAGCAAAAATGGGTTTCTTTGGTTTTCTTTTGCTCGGCCTTTTGGCTGGGGCTATCGCAAAGCTTATTCTTCCGGGACGCCAGGGAGGCGGCTGGTTGGTCACCTTGCTGCTCGGCGTCGTCGGCGCCCTGTTGGGCGGCTGGATCGGCGGGCTGATCTTCGGCGAGGGCCTGACAGAATTCTTCGCCATTCGAACGTGGCTCCTGGCCATCGGCGGATCCATCATCGTTCTGCTGATCTACGGCCTGGCCACAGGAGGACGCCGGGCCCACCATGGCTGACGAAACCACGCCCAACACCAACCAGGACGACCTTGAGGGTCAATACGCAGAAGGTGATTACGGCGCTGCCGGAGCATCGCCTGAAGCCCTGAAAGAGGACGCGGGCGGGGACTACACCGCAGGTGACTACGCCGAGAAAACGGTCCCGTCTGCGGATGCGGAGCTCGACGAGCACAATACGGAGGACACGCCCGAGGACAGGCCGTTCTCGTCCGAGCCGGATGACGAAGCTTCCGGCTCGGGCCACCCTTAGGGCGCCTTCAAGAGTTTCAGCACCTCGTCAAGCGGCAAGACCCTCTGACGATATTCACGGGTAAGAACCCGGAGGACTGCTTCGGCAGCCTCCGGGTTCTCTGTTGCCACGGCTTCGGCCGCATAGATCACCCGAATGTTATGGGCGAAAGCGTCAGCACCAGTCTGGGCAATGCAGTTGTGGGCCGAGACGCCGGCCAGAACCACAGTTTCGACACCCCAGTTCCTGAGGCGCATCCCCAAGTCCGTACCGAAGAACGCGCTGTCGCGGGTTTTGACCATCTGCGGGAAGTCGGCCGTCACCAGGCCTGGAACGAAGTTGGCCTGCTCGCTTCCCCTGAAGATGAAGCCTTGGTCATCGTCCAGCATGTTCAGGCTCCACGTGGACTTGTCCCGCTCGTGCTGGGTAGCAACCAGGAGCACGTTTGCCCCTGCAGCGCGCGCTGCACTGGTCAATGAGTTGCACGCAGCAACAACTTCTTCCTGACGCCGTTTCAGGGCCGGTTCCTCAAAAAAGGCGTTCTGCATATCGATTACCAGCACAGCAATCATGCGGGCATAACCTTTCCAATCCTGGGTCAGAGACCCTTGCCGCCTGTCACCGGAAGCACAGCGCCTGAGATGTAGGATCCTTCGTCGGATGCGAGGAGCACATAGGCCGGTGCCAGCTCAGCAGGTTGTCCGGCACGGCCCAGCGGCGTGTCCTGGCCGAAGGTGGGAAGCTTGTCCGGCCACTCGGTGGCGGGGATCAACGGCGTCCAAATAGGGCCCGGGGCCACAGCGTTGACACGGATTCCCTTAGGCCCGAGTTCCTCTGCCATGGCTTTGGTGAATGCCACCTGGGCGGCCTTGGTCATGGCGTAGTCCACCAGCTGGGCGGAAGGATTAAAAGCCTGGATAGACGCCGTGACGATGATCGACGCCCCCGGGCGCAGGTGCGGAATCGCAGCCTGTGCTGTCCAGATCAAGGAGTACAGGTTGGTTTTGAAGACCCGATCGAATTCCTCGGTAGGAATCGTCTCCAAACCCTCGCGGTTCTTTTGGTACGCGGCGTTCAGGACCACAACGTTGAGGCCGCCGAGCTCCTGCACTGTTCGCTCCACAATCTCAGAAGCAAACTTTTCGTCGCGCGCGTCGCCGGGCAGCAACAGCGCCTGCGCCCCGCACTCACGGATCCATTCCGCCGTCGACTTCGCGTCTTCCTCCTCCTCCGGAAGATAGCTGATGGCCACATCCGCACCTTCTCGGGCATACGCGATCGCTACTGCGGCTCCAATGCCTGAATCACCGCCGGTGATCAGGGCTTTCTTGCCCTGCAGGCGGCCGTGCCCCACATAGCTGGACTCGCCATGATCGGGCTGGGGGTTCAAGGGCTTGGTCAGGCCGGGCTGTTCTTGCTCCTGTTGGGGAAATTCGTCGGAGTGATATCCGCTGCGGGGATCCTTCGGGGCAGAGGTGAGGCGATGATCCCCGCTTCCTTGCTGTCCACTGTGGTTTGGGTCGGCTTGAGTCATGGTTCTGGCCTTTCTCAGATGTCTGATTCCCGGCTTGCGAGGCTACCGTTGGCTGTACCCAGGCACATTGGACTCTAAACGCACGCAAAGGGCTAGGTCCGCAGCGTTTTGGCCTTCACCATGAGGAATATTCCGTAGGCGATCAGGCCCACGGCAACGGCGGCCAGAAGGTACGGACCATACGGTTGCTCCCTCAAAGCCCGCAGGCTTCCATCAAGTCCTGTGGATTGTTCTGGCTGAACACGGACCGCGGCAATGACCACCAGCAGGCCTACGAGCAACAGGGCAATGCCTTTGGCGATGTAGCCCACCACTCCAACACCCGATTGGAACTTGCGGGTCGGCTCCTTAAGGGAGAGCGCGAGGTCCTTTTCAAAGGTCCTCATAAAGCCACGCACCGCGAACACAACGCCGGTGATCATGATGCCGGCGCCAATTGCGACAAGCAGGACTATCCCGAACGGCGCCTTCATGAGCGTCACTGTTACATCGCTGGCAGACTCCCGACTGTTTTTTCCCTGCCCCATAGTGAAAGACAGGATGGTGGCCGCCAAGCCTGCAAACACGATTGCCTGGGCCACAGCGGAAAGCCGCTTGGATGGTTTGTTGTCCGATGCCCTGCGGTAGCCGAGGGTTGCGTTGCCCAATTGCCACAGGGCCAAGGCAGCGCAGGCGCCGAAGCACGCCCAGAGCAGGATGGGACCCACCGGTTGGGCGGCCAGTTCGGCAACAGCGCCACTGACGTCGGCTTCACCACCGCGCCCAAAGGCGAGCTGAAACGCAATAACCCCGATGAGTAAGTGCAGGAGTCCGCTGACGGCGTATCCAGCCCTCGCTACAACAACCAGGGCACGTGAGTTTGAGGCTTCCTCGGCCACATCAGCGGCCTTCTTCATCTCCTCTTTGATGACAAGCCTCCTTATTATTTTGTGACTTGTCACCATGGTGCCACTCGAACGAGCACAAGACCACGGGGCGCAAGTGGCTTGCTAGAAGCCACACACCGACTGCGGCCAGATGCTCCGAAGCCCCACACCCAAAGGGTTGAACTGCTCGCGGACGCTGGTGACGGCACGGGCCTGGCCTGGGACTTCGCCTCCACGGCCGTCAGCTTCCCCGGTACCCGCGAGGGGGTCGGACTTCACGTGGGCAGCTCCGGTATTCAGGGACGTGGCTGCGATCTGGTCAGGCATTTCGGTGGTCCTTCCTGAGAGTTCCCATCAACTCCATTGGCTGATAGTTCAACCATGGGACGGGGCCCTCAAGAAGGACGCCGGGTCATCTCAAGATTCCCTCAAGAATCCGCCGTGCTTCGAAGGCAGGTTCAGAAGGCGAAAAGGACCTCCAGTTGTTGCCCCGTCGACAGGGTAACGTGCCCCCTTACATGCGTGCCGTCGTCGTTAATCACGACGTCGGCAGGAACCGCTGCGGGTGCCTCGCGTCCCAGGTAGACCAGTGAGGCGAAGATGCTGCGACCGCCTGCCAAACGGCCTTCCAGGTATCCGCACGCAGCGTGCCCACCCAACGGCGAGACGCCCTCGGCCCGGAAGGTGCCGTTGTAGAAGAATCCGTGCAAAGGCCATAGGCCTGTGTGAAGTCCGCCGATTCCAAGAACGTGGTCGCCCAGCTCAGGCGGCCGGGTATCTGCGAGCGCATATCCGGCGTCGCGGACGCGCAGCCCGGACGGCGCGGGCCCTGGGTTGTTCGCGTCCACTTTGGGCGCCTCAACCACGTGGACCCTGAGCTCATATCCGCTGGCAGCAGTTGTCGCTGTTGCCACCCGCCAGCGGGAATTGGCGGGATCCTCCTCGTCGCTCCAGACTGGCGCATGCCAGCTTGCGGCCTGGAGATGCCAGGCTTGAAGATGCCCGGCTTTGAGCCGGTGAATCCTCCCGCGACGGCTGGGTGTTCCGGTGGCATCGAGGACGGCGAAGTGGTTGTCCACGGGGTCCTTGGTGAAGAGCGGTGCGGTGTGGCTCGAATATGCGAGGCGGCGGTAGTTGGGGTCGTCCGGTCCGGGGGCGTAGTACTTGTCGCTGCCGTGGTTGAGCACGCGGGCGATACCGTCCACGGCAGTGGAGTGGAGCAGGTAATTAGGGCCTTCTACATGCTTAACGGCGTCAATGCCCTCAAGGGGCGAGGGCTGTTCGACGGCGGTCCACACTGGATGGTCGGCGGGGAGGAGAAGTCCCACGAACGCCTTGGAGGTCCAGTACGGCGACGCTGGACCGGAGTATTCCTGGGTCATCGGGTCAAAGGCGCCGAGCCAACCGAGCGACGGCAGTCCGTCGTCGTAAGCGCCGCCATCGAGGAAGTATTTTGCGGCGCCGCTGGCGATGCGTCGGGTCTGTCCGGGGTTGAGTGGTGTCGCGCCGATGGCCTCCCCGAGGAACAAGGGAGCCACGGCGGCATAGCGGTAGATCAGTGAGCGGCCCTGAAAAACCGGGGCGCCGTTCCCGCCGAAAAAACTCACGTGATCGGCCAGGAACCTGAGGAGCCTGGCCCTGTAGATTTCGGACCTGGCTTGGGCTTCCGGGTGCCGGTTGGCCGCAAACCCGGCCCACAACACCGGATACAGATGAAGGGCCCAGCCGCAGTAGTAGTCGAAGAAATCGCCCGTGCCGTCGTTATCCCCGTCCCGGTACCAGCCGCCGCCGACGTACCAGTCTTCGAGCCGCTTCAGTCCATGTTCGATCTGCGCCGGGTTGTGCTCGAATCCGGCGCCAGCCAGGAACTCGGCGATCAGGACCTGGAAGAGCACCCAGTTGTTGTCCACGCAGGTGCTCCGCGAGGAACCCTGCAGCCACTCGGCCACCTGGGCCTGCTCGTCCCCGGACAGTGTGTCCCATAGCCAGGGTTTGGTCAGTTGCAGGCCCAGCGCAATGGAGGCGGCTTCAACCATCGGCTGCGAGCGGTCACAAATGGGCAGCCACGCTTCAGGACCATCTGGCCGCGTACCCTCAAGGAGGCCCGTCCTGTACAGGTCAAGATGGCCGTACGGGTCGTTGCCCTGCTCTCCCGCCACCCGGAAGGCGGCCAGCATAAAGGTGCGGGCGAACCCCTCCATGCCGTCGGACAAAATACCCGACGACGACGGGCGGCCGCTCAGCCGGATCAGCGCCTTCTGCGCGGAGAAGTAGGGGCGCACCGCCAGCAGCTGCTGATCCGCGAAAGCGACCCAGTGCTCCCGCGTCCATCCGGTGATGGGGCTGAGCTGGTAATCCGGTGCTGGCATGGTGAAGCCGGTGGCCATGGGTCTCCTGCGGGGGTGCGGACACGGTGAGCCCTAACCTTAGGCTCCTCATCGGCCTCATGGCGCGAGTTGAACAAAACTGAACGTGCACCTCTCGTCCCCGACCGAATGTTGCGTGATAGTTCATAATGAACAAACTGAACACAAGTGAACTTGAAGGCGGGAACCTGCATGCTGTCCGAGGATCGTCAACAGCTCATCCTGAGGGAATTGGCCCTTCACGGATCCCTGAACGCTGCCGAGTTCGCGGCCAAGCTTGGAACGTCCGGCATGACAGTGCGCCGGGACCTCGCGCTACTTGCCGGGCAGGGCTTGCTCGAGCGGGTCCATGGTGGAGCTGTTCCCATCGGCGGCCGTGCTTCCGGAAGTAGTGCGACACCACAGCAATCAACGTCCTGGCGACCGGGCGGGAGGCGACCCTTGGCGACGATCGGCATGATCGTTCCCTCGGCGTCGTACTACTTCCCGGGGGTGATCCGCGGCGCCGAGGCGGCTGCCCAGGAAGCGGGTGTGCGGTTGGTGCTGGGCGTGACCAACTACTCAAGCGAGGAGGAACGCCGCCAGCTCCGCCGCCTTTATGAACACGGTGTGGACGGGATCCTGATCACGCCGAGCGAGCAATCCTTGGCTGGCACAGAGACGATGGACCTGTTGGCTGAAGCTGTGGTGCCTGTAGTCGTTGTCGAGCGTTCCATTGACAACGCACTGGACCACGGCCGCCTCGAAGCCGTGCGAAGTGATCACGTGCGGGGCGCGGAAATCGCCGTCAACCATCTCCTGGGCCTTGGCCACCGCAAGATCGCCATGTGCCTTCGCGAGAACAGCCCGACCGCGCCGCAGCTTATCGATGGCTACCACCTGGCCATGCAGCGTGCCGGGCATCGCGACGTGGATTCGATGGTTCGTTCGATGTCCCGGGCTCTGAATGATCCCGAGGCCCATCGACTGGTGGTGGGCGGCATCCTCGATTGGTGTACAAAAACCGACGTCACAGCCGCGATTGTCCACACTGATGAGGACGCACTCCAGTTCGCCAGCGCCTGCCAGGAACGGCAGCTTCGCATTCCGGAGGACTTTGCGATCATTGCGTACGACGACGAAATCGCCGCTTTGGGGGCCGTTCCCCTGACCGCGGTGGCACCACCGAAGTACGACGTCGGGCATCAAGCCTTGGTGATGTGCCTGAACCGGATCGGCGCACGTCGTGGAAGCACGTCCGCGCTGCAGCGCGTGAACCTCTCGCCCGAGTTGGTGGTTCGGGACTCAACACAGGTGTAGAGCCCGCCTCATCGTTTGTTTACTTCTGTTCACTTCGTTGTCTGTGTTCACTTTTGTGGCTTTCATTGTGCCTAGTCCAAGGTGCCCCCAGCGCACACCACGACTTCGCATCGTGAACTTCAAAGGAGAACAGAATGAAGCGTCGCCAGCTTCTGCTAGGAGCAGCCAGCATCATGGCAAGTGCTGCCCTCATCACCGGCTGTGGCAGCACCCCGGCAGCCACGCCAACGCCCACTGAAGACCCGTCCGGGACCATCACTTTCTGGTCGTCGATGGCCGGGATGGACAAGGTGGCCGCAGCCTTTAACGCGAGCCAGGGCAAAATCAAGGTCAACTTCGAAACCGTCCCCAACGGAGCGAGCGGCGGCTACGCCAAGTTGTCCACAGCAATCACCGCCGGCAACGGCCCGGACGTTGCCACCATCGAATACCCGCAGCTTCCCCAGTTTGTGAGCAACGGCCAGCTCCAGCCACTGGACGGGCTGATCAACAAGGCCGAAACAGTGGACAAGCTAACGGACGGGACCAAAGCATTGGTTCAATTCGGCGAAGAGACGTACGCACTCCCCTACGACGCCGCGCCGATGATTATGTGGTACCGCAAGGACATGCTGGACAAGGCCGGCGTCGGCGTCCCCAAAACCTGGGACGAATTCGAAGAGGCCGGCAGGAAGCTGAAGGCAGTAGCCCCGGAAGCACACCTGGCCAGCTTCAACCCCAACGAAGCCGCACTTACTGCCGCCTTGTCGTGGCAGGCCGGAGCCAAATGGTTCGGTACCGAAGGCGACAGCTGGAAGGTTGGCGTGAACGATGAGCCCACCCAAAAAGTCGCCGCGTTCTGGCAGAAGCTGATCGACCAAAAGATCGTCAAGGTCCAACAGTCCTTCAGCGACGAATGGTCGGCAGATTTGGCGAGCGGCGCCGTCGTCGGTGTTCTGGGCGCCAACTGGAGTGCCACCGGCATCCAGAAGCGTACCGAAGCAAGCGGCCAGAAAGGACAGTGGATCGCAGCGGAGGTGCCCAACTGGGGAACTCCGGCAGATGCGTTCTATGGCGGCTCGAGCTTCAACATCACCAAGAGCAGCAAGAACCCGGCCGCTGCGGCCAAGTTCATCGAGTTCCTCGCAACCAACCCGGACGCCATCAAAGCGCGCGGCAACACCGGTTCGGCTTTCCTCGCCTTCCCGGGGCTGACACCGGTTGCGCAGCAGGCATTCGATGCCAGCTACTTCGGCAACGACATCTACGAGGTCTTCGACAACGCGTACTCCACCATCACCCCGGGGTGGCAATGGGGTCCCAATTGGGACATCACCAACACCGCTCTCAAGGACGCCTATGGAAAGTTGACCACCGGCGGCAAGGTCGCGGACGCCGTTGATACCGCCCAGACCGCAACCGTAGCCGGACTCAAGCAGAACGGCCTCTCCGTCAAGGAGTAGGCCCGCACGGTGGGGCGGTCTCTTCATAGGGGCGCCCCACCAGCGAGGAGAATCATCATGGCCAACCAGGCACCTGCTACCTCCCGAAGGAAACCCCGCACGATGTCCGGAACCGGCGGCCGCACAGCCGCGCTCTTCCTGACCCCGTTCTTCGCGGTGTTTACCCTGGCGATGGTGGCACCCGTCATCTACTCGATCGTGCTCAGCTTCTTCGCCCAGCAGAAGTCCGGACTCGGCTTCGGCCAGGCCAAGACCTCGTTCGTGGGACTTGAGAACTATCTGCAGGTCCTGCAATCGGAGAGTTTTGTGGGCGGCATAGGTCGCCTCATCATGTACTGCCTGCTGTACATCCCGTGCATGGTGGGCGGCGCCTTGGCGTTCGCACTGCTGCTTGATGCTGCCGCAGCGCGTGCCCGGAAGCTGTTCCAGCTCCTCGTCTTCCTCCCCCACGCGGTGCCGGGCGTCATCGCTGCATTGATCTGGGCCTACCTCTACACCCCCGGTGTCAGCCCGATCGTTTCGGTCCTGGAAACCGGCGGCATTTCCCTGGACTTCCTGGACAACCACATGATCCTGCCGTCCATCGTGAACATCGCGGTGTGGGAGTGGACGGGCTACAACGTCATTGTGCTGTTCACCGCGCTTCAGGCGGTTCCACGGGAAACCCTGGAAGCCGCCCGGGTGGACGGCGCAGGCGAAATCCGTGCCGCCATCAGCATCAAGCTGCCGCTGATCCTGCCTGCACTTGGCGTCATCATGCTCTTTACAGTGATCGGAACCCTGCAGTTGTTCACGGAGCCGTCCATCATTTCCAAAGCAACGGCCTCCGTAACCAGCACCTGGGTTCCCAACATGTGGGCCTACGATGCCGCCTTCAACCGGCACAACCTCAACCAGGCCGCCGCGGCCTCCATCATCATCGCGCTCATGGCAGCGGTGCTGTCCTGGGCCGTCACCCGCTTCAGCTCAAGGATGAACAAAGCATGAGCACCTCAACGTTGTCCCGTCCAGGGGTTACCGGTCCGGTTGCGCCGTCGAGGAAACGCCGCCGGAGTCGTGGCACCCGCGGCGGCCTGGCAAGTGCGTTCACCGTGAACGCGCTGCTGATACTGGGTTGCGCCTACATGGTGCTGCCTGTCCTGTGGTTGTTCTTTGCCTCCACCAAGAACGCCGCCGATCTCTATTCCACCGGTGCTTATGCTTTCGGGCAACCTTCCTTTGTGGAGAACGTTGGCGCCGTTCTTGGGCAGGATGGTGGCGTGTTCCTCCGCTGGATGGCCAACTCCATGTTCTATGCCGCGTTCGGGGCCATCTTTGGTGGACTGGTCTCTGTCATGGCTGGCTACGCCTTCGATAAATTCCAGTTCCGCGGCAAGGACTCATTCTTCGGCCTGGTCCTTGTGGGCGTGCTGATTCCCAACACAGCCACAGTCCTTCCGATGTATCTGCTGGCCTCCGTATTTGGCATCACCAACACCATCTGGGCCATCCTCATCCCCGTGCTCTGCAACCCGTTCGGCGTGTACTTGGCCCGCGTGTATTCGGCGGCGTACGTTCCGGGCGAAACGTTGGAGGCAGCGCGCGTGGACGGAGCCGGACCGATCCGCTCCTTCTTTTCCCTGGGGTTGCCCATGATGATGCCGGGTTACATCACCATCGCGTTGTTCCAGTTTGTTGGCGTGTGGAACAACTTCATGCTCCCGCTGGTGATGCTCCAGGACCAGCAGCTGCTGCCTGTCAGCGTCGGAATTTCGATCTGGCAGGGATACTCACTCCCCCAGCCCGAGTTCACGCCGATGGTCATCACAGGATCACTTTTGTCCATCATTCCGTTGCTGCTCGCGTTCATCATGCTCCAGCGCTTCTGGAAATCCGGTCTCACGGCAGGGAGCGTTAAATGAGCCTGAACGTTGCCTTGGCCATGCCTGTTCACACTGCCCGGGCGGTGTTCCCGTCCCGAAGCCTGGATCCGCTGGAGCCTGCTTTGAACCTGCTCAGCCGGGATCCGATCGAGGACTTTGGTTCAGTATCCGGCCGGGCACTCCTGGCTGAAGCGGACATCCTCATCACTGGTTGGGGTTGTCCAATGATCGACGACGACGTGCTGGACGCTGCCCCACGGTTGCGTTACGTCCTGCACGCCGCCGGAAGCGTCAAGCACCACATCAGTGGCCCGTGCTGGGAGCGGGGCTTGTTGGTGAGTTCCGCCGCGGACGCCAACGCCATTCCCGTGGCCGAATACACCGTGGCCATGATCGTCCTGGCCAACAAACGGGTCCTGCAGATAGCCCGCGCCCTGCACAGCACCCGGATGGAGGTCCTCCCTGAACAGCTCTTCCCCGACATGGGCAACTACCGCAAGCGCGTCGGAATTATCGGGGCGTCAAAGATCGGCCGTCACGTCATCCGGCTGCTTACCGCTTACGAGCTGGACATCGTGGTGGCCGACCCGTACCTGTCGGCCGCTGAGGCGGGCGCTCTCGGCGTCGAGCTTGTAAGCCTGGACGAACTGGTGGCGGACTGCGACATCGTCAGCCTCCACGCGCCGTCGTTACCGTCCACAAAGAACCTCATCGACGCCGGTCGCATCGATCGGATGCGTCCAGGGGCTACTTTTATCAACACCTCGCGCGGCGAGTTGGTGGACCAGGACGCCCTCTTGGCCCGGCTGGAGCGCGGCGATCTATATGCTGTGCTGGACGTGACGACGCCATGGGTGCTGCCTTCCGATTCCCGGTTCTACACGCATCCCAACGTGTTGCTGACACCCCATCTGGCGGGGTCGCTGGGTAACGAGCTGGAGCGGATGGCGGCGAGCGCAGTAGGCGAAGCTTTGCGGTTGTCCAGGGGGGAAGCGCTGCAATTTCCAGTGGCGGCGGAAGACCTGGCGTTCATGGCATAGCGCATTCCCGGCGGGCTCTCATGGTGCCGCGCCGACGGACCGTAATGTTGCGCAGATCACATTTGCTGCCTACGCTGGGGTGGCTGCAGCGTGGCAGCGAACGGATGAAAGGCAGCATATTGACCAGCGAGAAGCTCTCTGTAGTTGTTCGAGTCGACCTTGACGGAGCACAGATCCAGATCGCAGCAACAGGTCATGTGACCACCTCCAATCTCCACGCGCTGTATCCAATCGTTCAACGCACCAACAGCCTGGCCGACGGCAGGGACGTCGAGATGGACCTTACTGGTGCCTTGATCGAACCGGATGCGCTTGAACAACTGCAGGGCTACGCGATGCTCCACGAGTTGCCTGTTCGGGTCGATGCTGTTCCGGCGTTGGCGGGGGCCGGGCTGGCGGCGTGAGCTACGTCAGCCCTCAAGCCGAGGACTAACCTGACTGACATGACTCAGTCAGCGCGCGCATGGATCGGGACCATCGTCTTCCTGTTCCTCGCGCCTGGCATCGTGGCGGGTCTGATCCCCTGGCTCATCTCTGGATGGCGGCTTTACGACTGGGACGGCGGCACGTGGCTGGTGGTGCCGGTCGCCTGGATCGCGATCACCCTGGGGGTAGCCTTCCTGCTTCACGCCTTCGCGCTGTTCGCCCTTCACCAGGGAACGCCCGCGCCGGTTGCGCCCACCCGGACGCTGGTTGTCACCGGGGTTTATCGATTCGTGCGCAATCCCATGTACCTTGCGGTGCTCACAATCATCCTCGGCCAGGCGCTGCTCTTCGGCAGTTGGTGGCTCGTGATCTATGCTGCGATAGCCCTCATCGCCGTCGTCACTTTCGTGAAGGGTTACGAGGAACCGACCCTCACTGACACGTACGGTGAGCAGTACCTCGAGTACCGGCGCAACGTTCCGGGGTGGTGGCCGCGGCTGACGCCTTGGCGGGGGTAACGGACCGCCTCAACCAGCTCCCTGGCTCAGCCGAACGGCCGCCTCCTGCTGGACGCGGGCAGCCTTGCTTGAATAGTCGGCGATGATCCGGAGTTCGTCGTCGCTGTAGCCTTCCAGTAGCGCGGCCATCCCGGCCATGAAATCGGTGAAATAGGGCGACGCGGCAGCAACCTGGTCACTTACGAGCTCGATCAGGACCTTCCGCTTGTCCTCGCCATGCTTGACCCGCCGGGCCACGCCTTTGCTTTCGAGGCGCTGCATGAGTCCGGTGACCGATGCGGGCGCCAGGCCTGAATGTTCCCCGAACTCACCCGCCGTCATAGGTCCGTGGCGCAGCAGGATATCGATGGCCTTGCCCTCCGTCGCCGAAAGGCCACGCAGTTCAGACAGCGCGGTGTGGAACATGATCGCGGCAGTGGACAGCTCCCGGCCCGACTCATAAACAGCTTCCAGCAGAGCTTCGCGTTGCCCCTGATTCGTCATGCTCCGAGGCTAGCAAAGTCTTTCGCTTGTCCGAAACGATTGACCGGGCAGGGCTAGCCCATTATATTTCTTTTAACCGAACGAAATAAATCCAAAGAAGGAGCTCCCGTGCTGAACTGTCTTGTCATCGGATCGGGCGTAGCCGGCCTTTCAACGGCCCTCTCACTCCAGAAAGCCGGCCACTCCGCCACCGTTTTTGAAGCGCACAATGGACCTTCTGACGGAGTAGGCGCCTTCCTCACCCTCGCCGTCAACGGTTTCGACGCCCTGGACACTCTGGGACTCAAGGAGCACGCCGCGCAACTGGGCTTCAGCACTCCCCTTATGTCCATGTACCTGGGCAGCACGGGTTGCCACCTGATCGATTTCGATTTCGGCGGCACGCTCCCGGATGGCACCACGGCTCGGACCATGACCCGCTCGGAGCTGTACACACTCTTGCGGGAGGAAGCACTCCGCCGTGGGATCCGGATCGAGCACGGCAAGCGTCTGGCAGCGGTGGAGGAACGGCCCGACGGTGTCACGGCCGTTTTCGACGACGGCACCTCCGCCAACGGCGACCTGCTGGTTGGGGCGGACGGGCTGCGCTCGGCGGTGCGGCCGCTGATCGACCCCGCTTCGCCCGCACCGCGCACCATCCCGCTGCTCAACACGGGCGGCATCATTCCTGCCGACACCGCCACTTTGGCGCTCAAGGAGGAGGACCTGGGCGTGTCCCCGGGGCGCATGAAGATGGTGTTCGGCAAGCGCTGCTTCTACTGCTTCATGCCCAGCCCCGACGGCAGGGTCTGGTGGTTCGCAAATCCCTTGCAGCGCTCCAGTGCTGATCCGTCTTTGCTCGGCCAGGAGGATCTCAGAGCTTGGTTAACAAGCTTGGTAAAGGCAGACCGGACGCCGATGGCGGCCCTGATTCGTGCCACGGAAGACATCATCAAGCCGTATTCCACGTTCGATTTTCCCAGCGTCCCCCGCTGGTACCGCGGCAGGATGGTCCTGGTGGGCGATGCCGCCCATGCTGCGTCCCCTTCCTCCGGGCAGGGCGCATCGATGGCGATCGAGGACGCCGTCACGCTGGGCCGCGCCCTTCGGGGGGCCACTGGCGACGACAAAGAAGCCAGCCTCACTGCCCGGTTTGCGGACTACGAGGCGGAGCGCCGCCCCCGTGCGGAGACGGTGGTTGCCTGGGGCCGCCGGAATTCCCAACCCAAGGTCAGGAACCAGTTCACCCGCGTACTCCAGGACCTGGCCATGCGTGCCATCTTCCGGGGACTTGCCCGGAAGGCGGCGGACAACTTCGACTGGCTGTACGGCCATCACATCGACTGGGATGCGGTCCCCGGGTTTGCCGACAGATGACCACCTCACTCACCCGGAAGGAGTTGTGCCAGCTCCCCCGGCCGCTGCCTTCTCCATATAGGACGCCGAGACCCTCCGATAAACGGGCGTCAGGAATGCGATCAGTGCCGCCGCAATGAGAATGAATCCGGCAATCAGGAACACGAGGGCGATCCCGCGGGACGTGCCCTGACCCAATAGTGGTTCAAGTTGGGCGGCGCCCTCTGCGGAGCGGGCGTACGGAATGATCCAGAACTGGGCAAGCGGGGCGATGAGGAAAGCGGTGATGGGCGCTGCGGCGGACTCGAACGCCATGGCGAATCCGAATACCCTGCCTTGCCGGTTCAGGGGAACCACCTGCTGGATAACCGTCTGCTCGGCCGCTTCCACGATGGGAACCAAGGTCAAATACAGCCAGATGCCAGCCACGTACAGCCATGCCCATTCACGCAGGGTGAACACTGCACCAAGGAATCCCATGACGGCGACAACGATCAGCATGGTTCGCAAGGGGTTGGAGCCGAGCCCAAACTTTCCTACCAGCGCGCCACCCACGAGGAAGCCGGTGGAACCCACGGCGAAGAACGTTCCCCACATCTCAACGGAGAACATTTCCAATCCGTACGGATCCATCAACGCCATGTACACACCGCCCACGAAGTTGTTGAACGTGGAGAACACGATCAGTGCGAACAACCCGGAGATAGCCAGCACAGCGGCAAGCGAGCCGCGGAAGTCGAAACCGCCATGTGCGTCAGTGGCTGCCGCTTGCACCTCTTCGGGCATTCGCAAGGTGAGCAGGTGCGCGAACGCCAGCGCGGTAAAAACCAGGGAGGCCACAATGGTCCAGCCCATGCCCAACAGGCCCACCGACAGTCCGGAGAGGACGGAGGTGACAATGAACATGAGACCCTGCACCATCCCCACCATTCCATTTGCATTGGCCCGGCGATCAGGCTCAATGAGGATGGTGACGGTGGTGGAGAGGGCAATGTTGCGCAAGTTCTCAACGACGGCACCCACGAGGATGATCAGGGTGAAAATCCAGAACCATGGCTGTGCCAAGTCCAGCAGAAGACTTGTAGGGGTGAGGAGAAACAGCACTCCTGACAGCACGAACATCACCAGGGTGAACCCGGCAGCGAAGCGCATCACGGCAAGCTTCCGATACCTGTCCACGAACGTGCCGAAGCTGATGCTGGAGAGTGCAATCAGCAGCATGTAGGCACCCCCGACGACCCCCGTCGCAATCACGTTGCGGGTTTCGAGATAAACCCAGAATGTCAGGGCGAACCAGAGATAACTTGTGGTGATATTTGCCAGGGCGGTGTTCACCAGGATCCCCATGAAGGTCCGGGATCGCTGTGCCGGAGTGCGCAGGGAGAGGTCGATAACTTCAGTAACCCCAGCCGGTTCCTGCTCGGTCATGCGTTCCAGTGTACTGACAGCAATTGCCGCAGATAAGGGCCGGCGCAAACGCAAACCTTGTGACAATCCAACCCGGCCAACCTCCGGGTAGGATCGGCAGGGAATCCTAAAGAAGCCTGGGGGAAATTCTTGATGAAAGGTGCAAAAGGCCACCTCGCCTTCACCGACGACGTTAGCCGGGATCTGGAGTTGCGGGAGTACGGCCTGGACCCCGGAGAAGATTCCACCCTGCTTCCCAACGCCGCCGTGATGAGTGCCCTCCAGAACCTCGTGCGCCTTGCCACTGAGCTTTGCGGCGCCCCTTTCGGGGTAGTCAACATCATTAGCGCCGAATACCAATACCAAGTTGGCGCCTGGGGTGTGGAACCGGGCATGTGCTCACGCGAAGATTCCATGTGTGCCAAGGTGTTCCTCTCCCGCGAGATCACCGTTATCCCTGACGCTTCGCTGGATCCGCGGTCCGCTGACAACCCGTTCGTGACCGGTGAATTGGGCAGGGTTCGGTTCTACGCTTCGGTTCCGTTGCAAACAGAGTCAGGATTCGTTCCCGGCACCTTGTGCGTCTTTTCTGACAAGCCCAAAGAGATCCGGCCTGAGCAAGTCGCCATGCTGGAAGTCCTGGCCAAGCAGGTGGTGGAGCTGTTGGAGCTGCAGCACCGCACAATCCAACTGGACCGCACGTATGCAGAGTTGAGGGAGAGCAACGCAAAGCTGGCTGGTTTCGCGGGCCGCGTCAGCCACGATCTCCGGATTCCGCTCACCACCATCCTGGGTTACGTGGAGTTGGTGGAGGACGATCCGGACGTCCAAACGGACAGCGCGGCAGCCAAATACCTGAGCCGCATCGGGGCAAGCGGCCGCCGCATGTTGGGGATGCTGGAAGACGTCCTGAGCTACTCGAGGGTGGGCGGCGGCATCCAGCCGCAACAGGTCTCACTTAAAGAGGCAGCGGGCGAGGTGGCCAGGGACCTCGGCATCGAGGACGACATCCTTGAAGTGCAGGACCTGAACCTCCAGGCAGACAAGGGCCAACTGCGCACTCTGCTGCAGAACCTGCTGTCCAACGCCATGAACTACCGCAACCCCGAAAGGGACCTGCGTGTCCGGATCAGTGGAGTCTCCAATTACCACGGCGCCACCATTTTCGTGGCCGACAACGGTAAGGGCATCAACGCGGAGGATCGGGCCAAAGTCCTGGAACCGTTGGTGCGCCTGCGCCGCCAAGGCGACGGGCCTGGCTCCGGCCTGGGACTGGCCACCTGCAGCAGCATTGCCAAGGCCCACGGCGGCGAACTCACGCTCTCGGAAACTGCCGGCGGCGGAACCACGGTGGCAGTGAGCTTTCCGGCCTGACCATAGCAGCACGCAAGGCAAGAAAACGCTCGACGTCGACCTGCCGCCGTCGTGCGTCTTCCCTCCTCAGGCGTTAGCCGCGGCCGTTCCCCTTACCTTTTTCAGGCTTGGTCTCGCCCTTTCCGCCGCTCTTGGCGTCCGCGAGATCCTGGGGATCGGTGGCTGTACCATCCTGGGCGGGCACCGTGGCTTGACCGGCGGGCGCCGGAACGGGCTGCTGATCCTGCACATCCACCACCTCGACTGCAGGCGCCACCGCTGGCGCCGTTTCCAAGGGAGTCGCTGGCCCGCTGGGTTGGGACTCAATGACGGAGACACCGGGATCAGTCTGCCGCGTCGGTTCGGCTGAAGGTGCCGATGAAAAGACGCCATTGAAGAGCAACGCCACAGCGACCGGAACGGCGAGGGCAGCCGCAACCAGCCCGGCGAGCACCTTGGCCTTCTTGCCAAAAGCCCTTGGACCCGTAGCGGAAACACGCCTTCCCGCGGCTGAAGCAGCGGGCCCGGGGCTTGAGGTAACCACCTGTGGCGGCCGCGACGGCAAAGCCGGCTTCGCTGGGATGGCAGGCGCCGCTGGAACTACCGGCAGGGTTGCCGTTGCCACAGGCGGCAGCTTTCGACGCCGGCCGGACAGGACGTCTTCAACGTCGCCCGCCGTCGGGCGTCGCCCTGGATCCATGTCGGTCATTGCCTGGAGGAGCCCACGCAGTCCATTGGGTAGGTCTTCCGGGATCTCCGGCGCCCGGTGAAGGCGTGCCGAGGCCGTCTCTACCGGTGTTCCAGGGTATTCGGGCTTGCCAGTGAGGCACTCCAGGAGGACCAAACCCAAAGAGTAGATGTCGCTGGCGGGCGTCAGGTGCAGCCCTTGTGCCTGCTCCGGGCTGAGGTATTGCGCCGTGCCGACGGTGAAGCCCGTTGCGGTGAGACGGTTATCGTCCATGACCAGGGCGACTCCGAAATCTGCCAGCTTCACAGATTCGGCTCCATCTGTCCCCTCGGAGACGACGATATTCGCTGGCTTGATGTCGCGGTGAATGACGCCCTGGGCATGCACCTGGGCAAGGGCGCCAGCCAGTCGCACGCCGATGCGGGTGGTTTCGGCATGCGTCAGAGGCCCATCGGACAATACGGCTTTCAGGTCACGACCCTCTACGAGTTCCATGACCAGGTAGGCGCGTTCTTCCTCATTGCGGGTATCCACGCCCGCATCGAAGGCTGCCACCAAGCCTGGATGGTCAAAGGCGGCCAGCAGCCGCATCTCGGTTTCCTGGCGGGCCCTGAATGAGTCGTCGCCGGAGCCAGGGAGGAAGATCTTGATTGCCACGTCCCGGCCAAGGAGCAAATCCGTGGCCCGGTACACCGTGGACATGGCTCCCCGGCCCAAAACAGGTCCCAGCAGATAGCGGCCATCGATAGCAGTCGCACTGGAATCGGTCACGTGGAACTCCACGGCCTCGTCTTTGTTGCCCACGAATTGTCACGCCCTTCAGGCCCACCTGCGTGCCTCGGACCCTAACAGTGTCCGCTGCTACCAGGCAACGCCGCCGATCAAACTTTCACGAGAGCCGCGCGGCCGCCCTGTTCGGCGAAACCGCTACGGCTTGAGCAGTCCTGCGTCAAACAGCATCATCCGGAATTCACCAGATAAGTCATCAGGATACTTAGTATTGACCCGGAAGGGAAACGCGACCTCGCGTCGGACGTTTTCCTTACGTGACGCACGGAACTGCGGCCCGGGCGGCCGGAAGGCACAATGGAAGGCATGACCCTTACTACCTTCGCCCTCGTCCGCCATGGCCAGACCGACTGGAACGCGGAGCGCCGGTTGCAGGGGGCCACCGACATTCCACTGAACGACGTCGGCCGCGAACAGGCACGTGAAGCCGTCGCCACTTTGTCCAATTACCAGTGGGACGCGATCGTTTCCTCGCCCTTGAGCCGTGCCGCAGAAACCGCTGATCTGATCGCCGAGGGCCTGGGCCTTACTGTCGCCCGGCGGGTTCCGGAGCTTATTGAGCGAAGCTTTGGACCGGCCGAAGGCCTGCAAGCCGGCCCGGAGCTCGAAGCACTCCGCATCCCGGGTGGTTTCCGCGGCGGCGAGAGTGATGACGATGCGGCCAGCCGTGGCATTGACGCCCTGGAACAGCTGGCACAGGAATTTTCAGGACAGCGCGTCCTGGTGGTAACCCACGGCACCCTGATCCGACTGACGCTTAGCCGGGCGATTGGACGCACGCTTGATAGCGTCCACAATGCCGTGCTGAACCTCGCCCATCACCATGTCTCGGATGGCTGGAAGCTGGAGTACTTCAACGGCGAGTTGCTGACGGCTGACGTGGACAGCTGACACAACCGCGAAATTCAGCGAATCTTATTGACATTGCGCATGCCAGTTTCTGTATGCTCAAGAGGGTCAAGCAGTTGGCGCCATTCGCTCCGGTTTCCCTGGAGGTCAGCTTGGCTCTCACACTTGTTGGCTCCCGACTCGTGACCACTGAAGCCTGCCGGGCCAACGCAATCACGCTGACGGCAAGGGTAACTCTCGCCACCGACGGCTGGTTTGAACTTCGCGTCATTCAAATACCGGGGCTGGTGCTCCACGTTTCCCGGCTGGAAGAGGCGGCACAAACTGTGCTCGACGCCGCAACTGCCTCAAGCGGCCGGAAGCCGGAAGAGTTCGACGTCCAGTTCCAATGCTGAGCAAGCCGGCGCCGGGTTGGGTCAACGGGCCTCAACCCGGCTTCGCAGTTGCTGTACGAAGTCGGGGTAGGCCGCGGCAATCTCTTCCAGATCCACCGTTTGGGGAAAGTCGATCACGGGTTGGTGCCCGGCCAGAAAGTTGGCCGTCTCTTCAGTGATGATCTGCCCATCCTGGCCGTCCAGCCCGGCCTCGGTCAGGAACTCAGGGGTGATCCGGAAGACGGACTCCCCGGCCTGCCCTTCGGATTCCCAGCGCACCAAGTATTCATCCTGGTTTACGAGTTCCACATCGAATGACTTCTCCATGCCAGCAGCCTACGTGGTGTTCAGCCGTGACCGCTGTTTGTTCACTAGGATGACTGCATGGCAGCCATCGAATCTATAGTTATCGAGGTCGCTCCCACCACACAGCAGGTGGAGGCCTTCTACGCTGACGTTTTCAGCATGGGCGGCAGGGTTCAGGTGCGTCCATCCGAGGCGCCGGCCACGGGCTTTCGTGGATTTACGATGTCGCTTGTGCTCTCCCAGCCAGCCAGCGTAAACAGCCTTATGGACAACGCCCGCGACGCCGGCGCGATGGTCATCAAGCCGGCCGCCAAATCGCTGTGGGGGTACGGCGGAGTCCTCCAGGCTCCGGACGGCACCATCTGGACAGTCGCCTCCTCGTCCAAGAAGGACAGTGGTCCGGCCAATACGCACATTGATGCGATGGTTCTCCAACTGGGCGTCGCGGATGTGGCTGCCAGCAAGCAGTTCTATCTCGACCGGGGCCTCACCTTGGCCAAGAGTTTCGGAAACCGGTACGTCGAGTTTGATACCGGCACCATCAAGCTGACGCTCAATAAACGCAGCGCGCTGGCTAAGACCGCCGGGGTATCACCTGACGGCACGGGGTCACATCGCCTCCTCATCAGCGGCGATGCAGGCACCTTCACCGACCCGGACGGCTTCACCTGGAAATCACCGCTGGGCTGAGAGCTAAACCTCGGGTCGCGGACGCCTGTCGATGATGGTTTCGGGAGCATCGCGACGCTCCACGATATGGTCCGTACGCCGGGTGCGGCTTGCCATGATGATGGAAATGATCAGGCCCAATACGCCTACAGCCATCAGGATGTAGCCGATCAGGACCTGGTCCACGAAGGGGATGAGCCCGGGGGCAAGCGCAAAGGCCAGAATCGCTCCAATGGCGATCAGTGCTATGGAAGAACCTATTCTCATGTCGTGCTCCTCTCACTTCCGACCGGCCCGCGAACGGGTGATCACGGAACTGCGTCGATATCGTAAGCATACTTCCCAATTTGCGGCATGCGATAGATTGTGCCCGCCATTGTTCCCCTCCCGGCCGCCCCGACGTGGGCTGCGGATCAGTGCCCGAAACCTGCAGCAAACCGGGCGACGGCGTCCTCCGGAGTGGGCGGCGGACCAAAAACTTCGGCTTGCCGGCTCGTGTTGGCCACATATCGGCCCGTCTCGAACCAGGCGGACATGCTGGCCATGTCGCTTATCAGCGGTACAAAGCGTTCAGTGACTTTGCCCAGGCCCTTGAGCACAGGCGTTGGAACGGCCATGATTTTGACGTCCTTGCCGTCGGGCCCGCCGTGCCTGGACAGGAGATCCACCGCCTCGGACATGCTGACGGGCCGGGTCCAGCCGATGTCGATGCGTTCGCCATCGGTTATCTCCGCATCCACGGCATCGGCAAGGTATCCAGCGAGGTCGCTGGTGAGGACGAAGGTCAGTGGGGTGTCCTTGGAACCGATCCACATGACGCGGCCTTTCGCCAGAGGGTCGCCGCCCATCCCGGCGGTCTGGTCAAAGAAGGCGCCCGGACGCAGCGCAACGAACGGCACGCCCAGCTGTTCGAACGTATCCTCGGCTTGTTTCTTGTGCCAAAAGTGCGGCACCTGGGGTGTCAGATCACAGGTGAGGATGCTGATGAGGACAAACCTCGGGACACCTGTTTGTTTGGCCGCCACCGCCAGGTTGCTCTGGCCAAAGGTGTCGATCGCATTTGCGTTCTTGTCGTTCCGTGTATACCCGGCAGCAGTGGAAATAACTCCGGCCACACCAGTCATTGCATGGATCAACGACGCCACGTCAAGCATGTCGCCACGGACTACCTCGACACCTTTGGCTTCGAGCTTGCCGGCGTCGGATTTTGCCCGGACCAGCGCCCTGACGCTTTTGCCGCGCTTGAGAAGTGCATCAACTACCTGACTGCCAAGGTAGCCGGTGGCACCGACCACGAGGACAGGCTTTTCTTCAGCCATGATTTGCTCCTTGGACTCGCCGGGTTCGCTCCCAGGAACAGTCGTAGCATGCCTCGCGGCGCTGATTCCAGACTTCACGCAAACGCACGACGGCGACCTGCCGCCGTCGTGCGTTTGACCCCTCCCCGATCAAGCCCTTTGGTGACCATCCGGTCAAATGGTGATGGCGATCTTCCCGCGTGTTTTGCCGGCGTCGAAGTAACGCATGGCTTCCGGAACGTGGTCAAGGGGATAGCTCAGGTCGATAGCCGGGACGATGGTTCCGGCTTGGAGGAGACCGGCGAGGTGCTCAAGGTCTTCCGAACGCTCAGTACCAACGATCATGGTCAGCTTTTGGCTGATGAAGGGGGACAGTGCCAGTGCGCGGAACTGCCTGTCCATGCCACCCGTTAGCGGCCCACCTTCTTCACCTCCAGTAAGGACCGCCGTCCCGCTGTGGGTGAGCGCCCGGCGAAGACGCTTCAGGTTGGGGTTTCCGGCGAGATCGATGATGACGTCATAGTGCTCAGAGCCGTCCGCGAAATCCTGTTTGATGTAATCGATGACGCGGTCGGCGCCGAGGGACAACACGTGGTCCGCCTTGCCGCCGCTGCAGACCGCGGTAACTTCAGCTCCTGCGGCTTTGGCAAGTTGCACTGCGTAGCCGCCAACCTCGCCAGAGGCGCCAGTGATCAGCACTTTGAGCCCCTTCGAGGTTTGCCCTGCCGGCGTCCCGACATCCATCCCACCTGCACGTAGAGCCTGAAGCGCGGTGCAGGCTGAAACGGGGACCACTGCGGCTTGCTCGAAGCTGATGTTTGCCGGCTTGAGGGCGAGGTGACCCTCCCCCGCGACGGCATACTCAGCGAAGGAGCCCTTCCCCACGCCGAAAACGTGATCCCCGACCGCGAAACGGGTTACGCCAGGCCCCACGGCTTCAATGATCCCGGCGAGGTCGAGCCCGGGTACGGGATTCCTGGGGCGCCGGAACCCAAAGGCCAGGCGCAGGGCGTAAGGCTTCCCTGTCATGATGTGCCAGGTCCCGCGGTCCAGCCCTGCGGCGCGGACCCGGACCAGCACCTCGTTGTCCGCTATCTCCGGCTTGGGGATCCGGGCCAAGCGAAGGACGTCGGCGGAGCCGTAGGCATCCTGGACGACCGCCCGCATGGTGACTTCCGGGGTGGGCGCCACATTGGACGCAGACGATTCCTTGGCTTGCTGACCAGTGGTCATGGCCGTTCCTTTCAGGAGTTCAGCTATTTTTCGTACGCTGTACTAACGACGCTACCGTACAATGTACTAAAACGGAACACCCAAAGGAGATCCAGTGTCCGCCGTACGCCCTGAGCGCCTTCCCCTTAGCCGCGAAAGGGTTCTCACATGCGCTGTGGAACTCGCGGACGAGTCGGGCATATCGTCGCTGACCATCCGCTCCCTGGCGCAAAGCATGGGCACCAAGCCGATGTCCCTCTACTACTACGTGGCCAACAAGGACGAAATCCTGGACGGCATCGTGGACATGGTGTTCAGTGAAGTTCCGTTGCCCTTGCCTTCCGGTAACTGGCGGGAGGAAATGCACGATCGGGCACACGCGATGCGCGCAGCCCTCACCCGGCATCCATGGGCGGTTGGATTGCTGGAAAGCCGCTCCGCCCCTGGGCCCGCAACGCTCCGACACCATGAGGCGACGCTGGCCACCTTGCGGGCAGCAGGATTTTCGGTCCAACTGACGGCCCACGCATACGCGGCGCTGGACAGTTACATCTACGGTTTCGCCCTCCAGGAGGCAGCATTGCCCTTTGAAGGACGGGATACCGCAGCCGAAATCACCACGCCCATCATGGAGCGGTTCTCTACCGGGGAGTACCCGCGCATGGTGGAGATCGCCGTCGAGCATGTCCTCAAACCCGGCTACGACTTCGGCGACGAATTCGACTTCGGACTGAACCTGATTCTTGACGGCCTGGACCGCCTGATGGACGATGCCGGCGCAGCAGCCGAATAACCGCCGCATCCGTTGAGGTGCGTGAGGCAAAAGGGTACGGTCAGGGCATACTCGACGCCGTCTGATTTTAAGGATCTGATGCCATGGCCAGAATTGAGGACTATGCGATCATCGGGGACTTGAATACAGCCGCCCTGGTGGCACGCGACGGATCCATCGACTGGATGTGCCTGCCCCGCTTCGACTCCCCGGCCTGCTTCGCCGCCTTACTGCATACCCCTGAAGCTGGCCGATGGATCCTCGCGCCCACAGAGGCAGGGGCGCGGAACGACGGAAACTGTACGCGGCGGCGCTACCGTCCGGACACCCTGATCCTGGAAACGGAATGGGAAGTGGACGGCGGTGCGGTCCGTGTCACCGACTTCATGCCCGTCCGCGATGACGCTGTAGACCTCGTACGGATCGTGGAAGGCCTGTCCGGCGAGGTAGCCATGCGTGGGGAGCTGATTCTCCGTTTCGACTACGGTCGCGTGGTGCCGTGGGTGCGCCACAACAAGCACGGAATCAGCGCCGTGGCGGGGCCCGATTCCGCCTACCTCACGACGCCCGCTCCACTCAAGGGCGTGGACAGGCGCACGATCAGTGAGTTCACAGTCCGCGCCGGGGAACGTATCCCCTTCGTGCTTCGCTGGGCACCAAGCCATGAACCGGAGCCCCGGCGAATCGATGCGGCCAAAGCATTTCACGCCACGGAATCCTTCTGGCGCGAGTGGATTGACCAAAGCGAGATGGAGGGCAAGTACAAGGAACCGGTGGAGCGATCCCTCATCACCCTCAAAGCCCTGACGTATGCCCCAACGGGAGGCATCGTTGCGGCTGCCACAACGTCCCTTCCCGAGCAGCTGGGCGGTTCCCGCAATTGGGACTACCGCTACTGCTGGCTGCGCGATGCAACACTGACCCTGCAGTCGTTGCTTGCCGCCGGATATACGGAAGAAGCAGCAGCCTGGCGGGAATGGCTGCTCCGCGCTGTCGCGGGTGATCCGTCAGAGCTGCAGATCGTCTACGGCCTGGACGGCGCCCGCAGACTGCCGGAGGCTGAGATCCCGTGGCTTTCGGGCTACGAAAATTCCCAGCCAGTCCGAACCGGGAACGCCGCGGCCCCCCAGCTGCAATTGGACGTTTGGGGCGAGGTCTTGGATGGGCTCTCGCTGACCAGGGCAGCTTCCCCGCCGGGCACCGTGGACACGTCGTGGGACATTCAAGTGGCGTTGATGGAGTACCTGGAAGGGGCTTGGGACCAACCGGACAACGGGCTGTGGGAGATGCGCGGCCCCCGCAGGCATTTCACCCATTCCAAAGTCATGGCATGGGTAGCTGCTGATCGCATGGTCAAGGCCGTAAAAACCTCAGGATTACCCGGCCCCGGAGACCGTTGGGCGGCGCTGCGCACGCATATCCATTCAGAGGTAATGACGAAAGGATTCGATGAAGGGCTCAACAGCTTTGTGCAGTCCTACGGAAGTAAGGAACTGGACGCCAGCCTGCTCTTGATCCCCCGCCTTGGCTTCCTGGGGCACCGCCACCCCCGCGTTGCGGGAACGGTGAAAGCCATTCAGGAAGGCCTCACCGAAGATGGACTGGTGCTGCGCTACCGAACCGAGTCCGGCCACGACGGCCTTCCCGGCGACGAGGGAGTGTTCCTTGCATGCTCGTTCTGGCTGGTGGATGCGCTACTGGGCCTTGGCCATGCCGGCCAGGCAACCGCATTGTTCGAGAGGCTGTTGACGCTCCGAAACGATGTTGGGCTGCTGAGCGAGGAATGGGATCCCAGAACCGAGCGGCAACTCGGAAACACGCCACAAGCGTTCAGCCACTTTCCACTGATCCACTGCGCCTTGCAACTCCATCACGGCGAAGCCCACGGCAGTGACACGCCGCTGCGTAGGCCGAAACACCCGGAGCAAGGTACCGACCAGCTCCCGCAACAGGCCATCTCCGAAAGCGGCCCGGGCACCGACCGTCAGGCACCAAAAAAGCGCCCCGAAACCAGCCGCTGAAAAGCGCTGCAGTTACGATTCCGTTTTTTGATCGTCCGGATCCGGGGCTTCAGCCTTGTGCTTCGCTTCCTCCAGGTGTTGATCGAGCTTGCGCTCGGCCTCCCGCCGACGCTGGCCGATAGTCCTCATCTGCTGTGTGGTCGGAGATCCCGCATCGGTATCCTGCCACTGATCGCGTTCCTCTGACCCAGTGCCTGAGGGCACGCCCGGGCCCTTCTTCTCTTCATCGCCCATAAGGAAATCGTCCCATCGCCTGGGCTTCTGCGGTAGGACCGGCTGTCTGGAGAAGGGCCCGGCTGGCCGGACAAAGGACCGGCCGGCCGTACAGGGCCCGACGGCGGCCTCCCGCCGTCGGGCGTTTTCACCACTTAGTTGCGCGGCAGCTGGCAGGCTTCAGCGGCGGGTATCGCGCGTGCCTTCAGTTTCGATGTTCTCCTTGCGGACTTCCTCACGCTCGACCGGCACGGTAGTCACGTTTTCGGTGGTGATGTACTTGCGAAGGCGCGCCCGTCCGGTCGCTGCCCTTTCAGTCCCGACGTTGAGCCGCTCTTCAGAACGGGTCATGGCATCCTCGCCCGCGCGTCCCGTGCCAGTCGTGTCGACGTCCATGCCGCCGACGGCGTCCACCCCGGCCCTTGTGCCCATTCCGGCGCCTGTTTCCATTCCGGCGTCTGTTTCCATTCCGGCGCTGGGGTCCGGGTAGTCACGCCGACCCTCGAAGGCACCCCGGTCCTGGATGCTGTAGTGGTTGTAGAGCCGCTCTTCTTCACTGGGATCGAGGTGCCCATCTTCGGCCACGCGGGGAGCGTCCTTGATGTGATCCTTGCTGTAGGGAACAACGACGTCGTCGCCCTCAAGGGTGGCCCCCTCCAAGGGAATGAATGATTCAGAAGTACCGAAAAGACCGGTTTTGACTGTTACCCATGTTGGCTCCCCCGTGTCGTCATCGGTGTAGAACGTTCCGATTGACCCAACCTTGTCCCCCTCCGTGGTCCGAACGTTTCCGTTGAGGCCCATCAGACGGTCAATGTTCTCCCTGGCGAGCATGATGTCTCCTTGGAATGTGATTGTCTTGCCTTTAGTGCCCGGCGGCCTGCATCACCAGGCGTAGATTCCGGAATCAGGACGGGGAATTGATTCAACCCGCTGACTTCACGGAACAGAAATACATAAGCATGCTTACTATTTTCTTGGCAAGACCTAATCGAAGATTCGAAGCCCTTGAGCGAGGACTTTTCCGGTTGCCGAAGAGAGTCCCTCCGGGAACCCCCATCAACCGGGACTCCCTCAGGCTGAATGCCCATGATGGTCTGGAACCGTGACCACTGATACTTTGCGGGCACCAACAGCCCGTCGCCTGCCGCTTGTTACCTATGTGCTCGCCGCGGGCGTGTTCCTTATGGGCACCACAGAATTCGTGGTGGCCGGGATCCTCCCGGAGATCGCCCAGGACCTGGGTATCACGGTAGGAAATGCCGCGTTGATGATTACCGTCTTCGCGGTCGGCATGATCGTTGGAACGCCCACGATGTCGATTCTCACCCTCAGGATGCCGCGACGCCTCACCCTCAGCCTCGCGTTGGTGGTTTTCGCCGTTGGCCACGTCATCGTCGCCCTCACCACCGACTTCGCGCTGATACTCGGAGCCCGGTTCCTGACCGCTCTGGCCACTGGAGCCTTCTGGGCCGTCGCCGCCGTCGTGGGGGCGAAGGCGGCCGGCGCCGCTTCAGCCTCCCGTGCTTTAGGCGTGGTTTTGGGCGGCGGCATGCTGGCCAACGTGATCGGTGTTCCGTTGGGGGCGTTTGCCGGCCAGTCGATCGGTTGGCGAGGCCCGTTCTGGATCCTCAGTGCCCTGGCACTCATGGCGGCGTTGGTCGTTTACCGTTTGGTCGGCGTCGAACCTGCCTCGGGCCGCGTCCCCTCAGTTCGGGCCGAGATCGCCAGCATGCGTGACGCCCGGGTGTGGCTTGTTCTTTTGGGTTGCGCAATCGTGTGTGGATCATCCCTGGCGGCCTACAGCTTCATCTCACCGCTCCTCACACAGAACACAGGGATGGGGGCAGCGGCAATTCCGCTGGTGTTGGTGGGCTATGGCGTTGGAGCGTTCATCGGTTCCAACCTCGGTGGCCATTTTGGCGCACACCGTCCCTTCACGGCACTTTTCGTCTCGGCAGCAATGACGTTCCTGGTGCTCGGGGCTCTCTGCCTGCTCTCACGCAACGCCGTGCTGACCGTGATCCTCATCTTCTTGCTGGGCCTGTTCGGCATGGCAACCAACCCCATCCTCATAGGCAAAGCAGTCGGATATGCCCACCATGCACCCACGCTCGCCTCGGCCCTCAGCACGTCTTCGTTCAACCTCGGCACAGCAGTGGGTTCGTGGATCGCAGGCTTCGCACTCGAGTCAGCTCTCGGGGCCACTGGCCCCGTGCTGGTGGGTACCTGCATCGCGGCACTGTATTTTCTCCCGCTCACCATCTTGTGGCGGAAAGAACGGTCACCTCAGCCGTCCGAGGCAGCCCTCTCCGGCTCAGCCTGAGCTGCCGTGCCATATTCGCTGGCAGCCCACGAGGCGAGGAGCTGCAGGCGCTCCGCCGAAGGCGACCCCGGTTCCGCACTGTAGATCGTCAGGGTCAAGCCCGGCTCAGCGGCCATTTCCAAACCCTCGTAAGCGAGCGTCAACTCACCCACAACTGGGTGATTAAACGTCTTGAAACCCGTCCCGTGGTGGCGGACGTTATGAGCACCCCAGCGTTTCCGGAACTCATCACTGCGGGTACCCAACTCACCAATGAGGTCATGAAGTTCCTTGTTGTGCGGATCGCGACCGGCTTCGGTCCGCAGGATGGACACAGTCACCTCGGCGAACGCATTCCAATCCGGATAAAAATCATGGGCGCGTTCATCCAAAAACGTGTAGCGCGCTATGTTCGGCGGCTGGCCGGGCATGTCGTCGCAATCCTTGTAGAACGCCCGCGCCAAGGGATTAACCGCCAACAGATCCATCCGGCCGTTGCGAACGAACGCCGGGCCGGCAGTGACAGCATCCAGCGCCCATTGCAGGCTTTGATGCGGAACGTAGGACTTGGAGTTGCGCCGCCTGGGCGGACGGGCCACCGGACTGGCCGCGTGGGCGAGGTCGAACAGATGGGCGCGCTCGGCGTCGTCCAAGCACAACGCCCTGGCGATGCTCTCAAGAACTTGAGGGGAGGCTCCGCTGATCGCGCCACGCTCAAGGCGGGTGTAATACTCCACGCTCAACCCGGCAAGCGTGGCCACTTCACTACGCCGCAGGCCTTTCACCCGCCGATTGGTCCCGGCGGGCAGTCCAACCCGCTCAGGGGCAACATGGGCACGGCGTGAGATCAGGAATTCGCGGACCTCGGCTCGATTATCCATAGCCTCAACGCTAGGCCAAGCAGGTATCAGGAGGGAGTCCCTCCCGATACCTGCTTCGTTAACGCACGACGGCGACCTCCCGCCGTCGTGCGTTTTCCACACCCAATTCCGCGCCCCACATGGCCGTGTCAGTGTGGAACGTTAGGGTTGGTCCAAGACATCTGACGAGGAGAGCAATTGCCGTACATCGTTGACTTCAAGAACGTTTCTACCGAGGGCCTGGAGTCTTCTCCGGTTGCCGCGGCCCTCGCAGGACTGCGCGCGAATGAGGCCCGCTATTACAAGAACAAATACGACCATGACTTCACCGTGAGTCCCGCAAGTGAGGTGCCGGAAGTCGTGGAGCGGGTGAGCCGGATCCTGAAGGAAGAGCGCGACATCGTCATTGAATCCCGCCCCCTTGAGGCGACGGCCTTCGAAGTGGACGGCCTACGGATGGATTACGTGTTCTACGAGTCCGGGCTTTCCATCAACGTCATGTACAGCATCGAGGAAGGCGGGAAGCGGGCGGTTGGTTTCAAGCTCGCCGAGGGCATGGATGTTCCCGAAGAACTGGAACCGCGCTTCAAATTCGCCCGTCAGAAGTCCAAGCTGGCAGGTGTAATCCGGGGATCGTACTTCGTGATCAAGGGTCAATACTGACCGCTGGCTCTGACTACATGCCCTATCCCAAACGCGCCGGGACCCTCTATTCTCTTGACATGGGCGTTTGGGGAGCGTTGTGCCGCACCAAACCCGGTTGCAAGAGCATCGGGCGCGGGTGACACGTGGATCCCCATAACAAGGTTCCTTCCCCGGACAATTACGCCGCATTCCTCGCAAGGTTGGACGCGGCAACCACAAGCCTGACCACCCGGGCGAGGGCCCTTGACAAGGCACTGTCGGCGATCTCGCTGCTCTTGGGACGGTATCAACGGGCCCTTCGAGGCTGGGAACGGAGACTGGTCCGCGTCGATAAGGAACTAGACCGGCACTCCGGCGAGCCCCAGACGTCGGCTGCCCTTCATGAGCTCCAACGAACTGCCGTTCAGATGAGGTCAATGCACAGTGAACAGGTCCTGCGGCTCACGGAGAAACTGTCGCTCAAGCAAGGACAACGAGACGCCGTAGGCCGCTCGCTCCTCGAACTTGAAGTCATCAGGGCCAAACTGGAAACGTCCCGGAGGTTGTCACGGGACCGCGAAAACCTGGGCAGGGCCCTCTACGAGCTTGCGGGTACCGGCAGTGGCGCCGCGAAGATCCCCGATGTGGGATTGCGGAACGACCTTAGGGAAGCACGCGAGGCAGTAATTCTGGCCGAAGCACTCCTCGAAGTGAAGGGATCCTGACCATGGAAAACGCGCCGGACGCTGTTGAAATCGTGCGCTGGATGAGGAAACCCGGCGACAAACCCATTATCAAATTCGTCACTTTCAGCATCCTTGCCGTGATCCTGTGGCTGATCCTGATGATCTTCATGCCTGCCCTGAGAAACGCTGTCCCGGCGTCGATCTTCATTGCCGTGTTCGCCGCGATACTTACTATTCCCACCGTCGTCGCCCAGAGGAACCTGGTGCGTGGCTTGGCAAAACGGATCAACGACACCCTCACGGAGCTGACAGGCAGCCCCGACGACAAGATCTCCACAAAGCAGCTACGGAAATTGATCAAGAGCGGTGAGCAACTTCCACTGCTGATCAATGGGGTTCCCGGTTTGCGGCTGCACGTGAAAAGGGTTGCAAGTGCCAAGGAAGATGGCTCCGAGAAACTCCTCGCGGTCATCACCGTTGCCCCGGTGAGCAGTGGAACTGCAAGCTTTGACCGGCTGCTTGAGGCGGCGTTGTACGGATGACGGTTGGGCTGGCCTTCGCCGGCTCTTGGGGACTGAAACGAGGCTAGTAGGACAACGGTGTTTTGACGCTGTAGTGGTCTGGATTTGGGGTCCCCAATTCGGCTTCAGAAGAAGACCGGTTCAGTGCTGAACGGCACATGTCCGAGCGGGTCAGTCTGTTCTCCTGGCAATCCACGCCCCGGCGCGATCTGTGGGCCCTAAATCTCTGATTCTGAACACATGGTTGATGCCTGGAAACGGTTGGGAAGCTTGTGACACCCAAGGGCAGCGGCACTGCTTCCTAAAAATGTCAGACCCTGGTGAGAGGGTTTATTCATGGGAAGCATTGGGGAAATCATGGCGCGACGGGCAGCGATGCCTGGCGTCGCGATGCGCCCCCGGGGCCTTCCCCGAGGAAGCCACACCGCACCTGCCAGCGTCCAGGCCGGCTGTGAAGGCCCGACGGCGGCGGCTGCGGCAGGCGGCGATTCGGAGAAGCTCAGGGCCATGGCGCTGCTTCGCGGCATTGAACCGAAATCCTTCACTGCACTTAGTGAAGTGGACGGTGAAATCAAGCGTGTTCACGGCCTGGAACCACTGCCTTTCGCTGGCCCTGGGGTCGATCCTGAAGTTGAAGTCGATTCAGGAATTAGGGTCGATCCTGAAGTCAGCCCTGTTTCCCCAGGACTGGGCGGTTCCTTGGGAATTGAGGGCGCGCCGGGGCTTGAGGGTGCGCTGGGGCTTGGGGATGCGCTCGGGCTCGAGGATGCGCTGGGACTTGGGGATGCGCCGGGACTTGGGGATGCGCTCGGACTTGGGGATGCGCTGGCGGACAGCGTTGGGGCCTTGGAAAGTCTGCGTTCCGTCACCGTGGCCAGTGCCCCGGGGTTCGGTTTTGCCGAAGCCGCGGGGTTCGCCGGGCGGGTGGAGGAGATCGCCCGCACCGTGGAATACCTGCAGGTCATCGCGGCGCACGCCGTGGAACGGACCCGCACCCAAGCCCAGCAGGCACGGCCCTCCTCCGCGGCGGGCACTGGATGGCAGACAGGCTGGACCAACCCCGCACCCACAGGACCAAACCCCGCCACCGCCACAGCCACCGCTGCAGGGTCCGCTGCCGCTGCTGGCTTCAATACTGCTGCTGGATCCGCTGTTGCTGCTGGCTTCAATACTGCTGCTGGATCCGCCGCTGCTGCGGCGGACGCTGCTGCGGTGGCCGATGATGGCTACCGCAACGCCGCGGAATTCCTGCGGGCCCGCCTGAGGATCGGCATCAGCGAAGCCCGGCGCCGGCTCGCCCTGGCCTCCCAGGTCCTCCCCGGGACCGGTATCGCCGGGCAACACATCCCGGCCCGCCGCGAAATCCTGGCCCAAGCCCTCGAATCCACACAAATACCCACCCGGTCAGCGAGCATCATCAGCACCGCCCTGGATAAAGTACGGCTCCTCACCGACGAGGAAACCCTCACCCGGATGGAACACGCCCTCACCCGCACCGCCGCCGGGTCCGACCCCGACTTCGTCCTGAAAATGACCAAACGCTGGAACGACCTGATCGATCAGGACGGGCCAGAACCCAGCGAAGAAATCCTCCGCCAACTCCAAGGCACCTTCATCCGCAAACCCCGCCACGGACTGCACCACCTGGAAATCTTCGCCACCACCGAACAATACGAAACACTCACCACCGCCATGAACACCGCCACCAACCCCCGACTCACCACCGGAAACAGCGACACCACCGGAGCCAACGGAGCCACCGGAACCAACGCAGCCACCGGCGAAGGCAACGTCACCGGGGAAACCAACGAGAGCGTCGACGGGAACGTCGACGGTCAGGCACCCGGAACCGTCCACGGCAGTGACCGCGGGAGCGAACCAACGGGGCCGGACCTGGACCGGCGTTCCCGGGCCCAGAAACTCCTCGACGGCCTCGTCGGAGCCTGCGGCGTGGCACTGACCACCGGGAAACTGCCAGCCAACGGCGGACTCCGCCCCCAAGTCACCGTCACCATCAACCACCACGACCTCTTCCAACAACTCACCCGCACCGCCCCGCCCGGCGCAGCCCCCACACCACACGGCGCAGCCGCCACCCAGACCACACGACCTGGGCCTGGAACGGAAGACCCCCGTCCCGGCGCAGCCACACCGCCCGGTGCAACCGCAACACCACACGGCGCAGCCGCCTCCCCACCCGGCGCAGCCGCCACCCAGACCACACGGCCTGGGCCTGGACCGCAACACCCCCGGCTCAGCTCCGGCTCCGCCACCTTCGCCGGCCCGATGCACCCCAACACCATCCGCAAAATCGCCTGCGACGCCGACATCCTCCCCGTCCTGCTCGGCAGCGAATCCCGCGTCCTGGACATCGGGCGCACCACTCGGATCTTCCCGCCCCACATCCGCAAAGCCATCACCGCCCGGGACCAAGGCTGCGCGTTCCCCGACTGCACCATGCCCGCCCCCTGGTGCGAAGCCCACCACATCACCTACTGGTCACACGGCGGCACCACGTCAACCAACAACGGCACCCTGCTCTGCAGCCACCACCACCACCTCATCCACAAAGAAGACTGGCGCATCGACATCACAACAGGGGTTCCGTGGTTCATCCCGCCACCCCACATCGACCCCAAACAAACACCCCGACGCAACCACCACCACACACCCCTCAGAACATAAGAGTCCGCCGCGTCCAATTGCGCTCTGCTGCCTCGCCACAAGGGTGACCGGCCTCGCCACAAGGGTGACCGTCTCGCCACAGGGTGACCGCCCGCCGTCGAGCGCTCCTAAACTACGCCTCGACCCTAAGCTGAGCCTGCGACATAAGCCGAGCCCGCGACCCTAGACCCAGCCGCGACGAAGCCTTACCGCGACGTCGGCCAGCCCGTGTACGACTCAGCCAGGTATGCCTTGGCGTGCTCGGACGAGACCACAGAGTGCAGCTCGCCCAGCTGGCGGGCGCGGTCAAAGTCGTCGGCGCCGGGAACGGTATGCAGCATGGAGGTCATCCAGTAAGAGAAATGCTGTGCCTTCCAAACTCGGTCCAGGGCGCGGTCGCTGTAGGAATCCAGCAGTGTGGTGGAACCGTTGGAATAGAAGGAGTCGAAGCCTTCGAACAAGACCTTCACGTCGTGTATCGCGAGGTTTAGTCCCTTGGCGCCGGTGGGCGGGACGGTGTGTGCTGCATCGCCGGCAAGGAAAAGATTGCCGTGGCGCATAGGAGTGTGGACGAAGCTCCGGAACGGTAGGACCATCTTTTCCAGGACAGGGCCTTCGTTGAGCTCAAAGCCATTACCGTTTACGCGTTTGCGGAACTCGGACCAGATGCGTTCGTCGTCCCAGTCGGCCACGTTTTCCTTGGGATCGCACTGGAAGTACATGCGCTGCACTGTCTCGGTCCTCTGGCTGATCAAGGCGAAACCATGCTCGGAGTTGGCATAGATGAGCTCGTCGGAGCTGCGTGGAGCTTGGGCCAGGATGCCGAACCACGCGAACGGGTATTCGTGGAAGAACCACTTTCGGTTTGCTTCGGGGATCTGGAAGCGGCAGTGGCTGCGGGACCCGTCAGCGCCAACGAGGAAGTCGGCCTGGATCTCGAACTCCTGACCGTCGGAATCGGTGAACCAGATTTTCGGTTTGCCCTCGAGATCGTGGACAGTGGTGTCCGTGACGCTGTATCGAACGTCGCCGTCGTCCGCCTCGCGTCGCGCAGCGAGGTCGGCGAAAACGTCTGTTTGTGGGTACAGCCACACGGATTCACCCACCAGTTCCTTGAAGTTGATGCGGTGGCTTTCGCCGTTGAACCGCAACTCGATGCCATCGTGCCGGTCACCTTCGCGCAGCACCCGGTCTGAGACGCCGGAGTCCACGAGCAGGTTTACGGTGCCGTGTTCCAGGATGCCCGCGCGAACTGTTTGGTGGATTTGTTCCCGGCTGCGGACCTCCACCACCACGGATTCGATGCCTTGCTTGGCCAGCAAGTGGGAGAGCATGAGCCCTGCGGGTCCAGCACCCATAATGGCGACTTGAGTGGTGACGGTTGTACGTGCCATGGTGTTCCTCGCTTCGTTGCGGTCCCGCCGGGACGGGATGAGTCTGGAATCAGTGTGGCGGGTAGTGCGTGACGGGTGTTACATGAATTCCGTTGAACGGAAGCTCTACATTAGTCCCTGAGCTGCCGCCCTATTCCCCGGGCAGCGGTTTGCAACGCCGGAACAAGCGCCTGCAGGCGCATCTCAGCCAAGGGCACCACCACGCCAAGGGCCGCGACCGCTCGCCTCTTGCCGTTCATCACGGGCACGGCGATGCCCCAGGTGTCAGGATCAACGACTCCCGCCAGCTGCGCATAGCCCAGCTGCGCGGCCTCAGCCAACAGGTGGCGCACGACGTCGGAAGTCACCTTTCCTTCCGGGTCCTGGAACTGTTCGAGGTACTGCGCCTGCAATTCCCGGGACTGGTGTGCCATCAGCGCCAGGCCGGCGGAGGATATGTGGACCGGCATGCGTCCGGCGACGCGTGCTCGGTTGGCGACCGATCCTCGGCGCGAAAGCCGCTCCACAAACAGCGCCTCCCAGCCCTCAAGGACTGCCAGGTTCACGTTCTGGTTCAAGACTTGCTGAATATCCTCCATGAAGGGCATGGCCGCTTGACGGAGTGCGAGGGTGGGCGAATTTCTGTTGACGAGCTCCCACAATCGGAGGCCCAGCCGAACGTTCCCGCCAGCACCCAGTTCCAGCAGGCCATGCTCGGAGAGTTGACGGACCAGCCGGTGGGCGGACGACAACGGGAGGCCGGACCTGTCGGCGAGTTCGGTCAGCTGCAGGGAGGGGGCACCTTCAGGAAAGGCTTCAATGACCCGGACTACGCGATCCACCACGGAGTCACCTGATGCTGAGTTGGCCACGATGCGCTCCTTTGCTGCCGCTCCCCTACCCGACCCCGCGGGGGCCTCTTCCATTCAATGGTAGAACGTGCTTCAGATTACTCCCGCCGGTGATACAACTCTCATAACCGACCGGCCGTTCTGCTGGCCACATCCCATTCCCAAAGAGAACTCCCGAGGACACTATGCCAACGATGCCATCTGCCCGCCGCTCACAATGGCCAGTCTGGCTGTGTTGGTTAGCCATGGTCTTGGACGGCTTCGACCTGGTGGTCCTGGGGTCTGTCATCCCCACGCTCATCAAGACCGGCGACATAGGCTTCGATGCCGTTGGAGCCACCTTCGCTGCAACTATTTCCCTGGTAGGCGTGGGGCTCGGCGCACTCTTTATCGCCCCGCTATCCGATAAGTTCGGCCGGCGGAAGCTCTTGATTGCCTGCGTGGCCGGCTTCTCGCTCTTCACGATCGGAGTCGCGTTCGCTCCCAACGTGGCGGTCTTCTCCATACTGCGCCTGCTGGCAGGCCTCGGGCTGGGCGCCTGCCTCCCCGCCGCCCTTGCGTACATGAACGATTACGCACCGGCGGGCTCAGCCGGAAAGTCGACCACGCGGACTATGACCGGCTACCACGTAGGCGCTGTGGCCACCGCGTTCCTGGCCATCCTTGTTGTCCCTGACTGGCGCCTCATGTTTGTCATTGGCGGCGTTGCCGGGCTGGCACTCCTGCCATTCCTGTGGGCGAAATTGCCGGAGTCACTTCCTGAAGCAGCACCCGCGAAGGTGGACGAAACAACAAAGGCGGCTACCGGCGTCGTGCATTCCACGGACGGCAAGCAAAAGACCGGGTTCCGCGACCTGCTGCAGAAGCCCTATCCGCTGGTGGCCGTGGGCATTGGCATCGCGTCGTTCATGGGATTGTTGCTGGTTTACGGCTTGAACACGTGGTTGCCGCAGTTGATGGCAGCCGCCGGCTACACCGTGAGCACGGGCCTGACGCTGCTGCTGGTCCTCAACCTCGGCGCCGTGGCCGGCCTGGTTTTGGCCGGAATTCTTGCCGACCGGCACGGAACCAAGAAGATAGTGCTGCTGTGGTTCGGGCTTTCCGCAGTGTTCCTGGCCATCCTCAGCGTGAAGATCCAGAATGAGTTCCTGCTCAACGCCGCGGTGTTTGTCACTGGCGTCTTCGTCTTCAGCTCGCAGGTTCTGGTTTACGCATGGGTCAGTCAGCTGTTTCCGGCGCGGCTCCGGGGAACGGCACTCGGGTTCGCTGCCGGCGTCGGACGCCTTGGTGCGATCGTTGGTCCTGCCGTGACTGGAACCCTGGTGGCCGCAAACATTGCCTACCCGGCCGGCTTCTACGTGTTCGCCGCAGCGGGACTTTTGGCTGTCGCAGCGCTGTTCCTGGTGCCCCATCAGGTCAAAAGTCCTGAGCCCGTGCCAGCGGGAGAACGGTAACCGAGGCACGACGCTAGGTGCTCCGCTGCCCGTCCAACTTTCCGGGCTGTGGGTGAAGCGACTCGCGGGCCTTGCCCAAGAGTTGCGGTCCGGCCGCGTAGCAGCGATCGGTGTATTGCCGGAGCGCCGGGAGTGCCTGGACGGCGTAGTCGAAGTGTTCCTCACGGATCATCGACTCGATGGCCTTGCACTGGTCCTCTGTCTCAAGCGCACCCACCATTGCCGAGGAGATCTTGAGGCTCAGCACGGCGTCCATGCTGGCATCGGCGTCGTGTTGGCAGAGGCCGTTTGAGATTCTCAATAGTCTGCCCGGCAACATCGAAAGGTAAGTGGAGAGGAAGCGCAAGGCCGGGGTGGGGTCTCCCATCTCATCGGCCAAGGCCTGCAACCTGCACGGTTCCAGAGCCGGAACCTGACCGTCTGCTTCTTCAGTCATGGCTGGCCGCTTGTGGCTGCGCGGCGTCTTCCGGCGTCGATTTGTTGGGGTCCCTGCTCCAGATGGAGGCGAGCATCCCGATGACCAGGATGCCGGGCGCACCGTATATCAGGATGTTCAGGACGAGTGGTTCGCGGAGGGCACGGATGGCGTTCCCGACGTACGGGATGGTCGCGATCTGCTTATCCACGGTTTTGCCCTGCAGGGTGGCGATCCACGGATCGATGCCATTATTCGCGTCGCCCTTGGTCTGGACAGCCACGCCGCCATCGGCCGTAGTGGTGATCTCAGTGATGCGATGCGTCTCCACCCGCTGGTCTTCCACGGGAATGTGGTAGGTGATGATGTCACCCACCTTGACGTCGGCGATTGGCGTTGGAACGGTGACGACGACGTCACCCGGGTTGATCAACGGCGCCATCGATCCTGTCAGCATGGTGGAGGTTTGGTAGCCCAGGATGCGTGGCCCGATTGCCAGGAAGAGGAAAACCAAGGCCGCCATAGCCAGCATCGCGAAACCGAGGAATTTCATCGTTTTAGCAGCGATATGGCGGAACGCAGCGGCTTTCGCGGGGGTCTCGACGGCGGTCGCCGTCAGTGCCGCGGCTGAACGCCGGCCCTTGAGTGCGGTTCCGCTGATGCTGGTCAGTGCGCTCATGGTCCTGGCGTTCCTTCCGGTGTTGGTTATCTTCTGATTGAAAGTCTGGGCTATACGGCTCAGGCTTCCTGCGGGAAATCCTCAAGTCTGGCTCAGGAAATACCGGCGGACCTGATCGGGCAGGGGGGCGCCCGACCAGGCCCGGCGGGGCTCTGTGTTGAAACTGGGTGGTGCTGCTGGGGTGGTGTTACTTGGTGGTTTCGGTGCGTTGGGTGCCGGTGAAGGCGAAGGCGATGGTGCTGGTGGCGCCTTGGAAGGTGTCGTTCGCGGTGGTGGGGAACGCGGTGGTGACTTTGAGGTAGTCGGTTTTGGCCGGGGCCAGGGCGGTGAGGTTGTTCAGGACTTTGTTCGCGGTGATCACCGGGGCGGCGGCCATGACGGTGGTTTTGGTGCCGGTGCAGGTGTAGGGGGCTGCGGCGCCGGTCCAGGCGACGGAGCAGTTCTCGATGGTCAACTGCAGGCCGTTGGTGACGTCGGTGGTAAGCAGTGAGGCGGTGGCGCCGGCGGAGGTGGTGAGGGTGACGTTGTTCAGGTCCGAGTTGCCGGTGTTGGCCAGGGTGACGAGCTTTTCGACTTTGTCTCCGGGCAGCAGGCCCGCGACGGGGACGTTGAGGGTGTTGTTCGCTCCGGTGCCCAGGGCGATGGTGACGGTGCCGGCGGTGACTTGCTGGCTGGCCGAGGTGGAGGACGTGAACGCGCCGTAGGTTCCCATGCCGGCGACGGCGGCTGCGGTGCCGAGCAGTGCGACGGAAGCGAGGACCTTGCCGGAGGTGGTCTTGAGGCTGATGGCCATGGGAATCAGTGTCCTTTCGGGAGGCCACCGCTGCCGGCCGGCCGTTTCCTGTGCCGGCCCTGAGTGGCTGACAAGAACCACTGTGCCGGGCCCGGATCAAGAACCACTCCTGCAATCCATCAACACTTGCTCAGGAAAAGATCAAGGCTCTTTGTTCCGTTTCCCACCCCTTGGCAGGCACTCTGGACTGATAATAAGCAACCTGATAATCCTGTAACGAAGGCTCAACGCTAAACACAGAGGTGGGATCATGGTGGATCGCATTACTGATATATGGGGCACAAGGACTCCGTTTGAGCGAGAAGCAGAGTGGCCTTCCCGCGTGGATTACGCCCTTCAGGAAGGCCTCACTGAGGGCGATGTTGACCATTGGGTCCAATCCGCTTGCGTGCTGTGCAGCAACGGCTGCGGCTGCGATATTGCCGTAAAGGATGGGGTCATGGTCGGCATTCGTGGCCGTGCGGAAGACCGCATCAACAAGGGACGCCTTGGGCCGAAAGGACTCCTCGCAAGCTGGCAAGGCGTCTCGAACAAGGACCGCCTCACCCATCCATTGATCCGCGAAGGCGGCGAATTAGTCCCAACTGATTGGGACACGGCCATGAAGCGGATCGTGGCACGCAGCAAGCAACTCTTGAAGGAGAAGGGCCCCCTCAGCCATGGCTTCTACACCAGCGGCCAACTGTTCCTTGAGGAGTACTACGCCCTGGGCGTGATTGGGAAGGCTGGTATCGGGACACCCCACATGGATGGAAACACCCGCCTGTGCACCGCGACAGCGGCGTCCGCGCTCAAGGAAACCTTCGGAGCAGACGGACAGCCAGGCGCCTACGAGGACATCGACAATTGCGCTGCAATTTTCCTTTATGGCCACAACATGCCCGAGACCCAGACCGTCCTCTGGGCTCGCATCCTGGACCGCCTTTCAGGACCCACACCGCCCAAACTGGTGTGCGTCGACCCTAGACATACGGAGGCCGCGCGCTTTGCCGACGTGCACCTGGCGGTGCGGCCCGGCACCAATCTTGCGCTCATGCACGCCCTGGTCCGGGAGGTCCTGCACAACGGCTGGGAGGACCCCAGCTACATCCAGGAACACGCACTCGGCTACGACGAGCTGAAATCCACTGTGGAGGAATGGACGCCCGAGGCTGCTGCCGAGGTGTGCGGCGTCAGCGCCCACGACATCAGGAAGGCCGCCCGCATCTTCGGCACCTCGGATCGGGTACTGTCCACCGTTTTACAGGGCTTCTACCAATCGTCACAGGCCACAGCTTCCTCCTGCCAGGTCAATAATCTTCATCTGCTGCGCGGCATGCTCGGCCGACCCGGAGCCGGCCTACTACAGATGAACGGGCAGCCGACGGCGCAAAACAACCGCGAATGCGGGGCCGACGGCGACCTCCCGGGCTTCCGTAATTGGCACAACCCGAAACACGTTGAAGAACTGGCCTCCCTGTGGAACGTGGATCCCGCGATCATCCCCCACTGGGCACCGCCAACCCATGCCATGCAAATCTTCCGCTACGCGGAGCAAGGATCCATTAATTTCCTCTGGGTCTCAGCTACGAACCCTGCGGTCTCCCTGCCGGAGCTGCCCCGGATACGGGCAATCCTGGCCAAGCCGGAACTGTTCCTGGTGGTGCAGGATCTGTACCACACCGAAACCGCCAGCCTGGCCGACGTCGTCCTCCCCGCCGCCGCGTGGGGCGAAAAGACAGGAACATTCACCAACGCTTCGCGCGTGGTCCATATCTCTGACAAAGCCGTAGACCCGCCCGGGGACGCCCGCAGCGATCTGGATATTTTCCTGGACTACTCCAACCGAATGGGCTTCACCACCTTGGACGGCACGCCCTTGTTGACGTGGGAGGGTCCGGAGGACGCCTTCGAAGCTTGGAAAGAATGCTCGCGCGGGCGTCCTTGCGACTACACCGGACTGAGTTACTCGAAACTCCGTGGTGGCAGCGGGATCCCTTGGCCCTGCAATGCGCAAAACCCGGATGGCACCACACGCCTCTATACGGACGGGGTTTTTCCCAGCGATCCTGACTACTGCGAGAACTACGGTCACGACCTCTTGACGGGGGCCGAAGTGGAGCCGGAACCGTACCGCGCCAAAATGCCCAAGGGCCGCGCCTGGCTCAAAACAACCAAGTACCATCCACCGCACGAAGAACCGGACGACGACTACCCGCTCCGGTACACAACCGGTCGGACGGCGTATCACTTCCACACACGGACCAAGACGGGACGTTCCAGGACTCTGAACGCGGCGGCGCCACGGATGTGGGTGGAGCTCTCGGTCGAAGACGCTTCAGCGCTGGGGATCAAGGAGGGCGACATCGTCCGCGTATCGTCGCGGCGAGGTCTGATTGAGGCGCCGGCTCGAGTCAGTGGCGTCCGGCCGGGCACAGTTTTCGCACCTTTCCACTATGGATACTGGGACTCGAGCGCACCCTCCAGCCCGGATGATTCTCCCAAGGATTCGCAGAAGACTGCAGCCAACGAGCTCACCATTACCGAGTGGGATCCGGTGTCAAAGCAACCGCTTTTCAAGAATGCGGCGGTGAAAGTAGAGAAAATCCGTGACGGTGATGGGCCGGCTCCGGCGCCCAACACCACCGCTTCAAGGCAGGCAGGACAACAACAATGAACCTCAACATCTACCTGGGTTTACTGCATCAGGGTGAAGCGACGCTGGCCACGTCTTTCCGGCAAGTCTCTGATGGCCACGGCTCGGAGCCTGACATACATTTCCTCTGCCAGACTTTGGCCAAGCAATGCGACAAGCACGGGGAACTCCTCCTCCCCCTCGTGCAGCGATACGGGAAGGACACATCCGGCCACGAGCCCGAGCGGCTCCACGCCGACGGCTTGTCAGAAACCCGGAGCGGCCCTGTCGGCCTCCTTCGCGACCTGCAGGACCTGTATCTGCTGGCGAGCTTGGTTGACGTCACGTGGACTGTGGTGAATCAAGCCGGATCCGCACTTCGCGACGCCGGGCTGCTCGCCGTCGTCGCGCAATGCCACAAAGAGACGGAAGTCCAGCTCAGTTGGCTGCAAACCCGGATGAAGCAGGCAGCGCCGCAGGCGCTTCTGGTCGCAGACTAAGTCAGTAGAGGACTCACCAGCAGGCTAAGTTAGTGGGGCAGCAGCCCCAGGATCGGGAGCGAAGCCGCCGTCGAAATGGCCATGGCCGCGGTGTTGCCGATGACCGGATGGAAGCCCTCCGGCAGCTGGGCCGAAATCGCCCTGGCAATGGGAGGGGCCAGCAGCGCTCCAAGCAATGCGCCGCCGATGATGCTCCACCACGAGCCGTCATAGGCGAGCACGGCGGCCGGGGCCACAGAGACGAGTGACGCGTAGGTGGCCGCCCACCCACCGTTGCGGTACCAACTCCGCCAAAGAACCACGCCGATGGCCGAGGTGAGGGCCTGCGCAAACAGGATGTGCGGAACCAGGTTGGAACCGTACCCGGGGAGCGCAGGATTCAGCACGAATGCCACCCCGACGCCAAAGATCACGCCCGCGCTGGCGAGCTCGTTGGCGAAGAAATGGGTCTCGGTGAAGTCGGCGAGGACCCGGCGCGCCGCCCACGCTGCGTCCGTAAGAACACGGTTAACGCCCGACGGCGGCTGGATGGGTTGCGTCTGCGGAGCCGGTTTCCGTAGGACAAGCCAAGGCAATTTCCGGGCGATGAGGAAAGCCAGTACTGATCCCAGGGACATCGCAAGGACGTTCGCCACCACGGGCGGCAGTCCCAGCGGCGCAGTGAGCGTTGGGATCAGCAGCAACGCCAACGGCGTGACGGTGAAGGCGCCGAGTACAGCTCCGGTCACGCAGGTCCGCCAACCGGGTCCATACATCAGGACAATTGCCGGGGCCACGCAGACGAAAGGCACGAACGTGGGCTGCCATCCGTCGTCGAGCATCCGGCCGAAAACTACGTTGGACAACAGCAGGCTAAGCGACGCCGAGGCCAGCACCCACGGCCACAGTCCGGTGCCATATGCCAGCTGACCCGGCCAGGTCTTGCCCCGCCGGCCAGCCCACCACGCCAACAAAGCCCCGGCAAGCAATCCGCATGCCGCCAGCTCTGATTTGTAGAACAGGGGCTCAGTCATGTCGCCAAGGAGCCACCTGACCGCTGCGAAAGGGGAGTTGGTGGCTGATGCAGCCCAGCCCTCGAACGCAGGGCCGAGCCGTGGCGATTGCTGCGCGAGCGTGTGGAGGACAAGTGCGAGCACTCCCGCGAGGACGACCGAAGCCAACGCGCCCAATGCTGTCCCGAGGGCGCCAAGTTCAGTTGCATTCTTCTTTGGGGCAGGACCCGGCCGACGGCGGGGCGCGCCATCGACAGCTGAGGTGAGCATCGTTGATAACCCTTAGCGTGCGATGTGGTGTAACTCGAAAGCAGCGTATCCGAGCTTTCCAGAGCGGCCCCATTCGTGTTGTTGCGGGAGATTTGTGACCGGGAGTATTCCGATAGAAGAGCTTCCGTTGACACTAACGTTTCTTCGAGAGAACGTTAGTGCATGAGCCACGTAACTACTGCCCAAGCCGCGGCGCGATTGGGCATTACGCAGGTAGCTGTCCGTAAGTTGATCGGCACTGGGCAACTGATCAGCTCAGGTGTCGTTGGGCGGGCCATCCTGCTCGACGCCGCCTCTGTGGAGCGATTGGCCCGCGAAGGCACACGCCATGGCCGGCCATGGACTGAGGCGAATGCCTGGACCGCGCTCCTCCTGCTTTCCGGGGAAAACGGGGTGGAGTGGGTTGACTCCACCCAACTTTCTCGGCTGCGACGCAAACTGAGCCGTATGGAACCTGCTGAATTGCCCATTCTGGCGCGCAAGCGGGCGGGCGTGCATCGATATAGAGCGACGGCCGATGTGGTCCAAAGGCTAAGGGACCATGTGCTTCCCACTGCTGCCGCGGCCATGGCGGACGAGAACGTTGGCCAAAGCTTTGGTCTCACTGGTGGCGGGGGAATTGTGGATGGTTACGTCATGTCCGGCGATGCAGGTGCACTTAAGGAAGCGTACGGACTAATCGACGATCGGGAGGGCAACGTAGTGCTGCGGGAAGTCACCACCAGCCAGGCGTTTACAGGGGGAGTCCCGCTGGCGGCCATTGCCTTGGACCTGTTGGAGTCCTCGGTCACCCGTGAGCGCAGCGCTGGACTCCGTGTTCTGGAGGAGCTTTTTAGTGGACGATGACCATCGCGTGACGGAACGAGTGCAGTGGGAGGCTTCGCCGCCCGCGGGTGGCTGGGGCCGGCCATGGCCCCAATGCGCTGAACTAGCCCGCGCCTTGCCTTCTGATCAGTGGACGCTGGTTGGGGGACTTATGGTTCAACTGCACTCCGCCGTTGCGGGTCTCGCTGTTTCGCGGCCTACCACCGACGTCGACATCGTCCTTCACATGGAAACCGGTGCGGCAACCATGCCCGGCGTCGCGTCAGTGCTCCGTTCACTCGGTTACTCGCCCAGGCAATCCATCAATGGCGATAGCCCCGCACATCGTTTCCTTCGCGGTAATGAGCAGATCGACCTCATGGTTGCCGACCATCTTGCACCCGGATTGGTTCCCCGTATAGGAGGACGCAAAGTCTTTCAGGTGACGGGTGGGACCCAAGCCCTCCGGCGAACAGTAGACTGCCGGGTCCTCGTGGACCATCGGGGTCCGGTGTCCATAAGCATCCCGAACGCACTGGGCGCGCTGGTCCTCAAAGGCGCTGCGTATCAGGAGGATTCGCGGGAAAGGGGCCGCCACCTCGATGACGCAGCAACACTCCTGGCAACAATTACCGGGCCCTTGGAACTTGTGGCCGACATGGGAGGCAGTGATCGCTCGCGGATTCTTGGGCTCAACCGGGTCCTCGGCGATCCAGACCATGAATCCTGGAAGGTCCTTGACCCCGGCGATAGGGCACGGGCAATCAGCAACCTTGCGGTGCTCTGTGCCAATCCCGACCGCCTCCCTGTTAGGCGCCTTGGGTAGACAGCGCCGACGACGGAGGCCCCAACGCATTCGCGTCAGGGCCTCCGGGAGCGCGGTGAATCAAGCCTTCCGGCGGGTGACCAGTCCCCAGATGACCAGTACGATCAGCGCACCTCCGATTGCGAGCAACCACGTGGAGATCGACCAGAATTCGTTGATGCCAACCTTGAAGATGGCACTACCGATCCAGCCACCCAACACGGCACCCACGATTCCCAGCAGGAGCGTAGCGATCCAGCCGCCTCCCTGCCTGCCCGGCATGATGGCCTTGGCGATGGCTCCTGCGATCAAACCCAAAACAATCCAACCAATGATTCCCATTTGTTTCCCTTTTCTCGTACGTAAGCCTCGGTCAGGCACCAATACTTGGTGCCGCGGTCGGCCTGATTGCTAGCTGCCCGCTTGTGCGGCGACGTATCCCGACAACAGCTGGGCGGGCAGACGTTTTTATGGCTCCCCTGTTACTGAAGGAAGGATTCAATCTCCCCAACCGGCAGTCCGGCTACTTCAGCAAGAGCCCGGGGCTCGACACCGGCGTCGACGGCCTTCTTGAAGGCCAGGGCGAGTGTGTTCTGGGAAATGGCCAACTCATGTTGAAGGCTTTGGCGGCGAAGTGCTGCGACCCACACACCGCTGACCGGGTCCAAGGCGTCGATGTCCATTCTGAAACCGCAACCGCATGCCCACTCCGGCCATATTGGCTCCACTGTGATCCACTGCATGGAGTCATGGCCGGGTCCTGCGGAGATTGCCATGTGCGAACCGCAGTGGACGGGCCCCATCGGCAGCACCCCTTCCGCAGCATGGTCCACGGTATTCCCAGCGACTGGTGTGGAGCTTGGTTCACGCAGTGCGACTGTCATCGTCTTCTCCCACACATCCCTAGTAACTATCTTGGCTATCTAGTTATATGTGTACTTACGATTTAAGTCCAACCAGCCGGCACGGTTGCACCCACCCGACGCCAAAGGGCGGGCGCCACCACCACGGCAACGCCGACGGCGGCACCGATCACCGTTTCGATGATGCGGTCCCGCAACAGGAGGCCGGGATCAACCGGGGCTGCCAGCAAAGTAGCGATCAGGGCAAGCGGAGTCACGAAGATCTGTGCGACAAGGTACTGGCGGGCGATAAACATCTCAGCACCGAACTGGCAAGCTGCTATCACCAGGACCATGGCCCAGGGCGCGGGATTGAGCCACAGGATGCCGGCAAGCAGCACCAATCCAATCACCGTTCCGGCGATTCTTTGGATGCCACGGCTGACGCGGTGGCGCGTCGAATGTCCCACCAATGGAACCACCGCTGCAACCATGGCCCAATAAGTGTGGCCGAAGCCGAGCCGCTCCCCCACCAGAGTTGCGATGGTCCCCGCAAGGCCTGCGGCAATCAGATATCCGCCGCCTTCCAACCAGATCGCACGACGTTCCAACGTAGTGTGGCGGATGCGGGGCGGCCGTTTCCACGGGGTTCTGTGAGTTTTGAGCACCCGTGACGACATGCCGATCAGCAGGCAGAAGAGGGTGGTCCCTACCGCGACCAGCATGGCCTCCCACAAGGGCGGCTGAGCAGGGATGGATGCGATCGCAGCGAAGGCGAAGATGTGAAAGAGGGAGCCGCCTGGCCGCAACCTCCAGGCCGCGACCACCACCGAGCACGCGCCCGCCACGAGCGTGGTCGCAGCAGTCAAGAGCCACGAATACGCGGCGCCCTCGATGCCAATGGCTTGCACTGCACGAGCCATGAGCGTGGCCAACAAAATGATAAGCAGCATGAAACCACCGGCACGCACTTGGCTTCTGAAGCGCAGGCTGTGCGGTTCATTGCGGCCGTAGATGCCGGTAAATGCACCGAACGAGGCAAACACCGCCAGGTCCAACCGCCCCATCAGGGTCAGCGTAATCAGCGGCACAAAGACACCAACAGCGCAGCGGAGAGCCGGGTGATGGTCCTTGTTTCCCGGACCCATCGTGAACATTTCCGCTACAGCCTTCAAGGGGCGGCTCGCCTTTCGTCGCAGGATCAAACGTACGACGGCGGCGCTGGCGTCCGCTTCAAGGCTACGCTCCGGGCGCTGGGCTACTCCGGCTTTGGGTACAGATAGTGCCCCTTATCACGAGGAATAAGGGGCACTATCAGTTGCGCACTACTTGTCGCTAGAAGCGGGAGGGTGCTCCCTGGAAGGGCCCTGTTCCGAGTGGGTTGCCTGCTACGTCCGTCAGGCCAGTGACGGGGGTGTAAGTCGGGAAGATCGTGGTCGACGTAAGCGTCGAGCCTCCGCTGGTCCCTGCTCCAAGGGTGATGGTGAGTGTATTGGCGGTGGGGTTCCAGGTAAGGCTTGAGCCGCTTGTGTTGTTTCCAGCGAAAGTAAGGGCGGTGGAGGTGTTGGTGTTGTAGTCGCCGCCGAGGCTGATCGATCCGACCCTCAGGGTGGTGCACGCCGTCCCGGTCACGGTCAGCACGTCACCGGCGCTGATGTTGACTACAACCTGGCTGCTACCGTTGCCGTTTTGCGCTTGCGTAGTGGTGTTGCTTGTCCACGCACCGCAGATGGTGTTGGCGCTGAGCGGCTCGGAGAACGTCAGGGTAACCGAGTCTCCTTGCTCTACCTTGCCAAGGGTGCCGCCCGAACGGTTGTTCAGCTGGACCCCCGTCACCGTTGGCGAACTCACGTCCTTGGTGGATGTAGCAACTCCCGCAGGACCAGTGTTACCTGCGGCGTCGGTTGCCTGTGCGGAGTAATTAATGGTCCCTGGGCTGAAAGCGCTCAGGTTCAAGGGGGTCGCTGCCCAGTTCCCGGAGCTGTTGACGCTGATGGTCTGGGTCACGGGCAGGGCTCCCGTTCCCGTTACGGTCAAAGTGACCGAGGACAAGGCCTCTGCCGTCCCGCTGACTGGAACAGCGGTCACGTTTCCGCTGTAGACATATGGTGGCGCCGTCACGGACGGGGCGAGGGGTGCGGTGGCATCCACGGCAGTAACTGCGCTTCGTGTGCTTTCAGCGCCCTGCCACTGGGAGAGTTTGGGCGTAATCGTGTAGTACCAGTTCCCCGTGGTGACACCGGTGTCCACGCAGCTCAGCCCGGCTACTGTTCCTGCACAGGTTCCGGCTGCCGCAACGGCCGTGCCGCCGGTGGCTGAGGCGTAACGGACGATGCTGTACCCGGTCACGGACCGGCCAGCCGCTGTCGTGCTTGCTGTCCAGGTGACCGTCACGCTACTTCCGGAAACGGCGGTAGTGGGCTTTGCCCCTTGTGCGACGGCGTCGGCACGGGCCGCACCGAAGTTGCTGCTAACGGAACTCCAGAAAGCACTGGCTGCGGGACCGCCCCATGAGACGAGGAGAATGCCGAGAATGATCACGAGGGCGCGGTTCCAAGCGCCCATCGTCACCCGCGTTGAGGATGATGAAGCAGCGGACTGGCGAAGCGGGCTCACTTCCGTACCTCCAGCGTGACGGGGACGTTGAATTGGGCGCCCTGGCAGGCGGAAAGTGAAGCCGCGCTCATGCTGGCCGCACCCTCAAGAGTCAGCAGGATGGATGTATTTGCCTGGATGGTCACAGGTTGGGGCAACGGCGCGGCGGGAGGCGTGAACGTCACGCCAGTGGTGGTGCAGCCGGGATGCGCGGCGTCTGCAGTCACGGCGCCGTTGGCCGCGATTCCATAGACGGTAACTGCATGGCTATTGGGGTTGGTTGCCCGGAGGATCACGTCGGCTGATCCACCTGGAACGAGGCTGGTCTGCAGGGTGTCGCCCGGGATGAGCGCATCCACTGTCACGGTTTGCATTGTCCCGTTGGTCGCCGAACCGCTGCCGATTCCGGTGGTAGCCCAGTAGGCGTAGGCAGTCCCTGCACCGCCCAGGATACAAAGGGCCACGGTGGCCGCAGTGGTGCGGGCGATCCGTCCGCTACGGGGCTTCCGGTTGAGCGTCTTCATGTCAGTTCGCCTGTCCCGTCCCGGAGTACGTGAGTTGGAGGGTCGCACCCTTGCAACCGTCCTGGAGCTGCAAGGTGTCCAGCATCCTCACTTGGGGCCATTTGCTGCTGTCATTCACGCCCAGCGAGGTCAGCGAGCTGGGCCCGGGAGGAGCTGCCAACGGGTAGCTCCCGGAGTATTGGGTGACCTGGTAGTCGGCACTGCTGCAGGGGAGGTTGGCCGCTACCGCTGCCGGCGTCCGCACCACTTGCGCAATCGAAACCGTCAGGTTGGTGATGGCGATGCTCTTGTTCCCGGGGTTGGAAATCTGCAGCTCCACTGCTCGGGACACCCCTGGCGCCAGGAGCCCACTCAATGAGCCGGTGACACCGAAGGTCCGTTTGACTTCCTGGACCTGCAACTGCCCGGGCGCCGCGTTCGACTGGACCGCGTTTTGGCCCGTGCCGCTGGCTCCCTTCACAGTGAAGTCGGACTTGCCGACCGGCGTTGTGGGAGACGTGGCGACGGTCAAAGCCACCTGCGCTGTGCTGCCGGATCCCAGAACCACCGACGACGGCGACCATGCGGCTGTCGCTCCAGCCGGAAGACCCGTAACGGTAAACGCTACTGGTCCGGTGAAACCGCCCGTGGAGGTGGCTGACACTGTGAAGGTGGTGGACTGCCCCTGATCCAGGCTGCGGCTGGAGGGCGACAACGCCACCGTAATCCCCTTGGCTACCTTGACCGGGCTGCCTTGCGTAGAGCTCTGCCCACTGCTTGCGGCGACAACCGCCACCGGAACAAGGGCCACCACGAGCGCAAGTATCAGCGTCCGGAGTGGTACGGCAGCTCGAGGGTTAGGCGCGGGGCGCTCTGGCCGGTGGTCCATGGAAGCTCTTTTCGGACGGAAGCGTTCAGTCGGGAGGAATGCGGAAGCCGGGGACCACCACTCGCAAGGTGGTCCCGGCATTCACGCGCTACTGGCTGGAGACGTTGACCGTGACGGTCGCGGACTTGCAGGCGTCCTGGTTGGCGGTGCTGTCGTTGAACTTCAAGACACCGCTGCCAACGGACGTTCCCGTGGCCCCGGCGGCGACGGTCGAGTTGCTGGTCACGGCGGTGACTTCGAACCATGACGGGAGGCATTCGGGGACGCTGGTGGTGACATTTGCCGTCAGGGCTCCGACTACCGTGCTGGACGTCGTCGCGTTGTCCGCGGTGTAGGCCACGTTGGTTTGGTTGCCCGGCGCCAGGCCGGCATTGAAGGTGGCGTGCAGTGTGACAGTTCCGCCACCGCCTGAGTTGGCGGCCGAGCCGGTGCCTGAACCCGTGGTGGTCCAGTAGGCGTAGGCAGCTCCGCCACCTACGGCTACCAATGCCACGCCTGCGACGGTGGCGGTGATCCGGCTCTTTTTGGAAAGCTTGCGCATGGTATACTCCTTGGTTGATCTTTTTCCGGGGAGCCGCATCGCAACCCCCAGCACCCGACCGTTTCCGGCGGATGAAGCGATGCCCCCAATAGTTCAGCCAGCAGTGGCACCGTGGCTACTCTTGGGTGTACGCCTCTTTTCCGCCCGACCAAGGGGTCAGGAATACGCTGAACCGGCAAGCGAGTACTCAGTTTTCGTATCGGGGACTACTTGGTCCCACTTTGCGTCATCCCAGCGCGGCATAGGCTTGTGCGCCCATCTGATAGCCCGCTTTGCTACACCAACGCTGGCCTGCGGCGAATCTGAGCATCCCGGCAGCGGTTGGATCAGGAGTACTCAGTTTTTTGACGGCCCGGTACCTGCCCCCGGGAGTCGCTGCGGGCAGGGCATTTCGGAAATTCAGCTGCCACTGAGCCAACATTGTGCCCATCTTGAGCAAAAACTGCGCTGGCGTTCGAAGATGTTCGGGGCTGACTGCATGCATTGCGGGACGTTTTAGTTGGGGCCCCTGCCCTTGCTTTTTTCGTTTCCGTGGCCTCTTTGGTCGGATTGGCCGCCGCCTTGGACCCCGTCCGCCGGAGATTCGGTTTCCTGCGCAACCTCAGTTGGCACGCTTTCCTGGCTGGCCGCTGGCGATGGAACGTCTCCTCGCCCGCTGCCAGAGTCGGACGGCGGCAGCTGAACGGTTTGCACCGGCCCCGGAATAAGAACTGTTTCCACTGGCCCAGGGGTGGTAATTGTTACCACTGGCGCGGGCGTTCCAACCGGGGAAGGAAGGCCGGATTCCTGCACAACCGGCGAAGGCGAGGTAACGTCTGCCGGCAAGGGTTCCTGACCAGATAATGCCACCGCGAGGGGGACTGCTATCGCCGCCGCGAGAAGGACCATCAACAGAGCTCCGAGCCTGCCGCCTCCCCTACTCCTGTGAAGCTTGGGGGACACTTCGGTTGTTGCCCCGATGGCGGGCGCCCGGGCAGGCAGTGGGGGCAAAAGCGCCGTAGCTGCCGGGTGTGCATACGCCTCCTGCCAAGGGCGAGCCAGGAATTCTTCGATCTCCGCGGCAGTCGGCCTATTGTCTGGTTCGAGGTCCGTCATGGACTTCAGCAGTTCGGCTATGGGGTGATGGATCTGCTCAGGGATGACGGGGGCACGGTGAAGGCGCGCTGCAGCCGACTCAATAGGCGTCCCCGGATATTCAGTTCTGCCCGTAAGGCATTCCAAGAGCACCAGGCCGAGGGAGTAGATATCGCTGGCAGGAGTCAAGGGACGGCCGAGGGCCTGCTCCGGGCTGAGGTACTGGGCGGTTCCCACCGTCATTCCGGTGGCAGTCAGGCGGCTACCTTCCAATATTCTTGCCACGCCAAAATCGGCAAGTTTCACTATGCGATCCGGGCCTGGAGTTTCCGAAACCAGGATGTTGGCAGGTTTTATGTCGCGGTGAATCACTCCGCTCCCGTGAACTTGCACGAGGGCACCTGCAAGGGCGTGGCCGATGTGCGTTGTTTCCCCGAGGCTGAGCGGGCCCGCAGCAAGCACCGAACGCAGATTATTTCCGGAAACCAGTTCCATGACCAGGAAAGCCTGCGGCGGGCCGGAAGTTCCGGCGTCCACACCGGCGTCGTAAATATGCACCAGGCCTGGGTGGTCAAATCCTGCCAGCAACCGCATCTCTGCCTGCTGGCGCTCCTCGAAACCCTCGTCGCCTGAGCCAGGGGAAAAGATTTTCAGGGCAACTTCACGCTGCAGGACCTCATCCCGGGCCTTGCAGACAGTGGACATCGCCCCGTGCCCGAGTAGCTCCAGAATCCGGTAGCGGCCGTTGAGAATGTCCCCGCCGCCTGCTGGATCAACGAAAGCTTCTCCGCCTGCCCTCACGGCCCTACACCTCTTGCGTCCAAGCGCGCTGCGCCGATTTACCCCCATTGATCCTGCGCTGCTATGCAGTTGCTAAGTAACCTTCTTACGGCAAACGTACAGCCTCCGGCCCACCTTGCCAACCATGAAGTGTGCTACTACTTTTCGGGGAAAAATCGGGGGAATTCGCACCTAAAACTGCGGTTACCGAACCCCTTCGACGACGGGTTGTGGCGTTGGAAGCGCGTCCAAGGAATTGAAGCTGTAGAGCTGGATTCCCTCTATCCCTGGTCGGACAGAGAGCTCCTCAATGAGCGCGTCCGGCGTGTACCGTTCCCCGATCAGAAGCCTCCGTGCCAGCGGGCCTTTGCGGCTGAGGAATTTCAAGGAGGACCCCACTCCGATCTTCGTGGCAAGCGAGACCAGCTTTACCTTGGGCACGGCCCCTGCCACACCTGCCCAAACTGGAAGGAGCACACCCTCACGGCGGAGCATAGCCACGTAGTCCTGGATCCTGTCCGCCGAGAAACACATCTGCGTGACTATTTTCGTGGCGAACTCCTGCTTCTCCAGCAAGGCATCAACCAAGCGCAGGCTGGTGATATCCGGATGCCCTTCCGGGTAGCCGGCCACTCCAACGGCCATTTCGCCGGACGTGATCTGGGCGATGTCGCGCAGCAACTCCCCGCCCGTGGAATACGAACCCGATGGCTGCCCGTCGCCACCGATGGCGAAGACTTCAGTGATGCCCGACGCCGAGCAGTCACCCAGTATGGCTGTCAACTCTGGGCGATTTTCAACAGCCTTGGCAGCAAGGTGGGGAACCACGGTATAGCCGAGCTCCCTCAGCTGGACTGCAGCACGGAGTGTGGCACCGACACCATGCTTCGGCAGGCAGGTAATGCTGATTGCGGTGGACGTAGGCAGGGCCTTGCTGACGACGTCCACGATTCCCTCGGACGGGATGATCTCAACACGAACGGGAAGCACGATGTGTCCTTTTGCTGTGGCTTAGGCGTGGGCGGCGAGGATGGTGGAGGCTTCCTGGCGGGTGGTGCCGGAGGACTCGATGTGGGCCAGGGCGGCGGGGATTTCCCAGCCCTTCTTGCGCATCGCGGTGGCCCACAAACGCCCGGCCCGGTAGGAGGAGCGGACCAGCGGCCCGGACATCACACCGAGGAAGCCGATTTCCTCGGCCTCGTGCTGGAGGTCCACGAACTCCTGCGGCTTGACCCACCGGTCCACCGGCAGATGCCGTTCGGACGGGCGCAGGTACTGGGTGATCGTGATCAGGTCACACCCGGCCGCGTGTAGGTCCCGCAACGCTTCGGAGATTTCCTCGCGGGTTTCGCCCATGCCCAGGATCAGGTTGGACTTGGTCACCATGCCAAGGTCCCGGCCCTGGGTGATGACATCCAGGGAGCGTTCGTACCGGAACGCCGGACGGATCCGCTTGAAAATCCTGGGCACGGTTTCGACGTTGTGCGCGAACACCTCGGGCTTGGAATCGCAGATTGCCTTGATGTGTTCGGGTTTGCCGGAGAAGTCCGGGATCAGCAGCTCCACCCCGGTGCCCGGGTTCAGTTCGTGGATCTTGCGGACCGTTTCGGCGTACAGCCACACGCCCTCATCGGCGAGGTCGTCACGGGCCACCCCGGTGACGGTGGCGTAGCGCAGCTGCATGGCCTGCACGGACCGGGCCACCTTGGTGGGTTCGAACATGTCCACCGGGGAGGGTTTGCCGGTATCGATCTGGCAGAAATCACAGCGGCGCGTGCATTCGGACCCGCCGATCAGGAACGTCGCTTCCTTGTCTTCCCAGCACTCGAAAATGTTCGGGCAGCCGGCCTCCTCACACACGGTGTGCAGGCCTTCCTTCTTCACCAGGTTCTTCAGACCGACGAACTCGGGCCCCATCTGAACCTTGGCCTTGATCCACTCGGGCTTGCGTTCAACCGGGACAGCCGAATTACGCTGCTCAACGCGCAGCAACTTACGGCCTTCAGGTGCCAGGGTCATGGGTTTACTTCCTTGTTGGTTGTCTCGTTTTGTCCGTTGCCACAACGCAGGTACGTGTCAGCATTCGACGACGTTGACGGCCAGGCCGCCCATCGCGGTTTCCTTGTACTTGGAGGACATGTCCTTGCCGGTCTCGCGCATGGTCACGATCACCTCATCCAACGACACCCGGTGCGTCCCATCCCCCCACAGCGCCATCTTCGCCGCGTTGATCGCCTTCGCCGCCGCGATCGCGTTCCGCTCAATACAAGGAATCTGCACCAACCCCCCGATCGGATCACACGTCAACCCCAGGTTGTGCTCCATCGCGATCTCCGCCGCGTTCTCCACCTGCCCCGGCGTACCACCCATCACCTCGGCCAACCCCGCAGCAGCCATCGACGACGCCGAACCCACCTCGCCCTGACAGCCCACCTCAGCCCCCGAAATGGACGCCTGCTCCTTGTACAACACCCCCACCGCCCCCGCAGCCAGCAGGAACTTCACCACCACATCGTCCTTATCGGCCTGGGTGGCCTTGTCCATGCCCGGCGCATAATGCAACGCGTAATACAACACCGCCGGGATAATCCCCGCCGCACCATTCGTCGGCGCCGTGACCACCCGCCCACCGGAAGCGTTCTCCTCATTGACCGCCAACGCGATCAGGTTCACCCACTCCTGCCAATACTTCGGATCGTTACGGTCCTTGTCCTCCTTCAACAACCGCTCCAGCCAGTCCGGAGCACGACGACGGACCCTCAACCCCCCGGGCAACACACCCTCACGCTTCAGGGACGTCTCAACACACGCCTCCATCACATGCCAGATATGCAACAACCCCTCCCGGATCTCCTCCTCAGACCGGGACGCGCGCTCATTGATGAACATGATGTCGCTGATCCCCAACCCCTTCGAGGAACACCGGCCCAGCAACTCAGCAGCCGTCCGGAACGGCAACGGCAACTCCGCCTTCGTCTCCTCCAACTCCGCCCGCGCCGCGTCCTCCTCACCCTCCCGGACAATGAACCCGCCACCAACCGAGAAAAACGTCGCCTCCCGCAACGTAGCGCCCTCAGCATCAACCACAGCAAACTTCATCCCGTTCGTATGCCGCGGCAACACCGTCAACGGATGCAACACCATATCCTCCACCGCATACCGCAACTGCACCCCCGCACCAGCAACGCCAGCACCAGCAAGATTCAACACACCCGTCTCAGCGATCGCAGCCAACCGCTCCTCCACCTCATCAGGCAGGATCAACTCCGGATGGTAACCCTCCAAACCCAACAGCGTCGCAGTCATCGTCCCGTGACCACGGCCAGTCGCAGCCAACGACCCATACAAATCAACCCGCAACCCCGCAACCGAATCCAGCACCCCGGACTCGCGCAACTCGCCAGCGAACACCGCAGCAGCACGCATCGGCCCCACAGTATGAGAACTCGACGGGCCAATACCCACAGAGAACAGATCGAAAACACCAACAGCCATGGCTGGATCCCTTTCAGGGAGGAGTCAAACACAACAAAAATGTGGGGGCCGGGCCAAATCCCGAGCCAAGGCGGCCCGGCCCCCTGGAGGTCCCAGTGCGAACCTCCAAACCCGGTTTTGTGTGCGGCATTCGTTCCCAGCAAATGCCACACCCGGGAGATCAAATCGAGTCCCGCCGATTCGTGGACTCCCTGCCAAACATGCCGTGCGCACGGCACACCCCGCAGCAACCCCACGAAACGGAAGACCAAAGCATCCTCGCGGCCCACCCTCGGAAGCTGCCCGTCCCAAGAAGGCGACCCGCCCCGGCGGCCCCTTCGGGGCCGGCATCCGGAAGCGGGCGTCCAAGGGAGCATCGCATCCGCTCAGCGGGTGCCTATGCGACCGAGCCCGCGGAGGATGTCGGCCCCGACGGGCCCACACACCGGCCAGCGTCGACGACCCAACCCGCAAGGCTCAGGCGAGGTTTGCAACTCCCGGGTACAGCGGATGCGCTTTCGCAAGAACCTCAACCCGGTGCCGCAACCCGGAAAGGTCCGCATCGGCGTCGGCAATCAACACTTCGGCGATGATGTCCGCAACTTCGCGGAAGGCCGCTTCCCCGAATCCGCGCGTGGCGAGGGCCGGGGTGCCGATGCGCAGGCCGGAGGTGACCATGGGCGGGCGTGGGTCGAACGGGACGGCGTTGCGGTTGACGGTGATGTCGATCGCGGCGAGGCGGTCTTCGGCTTGCTGGCCGTCGAGTTCGCAGTTGCGCAGGTCGACGAGGACCAGGTGCACGTCGGTCCCGCCGGAGACAACGGAGATACCCTTTTCGGCAACGTCGGGCTGGACCAGGCGTTCGGCCAGGATCCGGGCGCCGGCCAGGACGCGTTCCTGACGTTCCCGGAACTCCGCCGAGGCTGCGATCTTGAAAGCAACGGCCTTGCCCGCGATCACGTGCTCCAGCGGTCCACCTTGCTGGCCCGGGAACACGGCCGAGTTGATCTTCTTGGCGATGTCGGCGTCGTTGGAGAGGATGATGCCGCCGCGCGGACCGGCGAGGGTCTTGTGCGTCGTCGACGTCGTGACGTGGGCGTGCGGCACCGGCGACGGGTGCAGGCCAGCGGCAACCAGGCCGGCGAAGTGCGCCATGTCCACCATGAGGTAGGCACCCACGGAGTCGGCAATCCGACGGAACTCAGCGAAATCCAGCTGCCGCGCGTAAGCGGACCAGCCGGCAACGATCAGTGCCGGCTTGTGCTCCTGCGCCAGGCGTTCGACTTCGGCCATGTCCACCGTGTGGGTGTCCTCGCGGACGCCGTAGGGGACCACGTTGTAGAGCTTGCCGGAGAAGTTGATCCTCATGCCGTGCGTGAGGTGGCCGCCGTGGGCAAGGTTGAGGCCCATAATGGTGTCGCCCGGCTTGATCAGCGCGTGCATCACTGAGGCGTTCGCCTGCGCACCGGAGTGTGGCTGGACGTTCGCGAACTCCGCACCGAAGAGGGACTTGATGCGGTCGATCGCGAGCTGCTCGATCACGTCGACGTGCTCGCAACCACCGTAGTACCGCTTGCCCGGGTAGCCTTCGGCGTACTTGTTGGTCAGCACGGAGCCTTGGGCCTGCATCACGGCAACGGCTGTGTGGTTCTCTGAGGCGATCATTTCCAGGCCGTCGCGCTGGCGGCCCAGTTCGTCGTCGATCTTCGCGGCGATCTCCGGGTCCAGCTCGGACAGCTTCGCGTCCAACGACGCCGAAACAACCTGCTCGAATTCCGTCACGACTGCCGGGTTCACAGTTCGCCACCGTTCGCTGCAGCGTATTCCTCAGCCGACATCAGGGGGCCCTCTTCAGCGGCCGCCACCTTGAACAGCCAACCAGCGCCGTAAGGGTCGGTGTTGATCAGGGCCGGATCGCTGACAACGGCGTCATTGATCTCGGTCACCTCACCTGTCACCGGCGAGTACAGGTCCGAGACCGACTTGGTGGACTCGACCTCGCCGCAGGTCTCGCCTGCAGTCACAGTAGAACCGACCTCAGGGAGGTCAACGTACACAATGTCGCCCAAGGCATCCGCAGCAACCGCAGAGATCCCAATCCCCACAGGCCCGGCTCCATCCGAAGCAACCCATTCATGCTCAGCCGAGTACTTCAGCTCGGCAACTACTTTGCTCATTCCAGTTCCTTCTCTCGTGGCTATTTTTGGCGCTTGTAGAACGGCAGCTGAACGATCTCGAACTGCTCAGCTTTTCCGCGGAGGTCCACCTCGACTACCGTGTCCGGTGTGGAGTGCTCGACGTCGACATACGCCAGGGCGATCGGGTAACCGAGCGTCGGGCTCGGCTGGCCGGAGGTGACTTCGCCGATGAGCGAGCCGTCCTTGAGGACCGAATAGTGGGCGCGGGCTGCACGTCGGCCGGTTCCCTTCAGGCCGACCAGTTTCTGTCCGATGGTCGATCCGACGCCGGCTGCCTTGATCGCAGTCAGGGCTTCCTTGCCGATGAAGTCGCTTTCCTTGGCCAGGGAAACCACCGGGCCAAGTCCTGCGGCGTAGGCGTTGACGTAGCGGGAGAGCTCGTTGCCGTAGAGCGGCATGCCGGCTTCGAGGCGAAGGGAGTCGCGTGCTGCAAGGCCCGCGGGGATGAGGCCGTGGCCTTCGCCGACCTCGAGGAGTGCTTCCCAAAGGCCGGCTGCGTCAACGTTCGGGATGTAGATCTCGAAGCCGTCTTCGCCGGTGTAACCGGTGCGGGCAAGCAACAAGTCCTGCCCGTTGATCTCAACCTCAACAGCCGCGTAGTACTTCAGCTCGGTCACGAGGGCGTGCTGCTCTGCCGGAACCAAGGTCAGCAGAATGGCTTCCGCGTTCGGACCCTGGACTGCGATCAGCGACGTCTCAGCCGAGGCGTCCTCAACCACGACGTCGAAGCCGGCCGCCCGCTCCAGCAATGCTGCCGCAACTACCTTGGCGTTGCCTGCGTTGGGGACCACGAGGTACTGATCCACGCCTTCTTCGGGAGAAGGGCGGCGGTAGGTGATGAGGTCGTCGATGATGCCGCCGTCGGCGTTGCAGATCAGCGAGTACTTGGCCTTGCCCACGGCGATCGCGGACAACTTGCCCACGAGCGCGAAGTCCAGGAAGGCCGCCGCGTCCGGACCACTGACCCAGACTTCGCCCATGTGCGAGAGGTCGAAGAGGCCAGCTGCGTTACGGACTGCGTGGTGTTCGGCGAGTTCGGACTCGTACTTGAGCGGCATCTGCCAGCCGCCGAAGTCCGTGAACGAGGCCCCGGCTTTTTTGTGCTGCTCGTAGAGAGCGGTGTAGTTCTCAGTCATTGAGCCAGTCCTTTAGTTCTCGAAGTCTGCGGTGTTGTCCTCGAACGCTTCGAGGGGCGGGCAGGAGCACACCAGGTTGCGGTCGCCAGCAGCGCCGTCAATGCGTCCGACCGGCGGGAAGTACTTGTCCTGCTTAAGGTGGTGGACGGGGAACGCGGCCTGCTCCCGCGTGTAGTCGCGGTCCCATGCAGAACTCACGACGGCGGCAGCCGTGTGCGGCGCGTTCCGCAGCGGCGAGTTCTCAACAGTGAAATCGCCGGTGGCAACCTGCTCGATTTCGGCACGGATGGTGATCATGGCTTCAATGAAGCGGTCGATCTCGGCCAGGTCCTCGGACTCGGTCGGCTCCACCATCAAAGTGCCCGCAACCGGGAACGCCAGCGTGGGTGCGTGGAAACCGAAGTCGATGAGGCGCTTGGCCACGTCCTCAGCCGTGACGCCGGTGCGGGCAGTCAGTTCGCGGAGATCCAGGATGCACTCGTGGGCAACAAGACCGCCTTCGCCGGTGTAAAGAACCGGGAAGTGCTCATCCAAGCGGGAGGCAATGTAGTTCGCAGCGAGCAGCGCGGACTTGGTGGCTTCGGTGAGCCCTTGGCCACCCATGAGCTTCACGTAAGCCCAGGAAATCGGGAGCACACCGGCGGAGCCGTAGCGGGATGCAGAGATGGCCACGCCACCTTCAGATGAAACATTGTTCGCATCCCCGGGCATGAACGGTGCCAGGTGTGCCTTTGCCGCAACCGGACCAACACCGGGTCCACCGCCGCCGTGCGGGATGCAGAAAGTCTTGTGCAGGTTCAGGTGGGATACATCGCCGCCGAACTTGCCCGGCTGGGCGAGCCCAACGAGTGCGTTGAGGTTTGCGCCGTCAACGTACACCTGGCCTCCGGCAGCATGGATCGAGTCGCAGACCTCCCGGACGTCAGCGTCGTAAACACCGTGCGTGGACGGGTACGTGATCATGATGCAGGACAGGACGTCCTTGTTGGCCTCGATCTTGGCGGCCAGGTCTTCGTGGTCGATGGTGCCATCAGGGGCGGTGGCCACCACTACTACCTTCATGCCAGCGAGCACAGCCGAGGCCGCGTTGGTGCCGTGCGCCGAGGCAGGAATAAGGCACACGTTGCGCTGCTCGTCGCCACGGGAAAGGTGGTAGCCGCGGATCGCAAGGAGGCCCGCGAGCTCACCCTGGGAACCGGCGTTCGGCTGGATGGAGACCTGATCGTAGCCGGTGATCTCAGTGAGGTCCGCTTCCAGCCCTTCAATGAGCTCGCGCCAGCCAGCGGTCTGGTGATCCGGAGCGAACGGGTGGATGGAGGCGAACTCCGGCCAGGAGATTGCTTCCATCTCGGCGGTAGCGTTCAGCTTCATGGTGCAGGAACCCAACGGGATCATGGTGCGGTCCAAGGCGAGGTCGCGGTCCGAAAGCTTGCGGATGTAGCGCAGCAGCTGGGTCTCGGAACGGTGCGTGTTGAACACCGGGTGCTGCAGGAAATCACTGGTTCGGACCACGTCTGAGGGCAGCTCAAACCCGGAAGCGTCCTTCACCGGACCGGCACCAAAGGCGACGGCTACCGCAGAGAGGACCTCCGGCGTCGTGGTTTCATCGAGGGAAACGCCAACCGTGTCAGCATCGATGCGACGCAGGTTGATACCGCGGGCTTCGGCGGCCGCGATGACTTTGTCAGCCTTGCCGGGTACGCGGACAGTGAGGGTGTCGAAGAAGGATTCAGACACGAGTTCACGGCCGGCGGTCTTGAGGGCAGTGGCCAGCGTGCGGGCGTGGCCGTGCACGGTTTCGGCGATCGCCTTCAGGCCTTCCGGACCGTGGTAGACCGCGTACATCGAAGCCACGATCGCGAGTAGTGCCTGCGCGGTGCAGATGTTGGACGTCGCCTTTTCGCGGCGGATGTGCTGCTCGCGGGTCTGAAGGGCCAGACGGTAAGCCGGGACTCCGGCGTTGTCCTTGGAGACGCCGACGATGCGGCCCGGGAGCGTGCGCTCCATGCCTTCGCGGACTGCCATGTACGCAGCGTGGGGGCCGCCGAAGAACAGCGGAACACCAAAGCGCTGCGCAGTTCCGACGGCGATATCGGCGCCCTGCTCGCCCGGGGGCGTGATGAGGGTGAGCGCCAAAAGGTCGGCAGCGACAGTGACCAGCGCCCCGCGCTCCTTGGCGTCAGCGATGACGCCGGAGTGGTCGAAAACGCGGCCCGAAACACCGGGCTGCTGCAGGACGATGCCGTTGATATCGCCGTCGGGAAGCCCTGCGGAGAGGTCGGCAATCTCCACCTCGAAGCCGAGCGCCTCGGCGCGGCCCTTCACGATGGCGATGGTCTGCGGGAGGAGGTCGGCGTCCAGGACAGTCTTGCCGTCCTTCGCGGTCTTGGACTTGTTGGCACGACGCATCAGCAGCGAAGCCTCGGCCACAGCGGTGGCTTCATCCAGCAGCGAAGCGTTGGCCACGGGAAGTCCGGTGAGGTCCTGGACCATGGTCTGGAAGTTCAGGAGAGCTTCAAGACGGCCCTGCGAAATCTCGGGCTGGTAAGGCGTGTACGCCGTGTACCAGGCCGGAGCTTCCAGGATGTTGCGTCGGATAACCGGCGGCGTAACGGTGTCGTAGTAGCCCTGGCCGATCAGCTGGATGGCGGTCTTGTTCTTGGACGCAAGCTTGCGGAGCTCGGCGAGGACCTGGGTCTCGCTAAGGGCGGCCTGGAGCGTCAGCGGCGTGGCTTGCCGGATGGAATCGGGGACCGCAACATCTACCAGGCCGTCTACGGAGTCGTAGCCGATTGCCTTGAGCATGGTGTCAACGTCGGCCTGACGGCGGGCGCCGATGTGCCGGTCCGCGAAAGCGGTGGGGGTTGATTGAACAGTCAAGAGGAACTCCATGATTCAGGCGCCCTATGTGCGCCACGATGATGTGGGTTCCTCCCCGCTCTGTATTGGACCTGAGAGATTCCGCAGGAATGGTTGCCTGCTTGCACCGTCGGTGAGCCCAGTTACCTGGACTGCTTTCCAGAGTTGCCTCGCCGTGGCGGTACGTGGGCCTGAGAGATTCCTGGGGAGGATTTGCTCCTACGGCGCCTGACTGGATGTACCGGCAGGACTCTCCCGCCACAGATCAAAAGCATTGCGTCACGTCAGTGACACGGTTCACACCATAGCGGGTTATCTGGAAAAAGCGCAAGCAAGGGATACCTACCGGTGCATTGCCTCGTGGATCTGGAGCGCGAACCACAACTGGGCAACAGTGGAGGTTTCACCCATGTCCAGCCCCGTCAATTCGCCGATTTTCCGTATCCGATAGATGATGGTTTGCCGGTGCGCGAACAGGGCAGCGGCGGTTTTTTGCCAGGAACGCTGCGAGTCCAGATAGGTCCTCAGCGTGACGATGAGATCGCCTTCCTGGCTCTGCTCGTAATCGAAAATCGGGCCGAGGAGACGCCGGACCAGGGCAGTTCCTTCCTCGAAACCCGTCAGCCCCAGCCATGATGGTCCCTGCGCGTAGCGGGCCAGGCCAAGCTTGTTCGCCCGGGCCGATCCGAGCGCCCACAGTGACTCCTGCAGCGCGCGCTGAATGCCCGCCACACCCGCCGGAGCGCTGATCCCGATCGCGGCATCCGCCCCGGCACAATGAACCAGGATGTCGTCCGGCACATCAGCAGGGACCACGACGTGGAGCCGGTTGTTCCGCTTCAGGGAAGCCGACGCAACCCCGTGCCGCCACAGTTCGATGTGCACGTTAGCCAGCCTGTCGCCGTCGTCCGCTGCTTTATTGCCGGCGTCCGCGTAGAGCGAGGCGAGCAGGAAATCCTGGGGCGGAACATCAAAACCGGCCAGCCGGCTCTCCATCTCGGCCGCCCCCAATCTCCCATCCATGGCCTGCAGCAGGAACTCACCCGCCAGCCGATGGCGGCCTTCCAGCGACAGGACGATGCGCGAAAGCTGCAGTCCCAGCACGGTTGCGGCGTGCAGAAGTACGACGGCGTCCGGGTGCGGTTCGCTGTTGGGCAGCACCACGAGGAGCGCGTTGGCGTGGGTCGGGATGTCCATGGTCAGCACGTGCCGGCCCCGGATCCGGTGCCACTGGAAGTTCTTTCCCGCCAAGGACACCTGCCCGGAAAGCGGAGCCCATTCATCGGCAAGGAACCGTGGGACTGGCTGTCCCTCCGGGTGCCAGGGATGCAGGCAGCGGCGGTCCACCACGAACAGCTCCGCATCCAGTTCGGTGGCGAGCCGTTGGACCAGGCTCTGCCAATGGTCCTCCGAGGCGCCGGCCGTTCGGAGCAGGTCGTAAACCCTGGCCGTCTGCCGCAAGCGCCGGGACTCTTCGAGCAGGGAGGACTCGGCAACCGAGCGGGCGATCGCGATGAACGGCAGGGGGTAGGGGATGTTGATCAGCGGCAGCGGCAGCCGGTCACAGGCCGCCAGGAACTCCTGGGTCAGCGGAGGCGCGTGCATCTTCTCGCCGATGGCCAAGGCGCTTGCCCCGCTGTCCATAAGGGCCTCGGCGAGCGCCACTTGTCCCGCGGCGTCGGCCGGAATCGAGAGTCCATTGGTCATCATCAGCTCTCCACCTGTGACCCACTCCCAGAGCCTGGGCAGATCGGAGGTGTGGGCCCAGGTGATCCGGTTGTCGCGGCCCGCGTCACCGGCCAGAAGGCTGAGCCCGAGTTGGGGTTCAGCCACGAGTTCGGCGACCGTGATTGCCATCGGATGGGGTCCTGACTCTATGATTCCCGGGGCCCGTTCCGAACCTTTTAGACATTCGTCTAAGCGTCTGGGCCATTTGTAGTCAATGTACCGCTATTCGCCGTGACCCGCGTCACCAAGAATGGAATTACTTACTTCCCGCTCAATGGCGAGCACCCCTCACACCAAGGAACCGGCAATGACAATCCACAAGCCCATCGGCCCTGTCGACGCAACCAAAGTCCCCCGGTATGCCGGACTCGGCACCTTCGCCCGCCTCCCCCAAATTGACCGCGTCCCGGACTATGACATTGCGATTGTCGGCGTACCGTTCGACGGCGGAACCTCCTTCCGGCCCGGCGCCCGTTTCGGTCCTGCCGCGGTTCGCGAGGCCTCGCGTCTCCTGCGCCCGGGCTACCACCCGGAGCTCGACGTCGAACCCGTTTACGAAGCCCAGGTTGTGGACGCCGGCGACATCGCCTGCACGCCCTACGACATCACCCGCGCTGTTCGTGAGATCGAGGAGCAGGCGTTGCCCCTCATCAGCGAAGACAAGCGGCTGATCTCGATCGGCGGCGACCACACGATTGCCCTGCCGATGCTCAGGGCCCTGAACAAGGTCCATGGTCCGGTGGCTTTGCTGCACTTTGACGCACACCTGGATACGTGGGACACGTACTTTGACCAGCCCATTACGCACGGAACCATCTTCCGGCGGGCGTTCGAGGAAGGCCTCCTTGTGGAGGACAAGTCGATGCACGTCGGCATCCGTGGCCCTGTGTATGACCGCAATGACTTCCTCAGGGACCACGAGTTCGGGTTCCAGATCATCCGCTGCTCGGACCTGGATGTCATCGGTGTCCCGGCGGCAATCCAGCAGGTGAAGGACAGGCTCGGCGACACCCCGGTGTACGTCTCCATCGACATCGACGTCCTGGACCCCGCATTCGCTCCCGGTACGGGCACCCCGGAGATGGGCGGACTCCACTCCCGCGAACTCCTGGCCCTGCTCCGCGGCCTGAACGGCATCAACATCGTGGGCGCCGACGTCGTGGAGGTCGCTCCGGCCTACGACCATGCGGACATCACAACCGTCGCTGCGGCCACCCTTGTTTTCGACCTTCTCGGCCTGATGGTGAACCGCAGCAAAGCCACTACAGTCCGTGAACTGGCTTCGACGTCCCGGAGCGCATCATGAATGCGCCCTTGGCCACCCACGAAGTTCCCCGGCTTGAGGACAAAACCATCCAGCCGATCCCGCTGAATGAGCGGCACGGCAAGGCGCGCGATCTCTTCACCATCTGGTTCGGTTCCAACATCATGATCATGACCATCGTGACCGGCGGACTTGCCACCACGGTATTCGGCCTCGGTTTCGTGCCGGCGCTGGTGGGCATCATCATCGGCAACGTCGTGGGCGGCATCTTCATGGCGCTGCACTCGGCCCAAGGCCCCCAGCTGGGCGTGGCGCAGATGATCCAGACCCGCGGCCAGTTCGGCTCCTTCGGCGCCCTCTTGATCGTGGTCATCGTGGTCATCATGTACGTCGGGTTCTTCGCCGCAAACCTCGTCTTTGGCGGAGAAGCAATGGCCGCGGTCAGCCCCGGCATCAGCGTGGATGCCGGCATCATCATCATCGGCGTGGTCAGCGTCATCGCCACGATTTTCGGTTACCGGCTCATCCACGCCTATGCCAGGATCCTCAGCGTTGCAGCGGGCCTGGCTCTGTTGCTCGCCTTCGTGTGGATCCTCGTTGTCCACGGCCTTCCCGCCAGCTTCCTTGCGGAGGGCAATTTCAACTGGGTTGGCTTCATGGGGACCATCTCCGTCTCGGCCCTGTGGCAGCTGGCCTACGCGCCCTACGTCTCCGATTACTCCCGCTACATGCCGCAGGGCACGGGCTCGGCACCGGCGTTCTGGGCTTCCTACTCGGGCTGCGTCCTGGGAACGTTGTTCCCCATGATCCTGGGCGCCTTGGTGGGCACGCTCGCCATGACGATGAGCGCCGACAACGTCGAAATCGTTGGCAGCCTGGGTGCGTTGCTGCAGCCGTGGACCCTGATCATCGTGGGCATCTTCTGCCTGGGTGTCGCCGCGTCCAACGCCATGAACCTCTACTGCGGCGTCCTGTGCACTCTCACCATCGGCCAAACCTTCAAACCCTCATGGTTGCCCCGTGCCAAGACCCGCAGCATCGCGGCAGTCATCCTGTTCGTCGTCGCAGTCTCCATCGCCTTGTTCGCCCGCGACAACTTCATCCTCTTCTACACCAACTTCCTCTCCTTCCTGATGTACGTCCTGGTCCCGTGGACTGCCATCAACCTGGTGGACTACTACCTTCTGCGGCACGGCGACTACCGGGTTGAGGACTTCTTCAAGCGCGACGGCGGTGTGTACGGGCGGTTCAATTGGGTCGCCATCGGCTCCTACCTGGCAGGCGCCCTGATCCAGGTTCCCTTCTCGGCAACCGCAATCTACACCGGCCCCCTCGCGGCCGCGTTGGGAGGGGTGGACATCTCCTGGCTCGTCGGCCTCGTAGTGGTTGCTCCCCTCTACTACTTCGCGGCACGCGTGTTCCGGAAAAAGACAGAAGCCGCCCCCTTTCCATCCCCTGCACTCGCAAACTGACCTATCTGAAAGCGAATTGTCATGACCCTCACAGACACTGCCCACCCCGAAACCGTCCAGTTCACCGTTCGACGCACCTCCTCTGACCATGGCAGCAGCCTGCCTGCGCAGCTGCCCTTGCCTCCCGCCGGGCACTTCATCAACGGATCGTTCGTGCCCGGCTCCACCGGTCAGCTGATCGACGTCGTGGATCCCACCACCGAGCAGGTCATCGCCTCAGTGCAGGCGGGCACGGCGGACGATGTCGACGCCGCTGTAGAGGCCGCCGTCGTCGCCCAAAAGACCTGGGGGGCTACTACCCCCAAGGAGCGGGCGGACGTCCTGAACCTGATCGCCACCATCATTGAGGAGAACCGGCAAGCGTTCGAGCTCATCGAGTCCGCCAATACCGGCAAGCCGCAGGCAGTGGCCGAGGACGACGTCACCAGCACCATCGATACGTTCCGTTTCATGGCCGGCGCCTCCCGCACGCTGACTTCCATGGCCGGCGGCGACTACGCCACTGACCACACCTCCGTGATCCTCCGCGAACCCGTGGGCGTCGTAGGCGTCATTACCCCGTGGAACTACCCGCTGCTGATGGCCGCCTGGAAGATCGCACCGATTCTGGCTGCCGGCAACAGCATCGTCCTCAAGCCGTCCGAGCAGACCCCGTTGTCCACGCTGAAGCTGGCGGAACTGCTCGCCGGACGGATCCCGGACGGGATCCTCAACGTGGTCACTGGCCAGGGGCGCACTGTTGGACAGCGGCTTTCGGAGCACCCATCGATCGCTTTGGTCGCCCTGACGGGCAGCGTCGTTAGTGGCCAGGCCGTTGCGGAAACTGCAGCAAAATCCGTGAAGCGCGTCCACTTGGAACTTGGCGGCAAAGCGCCGGTTGTTGTCTTCCCCGACGCCGATCTCCGCGCCGCCGCCGCTGGAGTCCGCAATGCAGGATTCTGGAATGCCGGCCAGGACTGCGGTGCTGCCTGCCGCGTGCTGGTCCACGAGTCCGTGGCCGAGGAATTCACCGAGCACTTGGTACGCGAAGTCAGCACGCTGGTGGTCGGCGCACCCGAGGCTGGGGACGACGTCGAAATCGGTCCCATGATCTCCCGGCCCCACTTTGAACGCGTCAAGGAATCCTTGGCCGAAGCCCGCGAGGCGGGACTGAATATCGCGATTGGCGGCTCGGCACTGGAAGGCCCCGGATACTTCATCGAGCCAACGGTCATCAGCAACGTCCCCGCCGGCGCGCACATTGCAACCCATGAAATCTTCGGCCCCGTGGTCACTGTGGAGACCTTCTCTTCCACTGAAGAGGCCGTCACCCGTGCAAACGAAAGCCCCTACGGACTGTCCGCCTCCGTGTGGACCAAGGACTCCAGCCTCTCCCTGCGGATTCCCAAGCAGTTGGACTTCGGCACCGTCTGGGTGAATGCGCACCTGGTCCTTGCGTGTGAGGTACCGTGGGGCGGATTCAAGGGCTCAGGCTATGGGCGTGACCTCTCGCTCTACGCCCTGGATGATTACTCGCGCACCAAGCACGTCATGATCAACCACGGCGCGTAAGCCTTCAAACAAGCAACGGAGCTTAGCAATGACCACCAAAGACCTTTCCCGCGCCGCCACGCCTACGGCACCTTTTGGAACCGACATCACCTGGACCAACTGGGGCGGGAACCAGAGCGCGACGCCGGCCTTCACCGTCCGGCCAAGGAATGAACAAGAAGCGCTCGACGCCGTCCGTTTCGCCATTCGGGAAGGCCTGCCTGTGCGGGCGGTCGGCTCAGGGCACTCGTCCTCACCTCTTGTTCAGACTGGCGGCGTCCTGATGGACATGTCCGGGCTCTCGGCGATTACGGGAACTGACAAAGCCGGGCGTCGGGCGCGGGCCCTTGCCGGAACCACGATCAACGCCTTTGGAGATCCGCTGTGGGAGCAGGGCCTGGCCCTGGGCAACCAGGGCGATATCGACAAACAGCAGATTGCCGGCGCACTGGCCACCAGCACCCACGGGTCCGGAAAGCACCTGGGCAGTTTCTCGTCCAACCTCCGCTGGGTGAAGCTCATCAACGGCTACGGCGACATCGTGGAAATCGGCGAGGGTCAGCTCCGCGAACTCCGGGCCGCCCAGGTGGCTTTGGGGACGCTCGGTGTTTTCCTGGAGGTGGAACTGGCTGTTGAGGACAGCTACTACCTGCAGGAACAGATCACCTACCCCACCTGGGCGGAAACTGCTTCGACGTGGCAGGACGATATCGACAACAACCGGCACTACTCGTTCCTTTGGTGCCCGGAGAACGATTCCTGCGAGCTCCTGGATCTTCCCGGCGCACCCGGCCTGAGCATGGCCAACCGGAGCTACACCAAGCGGTATAACGTTGCTTCCATTCAGGACGAGCGCGGGATTTCGACCGTGGAAGGTGCCCGGCTTGACCGCTCGTACCGGATCTATCCTGGTGGCTTCACCACCCAGTTCCACGAACTTGAGTACTTCGTCCGCAGCGAGGACGGCTTTTCCGCCGTCGAGGCCATCCAGGAGCTGATCCGCAGCAAGTATCCCGAGCAGAAGTACCCTGTCGAGGTCCGCTGGGTGAAGGCCGACGACGCCTACATGTCCCAGTTCCAAGGGCGAGACAGCACCGTTATTACCCTGACCACCGAGCCTGGAACCGACTACTGGCAGTTCTTCCGGGACGCCGACGCCGTCCTGCAGGAATTCGAGCCGCGGGCCCACTGGGGAAAGATCCACTTCATGACACGGGGCCGCCTTGAGCGTCTCTACCCCGAGCTGGACACCTTCATCCAGGTCCGCCGCGAATTCGATCCCCGCGGAATCTTCCTGAACGACCACACCCGGGCCCTCGTAGGCTGATCCCAACGAACAAGCCCGATGCTCTCTCACATCCACACCCCCAGGCGGCATCCCTCTCTCACATCCCCTTGACACCCGTTTGAAACCTGCAAGTGGTAGTTTGTTCTCTGCCTAAGCCACACACCCGTACCCATCCGGAGGACATTCCATGCTTAAGGGTTTCAAGGACTTCATACTTCGCGGCAACGTGATTGAACTGGCCATTGCCGTCGTCATCGGCAGTGCCTTCACCGCTCTCGTAGCAGCCTTCACCAACCACATCATCAACCCCGTGATTGCTGCGGCCGGCGGCATGAATGCCGAAGGGCTTGGCTTCAAAATCTGGGAGAACAACCCGTCCACGTTCGTCGATTTCGGCGCGGTGCTGACTGCCCTTGTGACCTTCGTGATCACTGCGGCAGTGGTCTACTTCATCTTCGTGGCGCCCATGAACAAGATCAACTCCATGGTTAAGGACCGCCTCTCCACCGAAGAACCCGAGGAAGAGCCGCTGCCTGCGGATACCGCACTGCTGGCCGAGATCCGGGATCTCCTGAAGGATGCAGCGGCCCACCGTGGTACGGACCGCGATTCCGACCTCGACCCGGACAGCGTCCGCTAGGCCGGAGCAGTAACGACCAAGCACGAGCGTTCCTTCCCGGTTGCTTTGCAAAGCCCGGCGTTCCCACCGCGGGAACGTCGGGCTTTTGCGTTGCCGGCGTTGGGCACATGGGCACTAAGTGGACAGGAACGCAGCACCCACCAGCGTGTCCCCAGAACGTGACGCGGAGGCAACCGTCCTGAAACAGGCGCGGGGCAGCATGAAACCATGAAGCCCAAAATGAGCTCTCCCGTTACTGCGGATCTTCGGTGCGATGTCTGCGGACAGTTGCCCGAACCGCCCAAGGCCCGGCTCACCTTGGCCAACATCGCGGTGATGCTTCCCATTGAACTGCTGGTTCACGCGGCGGTTGTGGAAACCCATCTCCCCTATGTGGCCAAAGTGCTGCTGCTGACCGTGACTGCCACAGTGCTGGTTATCTGGGTGGCCGAACCGTCTGCTGCCAAGGTCCTCCGGCGATGGTTGCATGCTCCAGCCCTCCGCCAGCGGCACAAGCTGCACGCCGCACCTGCGTTGTGGCGGGCCCGGACCCTGCTGCGGGACCAGCCCGGCTCCCTGCAAAAAATCACCCATTCCTTGGCCAAGCTGGACACGAACATCCTCAGCATCCACGTTCACCCGATGGATGCCCCGGGCCGCCAGGGTACACAGGGCGCCCAAATAGTGCTGGACGAGTTCGTCCTCTCCGCCCCGGGTGAGGTCACCGAACATGAACTGCTGAAAGCACTCGACGACGGCGGCGGGCGTGAGTCACACGTGTGGCCAACCACAGCGCTTGCCATGGCTGATGGCCAAACCAAGGCCCTGAGCCTGGCCACCCGCATTGCCGGAAACCCAAAAGAGCTTCCGCACGCGGTAGCCGAACTGCTTTCCGCCAAAGTGGTCCCCAACGACCCCGAGAACCCGGCAGCCGAGGCGAGTGCCGGCGTCGAACGTTCAACGGACATCCTGAAGATTCCTACCGCATGGCATGGACCGCTGGTCTTTTCCCGACCAGGCGAGCCGTTCACGCCAGCCGAGTCCGCACGCGCGCACCGGCTTGCTGAGCTCGCCGAGATTCTGGCATACAGTCCGGAAGCCTCCCCAAGCTCGGCATACCAGGACTAGCCAGCACTCCTTCCCACTTACGACCCCGAAAGCCCGGCATTTCCCAGAAAACGCCGGGTTTTCGTGCGCTAAGGCAGGAGTAACCGGGAAGGAAGGCGCGCACGCATCCCACTCGGTCACATTTTGCCAACAGACTTTGTATACCAAATCCCTTGACAGTGCGGCCCGTCACATCTAACTTGGATTTTGGGATCCCAAAACGGGATCCCAAACAGACCCGCTACCGGCTGCGGCCCCCGCCACCAAAAGGGCAGGGACCGCAACAGTTGCCGCCGGCACGGGTCCGGCTGCAGCGATATCCACGCCCGGCTCATCCCCCCAAAGACATACCCCCAAAGACATACCCCAAAGACATTCCACCCCTGTTGACTCCTCTGAAGGAGAAGCTGTGTCTCCCCAAAACACCCAACTGGCAACCCAGGAAAACCAGGAAAACGAGCCCAAAACCGCCAAGGACGGTGTGCAGCGACGCACAAACGTCCGCTGGAAACTGTTCATCCTGCTCCTGGTCCTGGTCGCCGTCAATTACATCGACCGCGGTTCAATATCCGTTGCGCTCCCCATCATCCAGAAGGAATTCAACCTCCCGCCCGAGCTTGTGGGGCTTCTGTTGTCGGCGTTCTTCTGGACCTACGCGCTCATGCAAATCCCTGTCGGCTGGCTGATCGACAAGTTCGGCCCCCGCAAGATGGTCACTGCTTCCTGCATTGGCTGGGGCGCAGCGACTGCTGCTTCCGGCTTCGCAGGCGGCTTCCTGAGCATGTTCATCGCACGCCTTGGCATCGGTGTCACTGAGGCCGGCGTCATGCCTGCCGGTGGCAAGCTCAATGCCATCTGGATGCACAAGAAGGAACGTGGCCGCGGTGCCACCATCCTCGACGCCGGAGCTCCCCTGGGCGCTGGCCTGGGCGGCATCCTCATCACCTGGCTGATCGCCTCCACGGGCAGCTGGCGCATGTCGTTCATCATCGCCGGTGCCGCCACGATTCTCATGGGCTTGGCCGTCTGGTGGTACATCCGCGACAACCCCCGCCAGCACAAGGGCGTCAACGATGCCGAAGCTGAGTACATCGAAGCCTCGCATGCCGAGGACGACGCCGAGGCAGCCAAGGAAGGCGCACAGGGCAAGCGAGCCCTTCTCCCCTACCTGAAGTTCCGTTCGTTCTGGGCAATGTGCTTCGGCTGGCTAGGCTTCAACGGCGTCTTCTACGGTCTGCTGACGTGGGGCCCGCTGTATCTGGCCCAAGCCAAGGGCTTCGACCTGAAGACCATCGGCTGGTCCACATTCGTGATCTTCGGTGCCGGCTTCGTCGGCGAAATCCTCGGCGGAATCATCGCCGACAAGTGGCGCGCATCCGGCGCATCCGCAAACCGCGTCATGCGTACCCTCCTGGGATTCTCCAGCGTCGTAGTGGTGGGCGGCCTCGTAGGTGTCACCGTGGTCGCAGACCCGATCACCGCCGTCGTGCTTCTCTCTGTAGTCCTGTTCTTCCTGCGCTGGGTTGGCCTGTTCTGGTCCATCCCGTCCATCCTGGGCGGCCGCACCAACGCCGGTGTGCTCGGCGGGGCAATGAACTTCAGCGGCAACATCGCCGGGTTCGTCACGCCGATTGTGGTAGGCCTGATTGTCGGGGCCACCGGCTCCTACACCTGGGCGCTGCTGTACTTCGTTGGATCCGCGGTGATCATGGGCATCTCCGTCCTCGTCCTGGATTACAACAAGCGACTCCCGGTCTAACTCGCCTGACCGGGCCGGCCGGACGGTACTGAACCGCCGGATGGCCGGAAGCCCGCCTGGTCGCCGGGCGCACCGCCTCACACATCACGAAATGGAGCTGGAAATGCTAGCCGCAGAAGACACGAACATCACTGACCGCCCCCTCCGGGAGTCAGTGCGTGACACGCTCCGTTCCAGGATTTTTGAGGGGCACTATGCGCCCGGCACCAGGCTGGTGGAGCGCGACCTCGCCGCCGAATTCAACGTCTCCCGACTGCCCATCCGCGAAGCACTCCGCATGCTGAGGCAAGAAGGACTGATCCGGGACCGCGCCGGCCGCGGCTCCGAGGTCAGCGGCTTGAGCGCCAAGGATGTGGAGGACCTCTTCGACGTCCGTCAATCCTTGGAAGTCCTTGCCTGCCGCTTGGCTGCCAAGCGCGCAACCGCCGCGAATCTTGAACACCTCGCCGGACTGCTGGATGAGGCCGATCGGTGCCTGGCCAAGGGCTCCATCCTGGAAGCCCACCGCGCCAACAGCGATTTTCACGATGCCATCACGGCCATCGCCAACAACGACTTTCTCCGCTCCGCGCTGGAACCACTCCAGGGACGCATGCACTGGCTGTTCCGCCACGTCAGCGATCTCCCGGAACTCATCCAGGAACACCGCGACCTCTACGCCGCGATCGCCAGTGGCGATCCTGACCGCGCCGCTACCCAATCGGCGTCGCACATCGGCAAGTACCGCGAGCAGTTCCCGGAGGATTCCAGCCGCACTGAGCCCAAGCTGCAACGGAAAAAATCATGAAACTCCTGGTCATCAACCCCAACATCAGTGACGACGTCACGGCACTGATCGAGGCCGAGGCCCTGCGTTCAGCAGGACCGGATACCGAACTGATCGTGCGGACCGCCGGACACGGCGTCGAATATATCGAAACCCGCTTCGAGTCGCTGATCGCTGCTGGCGCTGTTGCCGAGCTGATCGCCGAATACGCGCACGACGGCGGAGCCAGCCTTGGGCGTGAACGCGGCGATGCCGCTGTGGACGGCGTCGTTGTGGCTGCCTTCGGGGATCCCGGCATGCCTGCCCTGAAGGAACTGGTGGACGTACCGGTCATCGGGATCACCGAAGCCGCACTCTGCGCGGCAGCACTCCAAGGCCAGCGTTTCTCCATCATCGCCATCTCGGACCGCATCCAGGCCTGGTACCTCGACTGCGTAGAGCGGTTCGGTTTTGGCGGCCGTCTCGCCTCCATCCGATCCATCAACCAGAGCCTCAATTCGATCGGATCCGTACAGGCCGACTTCAAGGAAACGCTCCTGGCACTTAGCCGGCAGGCGGTCGCAGAGGACGGTGCCGACGTCGTGATCCTTGCAGGTGCGCCGCTAGCAGGACTTGCCCGCGAGCTCGAAGGCCAGATTCCAGTGCCCGTGGTGGACGGCATCTCGGCCGGCATCCGCATGACGGAGGCCGTGGTCGCGTTGAAGTCGGGGGCACATCGCGGCGGCTCGTTCGCCGCGCCACCGGTCAAGCGCCGTCAGGGTCTCTCCGAAAACCTCGACGCCGCCCTGACCGTCGCACAGTCGGCGCACCTTTCCTCGTCCCCCACTCTCTAACGCTTCCCAAGAACAAGGAGGACAACGATGTCCCATTTCCCGGATCTCGTCATTGCCAACGGCACCGTGGTCAACAGTTTCGGCCGGCAGGCGGCCCACGTGGTGGTGGACAGCGGACGCATCGTCCAGCTCATTGACGCCACCGAACCCATTCCCGCGGCTGCCCGCACCATTGAAGCGCACGGCCAGCTGGTCATTCCCGGTGGCATCGATGGCCACTGCCATGTTGCCCAAGTGACGGGCCGATTCCGCACCCTGGATGACTACCGGACCACATCAACGGCTGCGCTGTGGGGTGGCACCACCACGATCATCGACTTCGGCATCCCCCGCGATGCCCAGGAGACACCACTGGAAGCTGTGCTGAACAAGAAGCGCCTGGCCGCCGAGTCGCGCTGCGATGTTGCCTTGCACGGCTCGGTTGTCGCCTGGGATGAGACGGTCCCGTGGCAGCTCGAACAGCTAGCCGCCGAGGGTGTCCGCTCGGTGAAGATGTACACCACCAACCGCGGTTCAACCATGGCCGACGGCGACACCATCCTGAAGGTCATGCGCGAAATGGTGCGCTTGGATGGCCTCACGTACATCCATGCAGAGCACGATCCCATCATCACCGATTGCACTGACCAGCACGTCGCGGATGGCCGCATCGGCATCGAACACCTGCACCGTACCCGGCCTGAGCTTGCCGAGGAGATCTCGGTCAAGGAAACCCTGGCGATGGCTGAGTACACCGGAGCGCCCGTCTACTTCGTCCATCAGTCCACTCCGGGCGCCGTGGATCTGGTCACCGAAGCCCGCGAGCGCGGCCAGGAAGCGTACTCCGAGACGTGCCCGCACTATTTGACCCTGGATGACACCGTCTACGGTTCAAAATTCCCCGAGTGGTACGCCTGCTGTCCGCCGATGCGGAGTGCCGAAACGGTGGCCGCGCTCAAGGAACGCCTCGCGGCCGGGGCAATCCACACTGTTTCCTCGGACCACTCCTGCTACGACCTCTCGCAAAAACGCGAGCGCACGGACGACGTCCGCTACATGCCGCACGGCCTCCCCGGCGTCGAGACGCGGATGCCCGTGACGTTCACGGCATTGGTCACTGAGTCGGGCGGCTCTGTGGAGGAGTTCGTTGAGGTCTTCTCCGCCGGCCCCGCACGGATCAACGCCGTGCCGCGGAAGGGCGCCATCGTGGAAGGCTTCGACGCCGACCTCGTAATCTTCGATCCCGCCTTCCAGCAAACCGTCGACGGCGGTGCGCTGCACATGGGGACTGATTTCTCGCCTTTTGAAGGGAAGACGCTGAACGGTTGGCCCGCCGTCGTGGTCTCTTCCGGGCGAGTGGTCCTCGACGAGGACGGTTTCCACGATCTTGGCGCCGTCGGACGTTTCGTCGCCCGGAACGGGTTCGCTGAACACCGCGACGCCCTCTCCGTTCCCGTCCTTCCCTCTGCCGAATCCCTCAGCGCCTAGGAGCAAGCATGCCTTCAAACAACCGCCCCATCCGCATCGGCATGATCGTGCCGTCCTCCAACACCTGCCTTGAGCCACAGACCTACCGGATCCTGGGCGATCGCCAGGATGTAACCATCCATTCAACCCGCATACCGGTCACGCGAATCGCCCTGGACGACTCCTCGGACAAGCAATTCGATTCCTCTGTAATGCGTGCCGCCGCCGAGTTGCTGGCCACGGCGAATGTGGACGTCATTGCTTGGAACGGCACCTCCGGATCCTGGCTTGGAGCTTCCCACGACCATGCCTTGGTCAGTGAGATCACGGACGCCACAGGCATACCGGCCACCACGTCCACGCTCGCCTACTTGAACGCGTTTTCTACTTTTGGCACCGAGCGAATCGGATTGTTCACCCCCTATACGGCAGACGTGAATGAGGCCGTGATCGCGTCCTATGCCAAGGAAGGCATCAAGACGATCGATCACCGGCACCTCGACCTGACTGATAACGAATCCTTTGGCCGGGTCGCCGATGAGGAGATGCTGCCGGGTTCCCTGGAGCTGGCAGCCGCCCACCCGGACGCCTTGGTCTACCTGTGCACGAATCTTTACGGAGCCAACATCACGGCCGAGGTGGAGGCCCGGACCGGCGTTCCGGTGCTCGATTCTGTGGCAGTGACCCTCTGGCATGCACTCAAGCTTGCCGGAGCTCCGTTGCTGGACCCGAAATGGGGGCGCTTGCTGGCTGAGTAGATGAGCTTGCCCGTCACGGCTCATTCCTCATCGATGCGTTCGAGCAGCTTGCCGAGCGCATCCCGGATATCGTCATAGTCGTTCTGCGCCGCACGGCTCTCGGCAGAGATGACCGCACATCTGTGGATCTTCTTGAAGTCGCCGAAGGGAAATTTGTAGTGGCCCTTTTGGTCAGCAGGATGATCGTCGTCCACGCCGAGGTACCACTTGGAATACTCGGCTTGGCCGTTCTTCTCCAGGAACTCATTCTCGTCCTTGGTGGACGGGGCGTGCTCGCTCCAGTCATCCCGGACATCCTTGACGATCTTGCCGTCACGGATCAGGTGCTTCGCGTTGTCGAAGGCTTTCTTGTTGAGTTTCACGGTCATGGCGCAACCTCGCTTCGATGTGGCGGTTCGGCATGGGTTGGGTAACTCGTACGGTTCAGCTTAGGACGACGGCGGATGGCCGGGAAGAGCCAGGGCCGCGCGCACTCCCAGGATTGCGTTCAAGGGATGAGCCGTACCCGGAGCCCTGTTCCGGGTTCCTTCACGACCAACCGACGTTCGATTGCTCCAAGTTGTTTGAGCCATAGAACCTTGCCGTCGGCAGTCACGGCCTCCACCCGGCCTTGGTCCACGATCTTGTTGCCACGCCAGATCTGCACATCCTGGCCAACGAGTGGCCTCCAATCCGTCACCCTCTTGCTTTGTGGTTTGTCGAAGCGCGAATCGGGCGTCGAATCCTTCATATCGTCTTGCAAATCGCTGACTCCTAGCCATTCATCTTTCCGCAGTCGCCTTCTGGGCAGACTTCTGTACAAAAGATGTGGCTCTGCAAGCCCGGATATGACGCGAATATCGGCGCCGAATTTAGGGGGCCAACCCTGCTAGAGCGCCTTCACAGCGCCCAACACCTTGGTCAACGAATCCTTTGCGTCGCCGAACAGCAAAGTGGTCTGAGGTTCGTAGAGAAGTTCGTTTTCGATGCCGGCGAATCCTGGACGCATGGAACGTTTGAGGAATACCACCTGCCGGGCCTCAGCTACTTCCAGGATGGGCATTCCGTAGATCGGCGAACCTGAGGTGGTCTTGGCTGCAGGGTTCACGACGTCATTGGCACCCACCACAAGGGCAACGTCCGCGGTCTTAAACTCCGGGTTGATGTCGCTCATTTCCTTCAGCGATTCATAGGGCACGTTGGCCTCGGCCAGAAGGACGTTCATGTGACCGGGCATGCGTCCTGCTACGGGATGGATGGCGAAGTCCACCTCAGTCCCGCGTGCTTCCAAAGCCAAGGCCAATTCAGCGGCTGTGTGCTGGCCTTGCGCCACAGCCAAGCCGTACCCGGGAACGATGATCACCCGCTGGGCGTAGCCGAGCAGCACCGCAACATCTTCCGGGCTGGAGGATCTGACCGGACGCTCACTCACGGCAGTGGACCCAGCCGTGGAGCCGCCCTTGAAGGCACCGAACATGATTCCCGCAACGCTGCGGCCCATCGCGGCAGCCATGGCCCGGGTGAGGATGGTGCCTGACGCTCCAACCAGGGTTCCGGCAACCACCAGGAGTACGTTACCCAGCACCAACCCCGACGCGGCAACGGCCAATCCGGTGAAAGCGTTGAGCAGCGAGATGACAATCGGTACATCGGCGCCGCCCACCGGGAGCACCAGCAGGACACCGGCCACAAGACCAAGGATCAGCAGCACTAACGCCAGCATCAATGAACCATCCAGTATCACCACCACCCCTGCGCCCACTGCGGCCAGCAGCACCACGCCCATCAGGACGGGCAGGCCCGGGAACGTCACCGGCCGGGTGGTCATCAGCCCTTGCAGTTTGGCAAAAGTGACGCCAGAACCCGCAAAGGAAACCGCTCCGACCAGCAGCGTGAACACAATGGCCAAGCGAACCCACGCATCACCTGTATGCGAGAGCTCCAGCAATGCCACGAGCGCAGCCGCACCGCCACCCACGCCGTTGAACAGGGCCACGAGTTGCGGCATCTGTGTCATCTGAACGCGGCGCGCCACAGGTGCGGCCACCACCGATCCCACGGCTATTGCCCCAACGATCCACGGAACGTTGTCCAGTTTCACCGAGACGAACACAGTAACCACGGCCAACAAAGCACCGAATGCCCCGATGAGGTTTCCGCGCCGTGCAGTCCGAGGGGAATTCAGTCCCTTCAAAGCAAGGATGAAACAAGCAGCCGCTGCGAGGTAAAGGAGAGCCGTCCACGTGGGATCCAGAAGAGTCACCGGCCGCGCTCCTTGCCCGCATGTTCCCCGGAGGAGACAACTGACGACGACGGCCGTTGCTTCCCACGGAACATCTCCAGCATGCGGTCCGTCACCACGAATCCGCCCACAAGGTTGGCCGTGGCCAGGACTACAGCCAGCAGGGCGACTGCCAGTACCCACGGATCAGAGGCCTGGCCCGCAACGATAATGGCACCCACCAGAATGATTCCGTGGATCGCATTTGCCCCGGACATCAGGGGTGTATGGAGGGTACTGGAGACTTTGGAGACGACCTCGAAGCCCACGAAAACTGCCAGTACGGTGATCGTGAGCAGACTCATGCCATCCATCAATGCACTCCTTCACTGCCAGGGTTGGCCGCTGTGTGGGCACTTCCAAAGGGGCCGGTCTCACCCGCGAGCGCCGCGAGTGCTTCAGCTGTTGGCGCGTGCCGCACCTCGCCGTCGTGGGTGAGGCAGGTTCCCGCCACAACCTCGTCCTCAAAGTCCGGGGTCACCACTCCCTCCCTGGTCATCAATGCGATCAGGTTGGCCACATTCTTGGCGAACAAACGGGAGGCATCTGCGGGCATCGCGGATGCTGGGTCCTTGAGCCCCACCAACGTCACTTCACCTTGCCCATCAGCGGTGGGGATGTGGATGTCCTGCCCGGGGATGCTGCCTTCCACGTTGCCGCCTGACTCAGCCGCCAGATCTACTACGACGGATCCGGGGCGCATCCCTTGGACCATTTCACGGCTCACCAGCAGCGGTGCGCGCCGACCGGGTACGGCGGCCGTTGTGATGAGGACATCTGCCTGCGCCACGTGCGGGGTCAAGAGCGCACGCTGCAAAGCACCCCTGTCTGCGCTGAGTTCACGCGCATACCCTCCTGAAGCTTCAGCGGTTTCAAGGTCCAGCTTGATGAATGTCCCGCCCATGGAAGCCACTTCGTCCGCCGACGCCGGACGGATGTCATTGGCCGAAACCCGCGCGCCCAGCCTCTTGGCGGTGCCGATCGCTTGTAGCCCGGCCACACCTGCACCCAGCACCAGGACACGGGCCGGCGGAATGGTCCCGGCCGCGGTCATGTACAAGGGGAAGAACCGTGGCAGACGCGTCGCGGCCTCGAGGACGCAGCGGTATCCGGCCACCAATGCCTGTGAGGTGAGGGCGTCCATGGACTGTGCCCGCGAGATCCGGGGAACCAGTTCCAGCGCAAAGGATGTGATGCCACCTGCGGCGAGCGCCCGCACCGTTGGTAACTCCGACGACGGCGACCCCAACCCGACGGTGACCGAACCGGGGCGGAGGGCTCCCGCCGTCGACGGTTCCATGGGACGCACGTGGCAGTAAACGTCCAGGGATCCGAGATCCAAGGACTGCACAACGGAAGCGCCGGCCTGCCGGTATTCGTCGTCGCTATGTCCGGAGGCGATCCCCGCCCCGGACTCGATCTCAACATCAAGGCCCAACCCGGTCAATTGCTTGACCGTTTCGGGCGTGGCTGCCACTCTGCGCTCACCGTCGAGTGCCTCGCGCGCTATGCCTGCTTTCACCCGCCACCCCTCTTTGGGAACTCTCCAGAACCAGTTGGCACGAGTCTATGGCCGCAAGGGTCCGGACGGGAGTAGGGGGGTGCGCTATGTGGACAAGTCCATTAGGGTCGGTGGAAGCTGGGGCACCCAGCCTCCACACCGTCGACGAGCCGGTTCCGGCCGTGCCGTCGGGAAGGAACGCCGCCATGGACACATTCAAAATCGGCTATTTCGTCGGAAGCCTCTCCAGTACATCTATCAACCGCGTCCTCTCCAAAGCCCTCATCAGCGTGGCGCCTCCGGAACTGGAGTTCCATGAGATCGCCATCCGGGACCTCCCGTTGTACAGCTCCGACTACGACTCCGACTTTCCGCCTGCCGGCAGGGAATTGAAGGATGCGATCGCCGCATCGGACGGCATCCTGTTCGTCTCACCCGAGTACAACCGTTCCATTCCAGGCGCTTTGAAGAACGCCATCGACTGGGGATCCCGGCCGTGGGGCACCAACTCCTTCGCCCGGAAGCCCACCGGCATCATCGGAGCGTCGCCGGGCGGCATCGGAACCGCGGTGATGCAGTCCTCCATGCGCAGCGTGCTCAGCTTCCTCGACGCACCGCAGCTGAATGCGCCCGAGGCTTACATCCGCTTCGTCGCGGACGCGTACGACGACGACGGCTCGGTTAAGGACGAGGGCACGGCAGGGTTGCTGCGCCACTATATGGCGGAATACAGCGCGTTCGTCCAGCGTGTACTGGCAGCCAACGCTCCGGGCCATATCGGCGACCAGGAACCGGATTCGGCCAAGCTCACGCGCTAGCCCCTCATTGGTCAGTATGCTTACTAGTACGAGGATTCGCGAACACGCCCTTTCCCATAGGAGAAACGATGCTTCGTAGATTAGCCCTGGCAACCCTGGCACTGACCCTCTTCACGGGGTCCCTGTTGTCAGTCGCGGCAGCAGCAAACGCAGCAAACGCAGCCGCTCTGCAAGGCCACGTGGCTGCCACCACCCCCACGCCGTCGGCCTCGCCGAGCAACCCGTCCGGCCCGTCAACGGCAACACCCACAAACCCGGCTCCTTCGTCGGGCGGGCAAACCACGTCCAACCCGGCAACCAGCGGACCTGCCAACCCAGGGACTGGCGAGTCGGACCCGCAGGAACAAACCCGCACAGACGTGACACCGTGGATCCTGGCCGCCGTTGCTGCGATCATCGTCATTGCGCTGATCATCTGGGCGGTTCGAGGACGCGGCCGGAATGAGGAAGTGAGGGACGAGCAGCTCTAGGCGAAGCTAAGACGGGACCGAGCGTCCGGCGCGCTGTCTAGCGCTGGAAGCAACTGCAGCCTGCCTCTGTTCCTATAGATACGTGATGAGAGAACAGAGAGTTGGCTGACATGACTGAGTTGCACGATGGGCACCCTTCCGACCTAACGGGTGGTGGGCAGGCTTCGGATGTCAGGCACGAGACCTTCAGCATCACGCGGGATTTTGAGGCGAACCGGGCGGACGTCTTCGCCCTGTTCGCGGACGATCGGTTGCGCCGGCGCTGGTTTCGGATGCCGGGAACGGGAGCCAATTACGATCACGACTTCCGCATTGGCGGCGGTGAGGAGGCGAGCAGCACCTTCGAAATGCCAGACAGCCAGGACCAGGAACTGCGCAATCGATCGCGCTACCTCGACATCACGCCCGATCGCCGAATTGTTTTCGTCTACGAAGCCATCGTGGACGATGTAACCCGGTGGGCATCACTGGTAACGGTGACCCTGGCCGATGCGGAAATCGGCACAACCAGGCTGACCTGGACGGAGCAGGTCACGTTCCTCACGCGAACCGGAGACGGCAGCGCTGACTTACCTCATCTGCGCACAGGGACGACCCTTCGCCTCAACGGGATACCGGGCGCGCTCAAAGCATAGGCTGGTGATACCGTCGGCTAGCCCACGCGCTCAAACACCATCGTTGCCTGGATGCGGTCCCCGCCGCCGATCATCCCCTTGCTCCCGCTGCTCGCCGTGGTAATCGTGTGCAGCCGGTAGCCCTTCGCGGCCTGATCGTTGATGGCCTTCTCCAAGGAGGTCAGATTGCCCGAACCGGTTCCCCACAGTTTCTCCTTGAGGATCACTTGCAGGACGACATACTGCTGCATGACACCGCTCCCTTCCGTTGCTGGTCAATTGGAGGCAATGCTACTCAACGCGGCGGCGGCCGTGGTGCCGTCTAACCGCGGACTGTCTCCGTCGTTAGCCTGCCAATGGCGCTGCTTTCCAGATTCTCCAGCAGGTGCCGCGGATTGTCGTAGACCTCCGCGGCGCCTGCGTCGCGGAGTTCTGCCTCGCTGATACCACCACAAGTCAGGGCAATAGCGGGAACGCCGATTGCCGCCGCAGCCTTCACATCCCAGACTGCATCGCCAACAAATACGACGTCGGCTGGCTCGAGTTCCAGCTTCTTCAAACACGCCAGGAGGATATCCGGGGCCGGCTTGCTTTCGTCCGCGTCATTGGAGCTGGTCCACGCGTCGATGGATCCGCCGGCGTCGAGGAGCCGCCTGCTGACATCAAGGTCGCGCTCTTGGGCTGACGATGCCAGCCCAACCGCCAGCCCGGAGTCGGAGCAAGCGGCAAGAAGGTCCCGTGCAGAATCGAAGGCGCGCAGTGACGGCCAGAACGTCGAAAAGACAGCCCCGTGCGCGGATTTGAGTTCCTTTTGTAGATCTTCCGGACAGTCCGGAACCAGGTGCTGGACCAGCTTGTCGCCACCCATTCCGACGCAGCGATGAATGCTGGAGATCTGGATGTCCATTCCTTCCCGCCTGAACGCCTGCCACCAGGCGAACGCGTGGAAGTAGCTGGAGTCGATCAACGTCCCATCGACGTCAAAGAGGACACCGCGTTTCTTGGAACTGGAGTTGGCTCGAGTAGACATTTAGTAAGTCTACTTATGACTACCATCCACGGAAACTCACCTCTGACTTCGACATAATGCGTAACGCCGGAAATACGCGTCTGCAACATCTTGTTGGCCTGATTATGACAACAATCGGAATCATCGGTGCAGGACACATTGGCAGCCAGGTGGCACGCAAGGCAGTGGAACTTGGCTACGACGTCGTGATCAGCAATTCACGGGGGCCGGAAACCCTTGCGGAACTGGTCACAGAACTCGGGCCGCGTGCCCGGGCCGCGACGGCAGCTGAGGCAGCAGCGGCGGGTGATTTCGCCGTCGTAACCGTTCCCCTGAAGAACTATCAGGACATCCCCGCAGAACCGCTCGAAGGCAAAATCGTCATCGACACCAACAACTATTACTGGGAGCGCGATGGCCGCATTCCCGCGCTCGACAACGGCGAGGCCACAACGTCAGGCCTGCTCCAGAAGCACCTGCCCACATCCAAGGTGGCCAAGGGTTTCAACCACATCTTCGCCAAAGACATCACCACCGACGGCACCCCTGCCGGCACGCCCAACCGCCGGGCATTGGCCACGGCCAGTGACTTCCCGGAAGCCGCCGAACTCGTGACCAGGCTGTACGACGAGTTCGGTTTCGACACCGTCAACATCGGGCCACTCGAAGACAGCTGGCGCGTCGAGCGCGACCGCCCCGCCTACGTCATCCGTCAGAACGCGGACGAACTTCGCGACAACCTCGCCAAGGCAACGCGCACCCTCTGATAAGCGCGGACCATCTGATAACAGAACACGCACGACGGCGGCAGGCGGCTTACGCCTGCCGCTTCCTTTGTACTGGGGTGCCTGGGTGCTGCCACTCCATGAGGGCGGCCACGATTTGAGGCCGGGATTTGCATCACGAATTGGCTGCTGGACGCACATGATGAGTGGCTGCCTCCCAGGAAACCCCGCGCATAGGGCATTCCGGGAGGCAGTCGCGCCTATTAAGCCCCGAACCCGAGGAGTTGCTATGTCTACCCGAACTGAGAAATGGCCTGCAGGAACACCCGCATGGGTGGATCTGGGCGTCGACGATCTCCCTGCCGCGACGTCCTTCTACACCGAACTGTTCGGCTGGAATTACCTCTCCGGCGACGAGGAAGCAGGGGGCTACCTGCTGGCCCAACTCGACGGAAAGGCAGTTGCGGGACTTGGCCCTAAACAGGATTCCAACATGCCAACCGTCTGGACCACCTATCTTGCTTCGGACAATGTAGACACCACGGCTAAAGAGGTAGGAGCGGCTGGCGGCCAACTCATTGCTCCGCCCTTCGATGTGATGGATTCCGGCCGCATGGCAATTGCTGCGGACAGTGTCGGCGCGGCCTTTGGCATCTGGCAGGCAGGCAGCCATATCGGGGCAGAGCGGGTCAACGAGCACGGCACATTGTGCTGGAACGAACTCCACACCCGCGACTACGCGCTGGCCCGGTCCTTCTATGCAGATGTCTTCGGCTACACCTACCAGGACATCGACCAGGACGGATTCATTTACGCAACCATCAAGCGCCCATCCGATGGCCGCGAAGTGGGCGGCATTCATCACGACACCGAAATTGCCGAGGGCGTCCCGAACCACTGGTTGGCGTGGTTTGCCAGCGACCACGTCGATCGAACTGCCGCAACAGCCTTGGAACTCGGCGCTTCGGCGTTGATGCCCCTCACGAACAGCCCCATGGGGCGGATGGCTATCCTGCAGGCACCGCAGGGAGAAATCTTTGGCATCATCGACGCACCCCGGACCAAGGACTAGGCCCGGAGTAAGGACTATGCCCAACCCAACGGCTACGTCAGGACAGCGTCCAAAGCTTCGCTGATGACCTCTTGGGCGTGTGCCGCTGCGAGCGGCGCCGCGAGACGGTGCACCGCCTGGAAGGTCCGGCGGACTTCCGGCCCATGCCATTCGGGCGGGAGGTAGTCCGCCGGGAGGTTGGGGTCCCGGTAAGGGAACTTGCGCCACAAGGTGAGCATCGGGATGTAGTAACGGAAAGCGTCGCGTCGCACCTCGGCCGTGGAATCAGCCAGGGCCGCCGCAGGGTCGGTGCCCACCAGGTCAACCCACTGCTGCTCCGCGCCCCGGTAGATCTCAAGGAACTCCGTGAATTGTTCATCGAGTTCCTTGAGATCCCACCATTCGGAGATCTTGGGCCGCATGGGGCCATCGAAAACGTAGTCGCTGCGGAAGAGGTCGACGAATTCGATCAGCCCGCCGGCAGTCAGGCGTTCGCGGGCCTGCTCCAGCTTGTGCGCCGGAGCGATCCATACACCGGACGCCACGGACCCAAATCCCAGGCTGGACAAAGCGGACCTCAGCTGGTGCCGGCGGTTCCGCATCGACTCGGGCACAGAGAACACGGCGAGCACCCACGTATCCACGGGAGCTGGCTGTTCCGGGGCGAAGATCCGCCGATCACCTTCACGGAAGACGTCGCTCACCGATTCGGCGATCTTGTACTTGGCAATGCCGCCTTCCCGGACGCTCTTCAGGACACCTTTTGCCTTAAGCCTGGAAACGGAGGATCTCACACCCGGCGCGTCATAGCCGAGCGTACCGAGCATCGAAACCAGCGCGGAGACCGGCAACGCATCACCAGCATTCCGGCCATAAAGACCGAAGATGGTGACCAGGAGCTGCTGATGGCGCACCGGGGGTGCCGGGACGGCGAACATTGAAGGACCCTCATTTCCGCGCCATGGTGAGGCGCCAGTCATGTTCATCATAGGTGCGCCATAGATAACACAGATGACTTTAAGGCCCATGTTGAGCTTCAACATGGGCCTCAAAGTCATCCGGCGGGATGCTATGCGGCAGACCGCACAGCCCGCACGAAATGTTCCGGCCAAGGCTGGGACGCCGTTGTGCCGTTGGGGACGTGCACCGTGGTTACCGTCCCGAAGGCTGCCACCTCGCTGCCCTCCAACGACCCAACCTGAGACGACGCACCTTGGTGGGTGCCGCCGTCGGGCATTCCGCTGGCCGTATCTTCAAGCGGGTGGCCCCGGACCTCGAAGGCCATGGTGAGCGAGGTCCGGCCGAGCGCGTGGATTTTCACCGTGGCGGTGACGCGCTGGCCGAACCAGAGCTTGGCCTTGTAGTTGATCACCTGCTGGACGCGAGGAGCGTTGGGGAAGTAGTCGGGCAGTTCCAAGGAGCGGAACAGCTCCGCCTCGGCAGCTTCCACCCATCGGAGGATGGCTGAATTGTGTTGGTGGCCGGAGGCATCGGTGTCCACCCACTCGACCGTCCGCTCAACGCTCGCTTCAGGAAACGCGTCCATAGTTCTCCTAGCGGGGGCTGACTGCTGCGGTCTCGTCGTCCGGATCCGCGACGCCGGCTCCCGCCTTGGACGTAACAACGGTCACCTCGGGTTGCGGCTTCGGAATCATTGCGACGGCGGCCGCGGCCACCACTGCGATACCGGCGAAGATGGCGAAGTTGGCTTCGAAGGGAAGCTTGGAACCTGCGATCCAGCCGCCGATCAAGGGTCCGGAGATTGCGCCGAGACGGGCAAAGCTGAGGGCCCAACCCGTAGCCGTACCGCGAACTTTGGCCGGGTAGTAGTCGGCGATGTAACCGGTCAGGACCAGGGACGTGGAGATCGAGCCAACGCCTGCGAATGCTACGAACAGCAGGTTGACCACCATGGTGTTGGGGAAGACCAGGAGCATGATGCCCAGGCCACCCAGGATGTAGAACACCACCAGGATGAGCTTCTTGCCGTATTTGTCTGCCGCGCGGCCCAGGAGCAGGCCACCGATGGCCGAGGCCAGGCTGAAGACCAACAGGAACGTCAGGGATGAACCCAGATCGTAGCCGGCCTTCTTCATGATGCTCGGCAGCCAGGTGTTGAGCCCGTAGACGAGTACCAGGCCGCAGAACAGGGAAACCCAGAAGAACACCGTGGACCGCAGGTATTTCCTGGAGAACATGGTGGTGATGGTCTTCCACCACGGATCGGCGATGTGTGAACCGGGCTGCGCGACAGTTGCAACCGGCCGGTAGTCGACGATCGCCAGCTTGGCAGCCAAGGTCTTCGCTTCCTTCTTGCGTCCCTTGGACTCGAGGTACTCCAAGGACTCCGGGAGGAACTTCCAAATGATCGGCAGGAGGACAACCGGCGCGGCACCAATAGCAATCACGGCCCGCCAGCCACCAACCGGCAGCACGAACATTGCAGCAAGCGCGGCCGCAACGATGCCCAGCGAGTAGCCGGAATACATGAGGCCATAGTTGTAGGAACGCCTGTTGGGAGCTGAGTACTCGATGGTCAGGGCTGCGGCCACGGGGATGACACCGCCCATACCGAGTCCGCCGATGAGCCTGAAGAATCCAAACAGCTCGGGCGTCGGAGCCCAGGCCGCACCTGCCTGCGTGAGGGTGAAGATCACCATGGACGCCAACAGCATCTTCTTGCGGCCTACGAGGTCGCTCAGGGTCCCGATGAACAGGGCTCCGATAAGCATGCCGATCAAGGCATATGATCCGAGGCCACCGAGGGCCAGCGGGCTGAGGTTCCATTCTTTGTACTCGGCCAGCGCCGGAAGCACTGCCCCCAGAACGCCGACGTCATAGCCCTCCGCGAGGATGGCGAGCCAGCAACAAATCAACACCAAGCCGGTGGTGCGCTTGGGCACGTTCCAGTCATTGACCGGTGCGGCGGCCATGGCTACTTCACCAGCGCAGACGCAGTGGCGGACGCGGGTGTCCAGCGGAGGTGGTTGGTTGTTTCTTCAGTGTCGGGTTCGCGGAGGAGGGACAACCGGGGGCGGACGGCATCGGTCCGGGTGCTGGGGGGCTTGCGGCGGCCGGCGCGGAATTGCGGGATCCATGCGGCGCCGGGGCCATGGTATTCCTGTTCAGCGGCGGCGTGCAGGGTCCATTGGGGGTCATAGAGGTGGGTTCGGCCCAAGGCGATGAGGTCCGCTCGTCCTGCCAGGAGGATGGAGTTCACGTCGTCGTAGCTGGAAATCGCTCCGACGGCGATCACGGCCACCCCGGCAGGGGCGGCGACTTCCTGGCGGATGCGGTCCGCGAACGGGGTCTGGTAGCTGCGCCCGAACGCGGGCTTCTCTTCCTTGGCTACCTGGCCGGTGGAAACGTCCAGCCCGGCAGCGCCGTGCTCCACAAAGGCCTTGGCGATCTCGACCGAATCGTCGGAGGTGTTGCCGCCTTCGATCCAGTCCGTCGCGGAGATCCGCACCGTGACCGGCTTGTGGGCGGGCCAGGCCGCGCGGACGGCGTCGAATACTTCCAATGGGAACCGCAGCCGGTTCTGAAGGCTGCCACCGTACTCGTCGGTGCGCTTGTTCGAGACCGGGGAGAGGAAGGAAGAGAGCAGGTAGCCGTGCGCGGCGTGGATTTCCAGGAGGTCAAAGCCTGCCTCACCAGCGCGGATCGTGGCGGCGACGAACTCATCCCGGATGGCGTCCATGCCTGCGCGGTCCAGTTCCGCCGGGGTCTGGTTTTCCGGGCCGTAGGGCACGGCGGACGGACCAACGGCCTGCCAGTTGCCGGTCTCGAGGGGCTGGTCGATGCCTTCCCACATGAGTTTGGTGGAGCCCTTCCGGCCGGAGTGGCCCAGCTGCGCGCCGATCTTGGCGGTGGAACGGGTGTGGACGAAGTCCACGATTTCCTTCCAGCTGTCGCGTTGCTCATCGGTGTAGAGGCCGCTGCAGCCGGGGGTGATACGCCCGGTTTCGGACACGCAGACCATTTCGGTCATGACCAGGCCCGCACCGCCGAGGGCTTTGGAGCCGAGGTGGACTTTGTGGAAGTCCCCCGGGATCCCGTCGGTGGCGGAGTACATGTCCATGGGCGAAACGACGATGCGGTTCTTCAGTTCCAGTTCTCCGATGCGGAAGGGCTGGAACATCGCCGGCGCTACCTGGGACAGGCCCTGGGATTCAGCGAAGTTGCGGTCCACGGCGTCGGCGAATTCGGGGTCGCGCAGGCGCAGGTTTTCCTGGGTGATGCGGCGGCTGCGGGTAAGCAGGTTGAACGCGAACCGGGTGGGGTCCTGGTCCTTGTACTGGCCGATCCGTTCGAACCACTCCAGCGAAGCCTGCGCAGCGCGCTGCGTTGAGGCGACCACGGGACGGCGCTCGGCCTCGTACGCGGCCAGGGCGGAATCCACATCCGGGTGTTCATGCAGGCACGCGGCCAGGGCGAGGGAATCTTCCATGGCCAGTTTCGTGCCCGAGCCGATCGAGAAGTGGGCGGTATGCGCGGCGTCGCCGAGCAGGACCACGTTGCCCTTGCGCCAGCTCTGGTTCCGCACGGTGGTGAAGTTGATCCACTTGGAGTTGTTCGACAGGACCTCGTAGCCGTCCAGCTCCTCAGCGAAAATCTCGCGGATCTTCGCAATCGCCTTCTCATCCGAAACCCCGGGAGGGAAGACCTCGTTGGCGGTCTCGTCGAACCCCGCTGCCTTCCAGACGTCCTGGTGCATTTCCACGATGAACGTCGAACCCTCATCGGAGTACGGGTAGCCATGGATCTGCATGACACCGAACTCGGTTTCCTTGACGAAGAACTTGAACGCCTCGAACACCTGGTCCGTACCCAGCCACATGAACTTGTTGGTCCGCGGGTCCAAGTCCGGGCCGAACGCGTCCGCATACCGGGCACGAATCTGGGAATTCACACCATCAGCTGCCAGCACAAGGTCATAGTTCGCCTCCAGGTCCTCGATGGCCGGGGCCAGCGTGGAGAACCGGACATCGACGCCCAGTTCGATGCAGCGGCGCTGCAGCAACTCCAGCAATTCCTTCCGGCTCATTGCTGCGAAGCCCTGTCCGCCCACCGTGACCACCTCGCCCCGGAAATGGATGTCAATATCGGACCACCGCGCAAAACGGCGGCTCATGTACTCCGCGACCACCGGGTCCGCGTTGCCGATCCCGCCGAGGGTTTCATCGGAAAACACCACACCGAAACCAAACGTGTCACTGGCAGCATTCCGCTCCCACAAGGTGATCTCATGCGACGCATCCAGCTGCTTCATCAGTGCTGCGAAGTACAACCCACCCGGGCCGCCTCCAACAATTGCGATCTTCATGCTTATGCTCCTTCTCAAGCCTGGCTTTGGCCGGCGGGGGTAAGTTGTTGGGTTTGTGCTTCGCCTGTGGCGCTCTCGTTGAGGAGGCCATCGCGGAGCTTGAAATGCTGGAGTTTGCCGCTGGGATTCCTCGGCAGCTCGGTGACGAAGCGGACATCGCGCGGGTACTTGTACGGGGCGATGGTCTGCTTCACGAAGTCCTGGATTTCCTTACGCTTCGCGGCGTCGCCAATGACGCCCTCGCGCAGAACGATAAACGCGCAGACAATGCTCCCGCGCTCAGGATCAGGGCGGCCGATCACCGCGTTCTCCACCACGTCCGGGTGCTGGTCGATGGCCGTTTCCACCTCGGGCGCGCCGATGTTGTAACCGGAGGAAACGATCATGTTGTCGGAGCGGGCCTGATACGTGAAGTACCCGTCCTCATCCATCGAGAAAGTGTCGCCCGTGACATTCCAGCCATTCACGACGTAATTCGCTTGGCGTGCGTCGTCCAGGTAGCGGCAACCCGTCGGCCCAATCACGGCCAGACGGCCGGACTGGCCAGGGCCGAGCTCCTCGCCGTCCTGATCAAGAATGGTGGCACGGAACCCCGGCACGGCCTTGCCTGTAGTACCTGGACGAATATCGTCCCCGGCAGCGGAAATGAACACGTGAAGCAACTCTGTGGCGCCGATTCCATTGACCAGCTTCAGGCCGGTCGCGTCACGGACCGCTTGCCAGGTCTCCTTGGACAAGTGTTCGCCCGCCGAAACGGCAACGCGGAGGCCACGGAGCAAGTCTCCGCGCTTTTCCTTCAGGATCGCCCGGTAGGCAGTAGGAGCCGTGAAAAGGATGGTGGCCCCTGCAGCCGAAGCATGCTCGGCCAGTTCCACAGGCCCGGCTTTCTCCGTCAAAAGCGACGACGCGCCAAACCGCAGCGGGAAGATCACCAATCCGCCAAGCCCGAACGTGAAAGCAAGCGGCGGGGAACCGGCGAAGACATCATCAGCGGTGGGCTGCAGGATGTGGCGGGCAAAAGTGTCCGCATTCGCCAGGACGTCCCGATGGAAATGCATGGTCACCTTGGGCACACCCGTCGTCCCGGACGTCGGCCCCAGCAGGGCTACGTCGTCCGCAGCCGTGTCCACAGCCGTGAACTCCCCGCTCTTTCCTTCGCAACGGACGGTGAGGTCGCCGTCGTCGGGTCCTCCGTAGCTGAGGACGGTGACGTCCTCGCCCGCCGCCGTCGCGAGCTCATCCACGAAGCGGTGATCGGAAATCGCGACCACGGGCTTGGTGATCTGGATCAACGTGGCTACTTCGTTGGAACGCAGCATGGGCATCGTGGTGACCACCACGGCGCCCGCCTTAAGCACGCCCAGCCAGGCAGCAACCAGCCACGGATTATTCGGACCGCGGAGCAGCACACGGTTTCCGGGCTCCACCCCGAGGTCTTCGCTAAGGACCTGGGCAACCTGGTTGGAGTGCTTTTGCAATTCGCCGTAGGTCCAAACCGTGCCATCCGGGGTACGGAGCGCTGGCCGGTCCGGGCCGTACGTCTCGACGGCGTTGTCGATCAGTACGGCGGCTGCGTTCAGCCGCTCCGGGTAGTGGAGTTCGGGAAGGGTAAATTCGAGCGCCGGCCAAGTGTCGGCGGGCGGCAGGTGGTCGCGGGTGAACGTGTCCACGTGGGCCGATGGCGTCATGCTCATGGCCGTTCCTTTCAGTGGTGCATCAGTGAAGCTGGGGATGGTGTTGGGGTAAGACTGTTCAGGCGCGGATCATGCCTTCTTGGGCGACTGTGGCGAGGAGCCTTCCTTGCCGATCGAAGAAGCGGCCCATCGCCAGGCCCCTGTTGCTTTGGCCTGATATGGCCTCTTGTGCATAGAGGACCCAGTCGTCGGCGCGGCCATCGCGGTGGAACCACATGGAGTGGTCAAGGCTGGCGGTGGTGAGCCCGGGACTGGACCAGTTAAGTCCGTTGATCCGGAGTAGCGGCTCCAGGATCGTGTAGTCGCAAACGTAGGCAAGGGCAGTACGGTGCAGGTTGGCGTCGTCAGGGAGGCTATCGAAAGCCTTGACCCAAATCGCCTGCTGCGGCATGGATCCACCCTCAAGCTCGATGTATACCGGTCCCGGAATATGCCGCATGTCGAAACTACGGCCTGTAGACCAATAGTCTGCGGCTGGGCCTTCTGTCCCGTCCAGTGCTTCGGCTGCGGAGCGCAGCGATTCAGGCTCGACGGCGGCAGGAGCCTCCGGCTGGAAGTCCGGACCATCTTCGGGAACCTGGAACGAACCCATCGCGGCATATACAGGCTTGCCATTCTGGAAACCGCGGACATTACGGGTGGAGTAGCCGCGACCGTCGCGCAAACGCTCCACTTCATAACGAACATGGGCACCGATGTCCACAGGCCGCATGAAGTAGCTGTGCATCGAGTGGAGCTGCCTGTCGGCGTCCACGGAAAGCATCATGGCCGCTGCGGCCTGGGCCACCATGTCCCCGCCGTAGGCTTTGGGCCACGGCACGTATTGGGTGGTCGCTTCATAGGCTTCGTCGAAAACCTGGGCCTCTGTTGGGGTGAGGTCCACAGCCCTGAGGAAGGTCTCCGAGGTCAAGGTTCCAGTGATCATGGTGGTTATGCCCGGCGGTAGTCGGCGAGGGTTTCGTCCGGGACGTCTTCGAGGTTGACCACGAGGTTCTCCGGGGTGCGGGCGGTCAGCCACACGAGTTCTTCGGTGACGGACATGTTTGCTTCGACGTGCGGCATGAACGGCGGAACGAACACCCAATCGCCGGCCTTCATGTCGATGAACTCTGAGTAGTTCTCGCCGAAGTAGATGCGGCCGTGGCCACGAAGTACGTAGCCGCCGGTTTCGGCTTCGCCGTGGTGGTGGGGCAGGGAGCGGTACCCGGGGGTGTTGGAAACCTGGCCGAACCAGATCTTGGTTGCCGGAGTGTGTTGGATGCTTACACCGGAGACGCGGATGCAATCCCCGGACTGGGCGGTGTTGGTGTCTTCTTCACCCGCGCGGGTCACTACGGGGACGACCTTGCCGTTAGCGCCGGCATAGATGGAGTTGTCGCCTTCAAGGCGGTATTCGGTGGTGGTCTGGCTCATGGGGTTCTCCTTTTGGCGGTGGGTCTTAGGCGTTGGCCGTGGGTTTTAGGCGTTGGCGGGGACTGGCGCCGGCGCGTGGATCCGGAACTGGTTTTCCAAGCGGCCGATGCCGTCGATTTCGGTTGCGAGGACGTCGCCGTCGTTCAGGAAACGCGGCGGGGTCATTCCCATGCCTACTCCCCCTGGCGTGCCCGTGAGTACGAGGTCGCCGGGGCGCAGGACCGTGAACTGGGAAATGTAGGACAGGAGTTGTGCGGGGCCGAACACCAGGGTGCTCGTGTTGCCGCGCTGTACGAGTTCACCATTGACGTAGCCGCGGACTTCGAAGCTTTCGCTGGCCTCGTCCGCAGTCAGCATCACCGGGCCCACCGGTGTGGTTGCGTCGAAGGCCTTGCCCTGGAACCACTGCAGCGTGCGGTTCTGCCAGTCACGCATGGAGACGTCGTTGGCAACCGTGTAACCGGCAATGGCCTTCCGGGCCTGATCTTCGTCAGCACGGAACAGTTCAGAACCCACGACGACGGCGAGTTCGGCTTCCCAGTCGACGCGTCCGCTGCCGTGGACTTCTACGGCGTCGGTAGCGCCCACCAGGGTGTCCGCGTACTTGGCGAAAAGGGTGGGGTACTCAGGAAGATCGCGGCCCATTTCCTGGATGTGGTCCCCGTAGTTCAGTCCGCAACAGATGACTTTTCCGGCGCGGGGCAGGAGCGGGGCAAAGTCGGCTTCAGTTGCTGCGATGACGGGCCGCCCTGCTTCCGCTGCCTTCTCGGCGATCAACCGCCATTCCGGCTGGGCCAGGAGCGCGCCGACGTCGGTGGCCGGCAACGCAAGGTACGTGTCGACGCCCGTGGCGAGTGCCGCCGTCGTACTTCCGCCGGAGGTGCGCAAGGTGGCAAGTTTCATGGGTTCTGCTCCTTCGGGATTCAATGTGTCGACTTTTTTACGATCGTCACATATGCTCAACGTAGCACGGCGGAAATGATCTGCACAGAGGCATTTCAAAAGTTTTTGCAATTGCCACAACGAGGAGGAACAGCATGAGCCACAAGACGATCAACCCTGAGTCGCTCCCCAAGCCATCCGGTTTTGCGCACGGCATGCTTGCCGGCAACACGGTGTTCCTGGGTGGACAGACGGCTTTGGACAAGAACATGAACATCGTCCCCGGCGGCATCGTGGAGCAGTTCACGCAGGCGTTCTCCAACGTCCTCACCACGCTGCGCGAGGCTGGCGGACAGCCGGAGGACCTGGTCAACGTGACGATCTACCTGACGGACGTGGACGACTACATGGCGAACGGCCGCGAGATCGGACGGATCTGGCGTGAAATGGCTGGCACACAGTACCCGGCGATGGCCGGCATCGGCGTCACCCGGCTGTGGCAGAAAGAGGCCATGATCGAAATCCAGGGCATCGCAGTTATTCCTGAGGGCTAAATCTCTGGCTCTTGCACTTGCGGTGACGGAGGATGTCACCATGGGAACCGTCACCGAATACTTGGCCAGCGTCAGCGAAGACAACCGGCGGATGCTGGAGCGGATCGTTGACATCGCCCGGGAACTCGCGCCCGACGCCGAGGAAGGCACCAGCTACGGCATGCCTGCCTTGCTTGTGGACGGCAAGGGCTTCGTGAGCGTGCTCGAAACCAAGAACCATCTGGCCCTGTACCCTTTTAGCGGCCAGATCCTGCCGGAGATGTCGGAGGAGTTGGGAGGCTACTCGTGGTCGCCGGGGACATTGCGGTTCTCTGCGGACAACCCTGTTCCCGACTCCATGGTTCGGCGGATTCTTGAGACGCGGCTGGCTGCGATCAGGAAGTAGAGGCGCCCGTCCGGCGAATCAGTGTTTGGCGGACACGTCCTGTGAGATCGCGTTGGCCGTTGCGACGACTTCCTGCCGCACCGACTCAAGATACTTGTCCGGGTCCGGCTCCGCCGCGACAGCCTGGGCCTGGAGGGACACGTTGATTGCCGCAACGTTATCGCCATTGTTGTGGTTCCACACCGGCGCCGCGATGGACATCAGGCCGATTTCCAGTTCCTGGTCCAACAGGCACCAGCCTTGCGCACGGACATGCTCGACGGCGGCCCTCAAGTCTGTCGCATTGGCCACGGTTCGCGGTGTGATGGGCTTGAGTTCGACCCTGGCCAGGTATGCCTCGAGCTTGGCCTGTGGGAGACCGGCGAGCAGCACACGGCCCATGGAAGTGGCGTAGGCCGGGAAACGGGTGCCCACGGTGATGCCGACGTTCATGATGCGCTTTGTGGCTACGCGAGCCACGTAAAAGATGTCCTGGCCGTCCAGCACGGCCGCGGAGGTGGACTCCCCCAGCTTCAGCGACAGTTCCTCCAAGTGCGGCTGCGCCAACTGCGGCAGTGACAATGCCGAAAGGTACGAATACCCGAGCTGCAGCACCTTGGCCGTGAGTGCGAAGGTTTTGCCGTCGGTGCGGACATACCCGAGCTCCACAAGGGTGTGCAGGAAGCGCCGCGCGGTTGCCCTGGTGAGGTCGGTCCGGGCTGCGACTTCGCTGAGGGTCATGACCGGATTGTTCGCATCGAACGCCCGGATCACGGACAGACCCCGGGCCAACGACTGAACGTACTGGTCGCTGGCCTGCGGGGTTACTACCGATTCGCTCATGGTTACCAATCCTAGGGGGCGTTGTGGGGCCTGCTCTGCATCCCCACCGCCTCCCTAACCTCGCAAGCTCGGCCAGGGAACCCGGGCGATGTGGGCCCTGCCAGGGCAATACCAAGCAGAGCGGGCCTCACAACCCGGGGGAGTCTTAGGCGCCGGGCTTCAGGGGCAGCGGGACCAATTCCTGGATCTCCTCGAAGGTGCACCCGAACGTCTCGCGGACTGTCACACCATCGGGCCCCGTGAGGAAGACGGCCTTGTCGGTGTACACGCGGGTCACGCAGCCCACGCCGGTCAACGGGTAGGTGCACTGTTCCACGAGCTTGGACACGCCCTCGCGCGTCAACAAAGTCATCATGACGAAGACGTCCTTGGCGCCCGTGGCCAGATCCATCGCCCCGCCCACGGCGGGGATCGCGTCCGGGGCGCCCGTGTGCCAGTTGGCGAGGTCGCCGGTGGCGGATACCTGGAAAGCGCCGAGGACACAGATGTCCAAGTGACCGCCGCGCATGATCGCGAACGAGTCGGCGTGATGGAAGTACGAGGCTCCGGGCAGCTCCGTGACGGGGATCTTGCCTGCGTTGATCAAGTCACCATCGACGTCATCCCCAACGGCGACCGGACCCATGCCGAGCATCCCGTTCTCCGTGTGGAGCGTGATGTTCTGTTCCTCGGTGAGGTAGTTGGACACGAGCGTCGGCTGGCCGATGCCAAGGTTCACGAACGAACCCGGTGCGATGTCACGTGCCACCAGCTGGGCGAGTTCGTCGCGTCCCAGCGGCTTCTCGGACGTCTGGATACTTGTTTGGGTGCGCATGATCAGGCCACCTTTTTGTTTGAATCGGCAGAATCGACGCGGACCACGCTGTTGACGTAAATACCCGGCGTCACCACGTTCTCCGGATCCAAAGACCCGGTCGGCACGATCTCCGAGACCTGCACAATGGTGTGCTTGGCAGCGGCAGCCATGATGGGGCCGAAGTTGCGGGCAGTCTTGCGGTACACGAGGTTGCCCTTGCCGTCCGCCTTGAGTGCCTTGATCAGTGCGACGTCGGCATGAATCGGCGTTTCGAACACCTGCCACTTTCCATCCAGCAGGCGCGTTTCCTTGCCTTCGGCCAGCGTGGTGCCGTAGCCGGTGGGTGTGAAGAACCCGCCAATCCCAGCGCCCGCGGCACGGATGCGCTCAGCCAGGTTCCCCTGCGGGACCAATTCCAGCTCAATCTCGCCGGCATGGAACTTGGCATCGAAGTGCCACGAATCGGACTGCCGCGGGAAGGAGCAGATCATTTTACGGACCCGGCCTTCCTTGATCAGCAACGCCAGGCCTTGGTCACCCTGGCCGGCATTGTTGTTCACCACGGTGAGGTCCTTCGCGCCGCAGTCCATCAGGGCGTCGATCAGTTCGAACGGCTGGCCGGCGTTGCCGAAGCCGCCGATCATCACCGTGGAACCGTCCTTGATGCCGGCGACAGCTTCACCAACAGTGTCAATAAATTTCAGCATGATCCACCTATTCCGATACGCCCGCAGAAACGTTTTCCAGCACCACAGCCAGGCCCTGCCCAACACCGATGCAGATCGCCGCAACACCCCAACGCTGTCCGGAGGCCTGCAGGGACCGAGCCAGCGTGCCCAGAATGCGGGTGCCGGAGGCCCCAAGCGGGTGGCCCATCGCGATCGCGCCGCCGTGGCGGTTCACGATGGACGGGTCAATCCCCCACGCGTCAACGCATGCCAGCGACTGCGCGGCGAACGCTTCGTTAAGTTCGACGGCGCCAACCTGGTCCCAGCCGATGCCCGCCTTTGCGAGGGCCTTGTTAGCGGCCTCCACCGGCGCGAACCCGAAGAACTGGGGATCGTTGCCATGGGCACCCCTGCCCGCGATGCGAGCCAAGGGATCCATGCCAAGGATCGACGAAGCAGCCTCAGAACCAATCCACGCAGCCGAAGCACCATCGGACAGCGGCGAGGCGTTACCGGCGGTGACCGTGCCGCCGTCGGGCCCTGAAGACTCAGGCCGGAATACCGTCTTCAAACCGGCAAGCTTCTCGGCCGAAGAACCAGCCCGGATGCCTTCATCCCGCACCAGGTCCGTTCCCGGCACCTGCGACACAAGGTTGTCGTAGAATCCAGAACTCCAGGCGGCATCGGCCAGGTTGTGCGAGTCCGCAGCGAACTGGTCCTGACGCTCACGCGTGATCCCGTACTTCTCGCGCAGCCGTTCGGTGGCCTCGCCCAGGGAGATGGTCCAGTCCTTGTTCATGGCCGGGTTCACCAGACGCCAGCCGAGCGTGGTGGATGCCAACGTCATATCACCGGCCGGGTACGGCTTGGAAGTCTTCGGCAGCACCCACGGCGCACGGCTCATGGACTCTGCCCCACCCACGAGCATGAGCTCAGCATCGCCGGCATTAATCTGGCGGGACGCAATGATTGCCGCGTCCAACGACGAACCACAGAGACGGTTGACCGTGGTCCCGGGGATGGACACCGGAAGCCCAGCCAGCAGGGTAGCCATGCGGGCCACGTTGCGGTTTTCTTCGCCGGCGCCGTTGGCGTTGCCGAAGACGACCTCATCAATCCGTTCAACATCCAGCCCTGGAGCCCGGCGGACAGACTCGCGGACCACATGGGCTGCGAGGTCATCGGGACGCACAGCAGCAAGTCCTGAGCCGAACTTGCCAAAGGGTGTGCGTACGGCGTCGTACACAAAAGCCTGGTTCATGGGTTTCTCTTTCTGCTTGCCCAACTAGGTCGCAATAGTGCGCGTTTTGGGGGGTCTAAACGCGCACAAGTGCGACCTAGTTGGGTTCGTTGGCGTCGATCTCGGCGAATACTTTCTGCGCCGTCTTGAAGGCCGAGTTGGCCGAGGGCACACTGCAATAGATTGCGGTCTGCAGCAGGATTTCCTTGATCTCGTCCCTGCTCAGACCGTTGTTGAGGGCCGCCCGGACGTGCATCGCGAGCTCCTCCCAGTGACCATGGGCCACCAATGCCGTGAGGGTGACGGCGGAGCGCATTTGTCGGCTAAGACCGGGCCGCGTCCAGATGCCGCCCCAGGCGATCCTGGTGATCATGTCCTGGTAGTCCTCGGTAAAGGAATCCTTGTTGGCGTTCGCACGGTCTACGTGCTCATTTCCCAGCACTTCGCGGCGGACCACCATGCCGGCGTCGTAAATGTCCTGCGCAGTCGCTTGCGGCTGCACGGCACCGTTCCGCTCGGCACCGTTTTGCTCAGTTGAAGAGCTCATCGTCCGTTCTCCTTCATGAAGGTCCGCATCAGCCCGGCCACAACTGCAGGCGCCTCCGCTGGCGCGAGGTGACCGACGCCGTCGAGCGTTTCAACAACAGCAAATCCGCCACCAGCGGTGATACCGGCGACAACAGCTTCAGCGAACGACGGCGGCGCAACCGAATCCTCGACGCCGGCAATCGCCTGGGTGGGGACGGTGATGCTGCCGAGTTGCTCGCGGACGTCGAACCCGGCGAGGGCTTCGCAGCAGAACGAGTAGCTGAAGCGGTCGGCATCGCGGAGTGAGTGCAGGAGGCGGCTGCTGATTTCCGGCTGGCGGTCCATGAACCCGGCAGCGAACCAACGCTCGGCGGAGCCCTGGATCATCACAGGCGTCCCCAGTCGGCGCACGGTTTCAGCGCGCTCCAGCCAGCCCTCGGGTGTGCCGAGTTTAGCGCCGGTGCACTGGACGGACAGGCTGCGGAGGCGGTCGCCATGCTTGATGCCGAGCTGCAGGCCGGTGGCCCCGCCCAGCGAGACGCCCGCGTAGTGGAACCTTGCGCCCGGGCTCACAAGGTCAACAAGATCGACGACGGCGTCCGCCAGTTCCGCGACATCGAAACCTTCCGTGGCAGCTGGCGAGATGCCATGGCCGGGGAGGTCCCAGCCGATGACGTCGTACTCATCACCAAGCAGCGCTGCCGTTTCGGTCCAGAGCACGGTGGAGGTGCCCAGCGATGGACCGACCACGAGGAGCGGCTTGGCTCCCAGTTCGCCCTGCGGGGATAGCAGCACGGCCTTGACGGTTGGCTTAGCCACGGGTGGCTCCTTTCGATGAAGATCCAGTGAAGTCCGGGTAGGCGGCGAGAATCCGACGGCTTATTTCGGCAGCTTCACCGAGGTAGCTCGCGGGGTCCAGCAACGCTTCGAGTTCGGCGTCGGAGAGCTTGTCCGCGGGGACGGTTTCGCGCAGCAGCTTGGTGTAGATACGGGACTGCTCGGCGGCAGGAGCCTTCAGCGTTTCGTCGACGACGGCCTGCAGCTTCTGCTTTCCATCCGCACCCAGAAGAGGCGCGACGGCGGCCACCACACCTTCGCTGAGCAGCAACGGTCCCGAGATTTCCAGGTTGCGGCGCATGGCCTCGGGGAAAACGCGGAGGCCTTCGGTGAGTTCGCTGACGTGACCCGCGGCCCCCAAGGCCAATGCGAGCAGCTGACGCAGGGCCGGCCATTCGCTGTGCCAGGCACCGTCCGGGCGCTCATCGTTGAAGGTTGCCGCGGCGAGGTGGAGCTGCGATGCGAGACCGGGTGCCTGCAGGGCCGCACTGCGGACGAGTACGGACAGTACGGGGTTCTGCTTCTGCGGCATGGCCGAGGAGACCCCTCGACCCGCGGCGAGCGGTTCGCCGAGTTCGCCCACTTCAGGCCTGCTCAGGAACAGCAGGTCCGCGGCGATCTTGCCGAAGGAATCGATGAGGGCCGTGAGCGAGTCGCCCAGGGCCGTGACGGCGAGGCGGTTGGTGTGCCAGGGAGCTGGAGCCGTTGCGAGGCCAAGCTTCGAGGCCAAAGAATCCGCCAATTCAAAAGGCGTGGTCTGCGAGGAAGCAGTCAGCTTGGTCCCCGAAGCCAGCGTTCCTCCGGCACCGCCGAACTGAACAGGCAACTGAAGCGACTCCAGCCGGGCAGCCGCCGCAGCAACCCCTTGGAACCACTGCGCAGCCCTGAGCCCAAACGTGTACGGAAGCGCGTGCTGCGTCAGGCTCCTCCCGACGCACAGCGTTTCCGCATGCTGTTCCGCCAAGGTGGCGAGCGCCGTCGTCGTGCGCTTAACGTCAACGAGCAATGCAGAAACGGCGCGGCTGGCGAGCAGCATGAGGGCGGAGTCCAGGACGTCCTGGCTGGTGAGGGAGGTGTGCACGGCGGTTGCCGCGCTCGAATCCATGGATTTCACCTTGGAGCGCAGGTCACCAAGCAAGGGAATCACAGGGTTGCCCCCGCCCTGGGCGCGTTCCGCCACCGAAGCGACGTCGTAAGAACCGGGATCAGCGGCTTCGGCCACAACTGCGGCGGAACCTGCAGGGACGAGCCCCGCTTCCTCAAGGACGGCAGCCCAGGAGGCCTCGACGTCGAGGATTGCCGCGATCACGGCACGGTCGCCCGTCAGCGCCGCGACAGCGGGCGACGCCGACACTGGGCTAAGGAGGCCGAAGTCGCCGTCGGTCATGGCTGTGAGTCCGCGTTGACGCTGGTCTCGAGTGAACCGTCCTGCTGGAAGTCCAGGAACACGGTCTCGTCGCCGCCCTGGAGCCGGATGTCCCAGGTGAGCCCACCGTCGGGGTCGCGGCGGGCGATGAGCGTCTTGCGGCGTTCCGGGTCCAGGGAGCTCAGCAGCGGGTCGCTGGCCAGTGCTTCCACGTTTTCCGGCAGGTATACGCGGGTGAAGAGGCGGTTCATGAGGCCGCGTGCGAACACGGCTACGGAGATGAACGCCGCAGCGCCCCGCTTCGTGGGGCCGGGGTTGACCGTGGTGAAGGTATAGACGCCGGAGTTACCGACCGAGCCGCGGCCCCATCCAGTGAACGTGTAGCCGTCGCGGACCAGGGAGCCCGTGCGCTGGACGATGTTGCCGTCGGAGTCCGGCTGCCAGATCTCAAGGATGGCGTCCGGGATGGTGTTGCCGGCGCCGTCGTAGACGGTTCCCTGCAAGCGGATGCTTCCGGGGCTGCCCGGAGCCAAGAGTTCGTTGTCCTTGTTAAAGGGAAGGGCGTAACCGTAGAAGGGTCCCACCGTCTGGCCCGGTGTGGGTGTCAGCTTGCTCATATGCCTACTCCTCGTCCCCGGCGTCGCCGAATGCTTCGTTTTCCGTCCACGTCCGCTTGGAGCCGGTCAGGATGATGTCCCACTTGTAGCCGAGGGCCCATTCGGGACTGGTGAGCTCATGGTCGTACTGTGCCACGAGGCGGTCGCGGGCATCCTGGTCCACGATCGACTGGTAGATGGGATCCAGCGGGAAAAGCTGATCGCCCGGGAAGTACATCTGGGTGACGATGCGTTGCGTGAACTCCGAGCCGAACATGGAGAAGTGGATGTGGGCCGGGCGCCAGGCGTTCAGGTGGTTCTTCCACGGGTACGCGCCGGGTTTGATCGTAGTGAAGCTGTACGAGCCGTCATCGCCAGTGATGCAACGGCCTACGCCGGTGAAGTTGGGGTCCAGCGGGGCGGGGTGCTGATCACGCTTGTGGATGTAGCGGCCGGCTGCGTTGGCCTGCCAGATCTCCACGAGCTGACCGGCGACCGGGCCGCCGTCGCCGTCCAGGACGCGGCCAGCGACGATGATGCGCTCACCCTGCGGCTCGCCGTTGTGCTGGATGGTCAGGTCCGATTCCAGCGCGTGCACATCCTGGTGGCCGAACGCGGGCGAATAGAGCTCGATGGTTTCCGGGTCCGCGTGGTGCAGGCTCTTGGTGGGGTGCCGAAGGATGCTGCTGCGGTACGGCGCGTAATCCAGCCGGGGCATGGTCTCCGGCGCCTTTCCGTTCTTCAGGGCCTCCGCATAGCGGTCCCCGATGCCCTTCATCTCAGCGCTGAGATCCGCCTGGGTTTCCACTTTCCTGGAATCATGCGCTGCATGTGCCTCAGCGGGAGGCACGAGCTCCTCGGATTCGAGCGCTTGTGCAGAGTTGACTTGTGCAGTCTGTTCTTGCGGCACAGCCGGCTCCTTTCGATGGGTTGGATTGTTGCTTCAGGGTTTATGACCGGTGTAGCGAGTCGTATTGGACGGCGTGGCGAACCGGTGCATTGGGCGCTCCGTAGCCGTCGTAGTTGCCGCGGCGTTCCACCATTTCGAAGAACACGCTGCCAACCGTGGCGGTGTAGAAGTGGAGGAATTCTCCGTTGGCGTCCCGGTCGTAAAGGAGGTTGAGCTCCTTTAGGGTTGCCAGGAAGCCGGGTTCGAGGTCGAAACGGGCGTCCAGGTCCTCGTAGTAGTTGGCGGGAATCTCCAGGAATTCGAGGCCACGATCGCGTGCGGAACGGGCCGTTGCCACGAGGTCTCCCACGGCGAAGGCGATGTGTTCCTGGTAGGTCTTGCGTGCAGTCTGGGCCTGCTGCGCCGGTGCGAGATTCAGGACCAGCCTGACTGAGCCGTCCGAGGTCTCCATGACCTGCGAGCGCACCAGGCCGCTGGGGCTTGGGACCTCGGCGAAGGGCTGCGGCTCCAGGGCCAGGGCGCTGGTGTAGAAGAGAACGGCTTCGTCGAAGTGCTGCCAGGGCTGGGCGAGGTTCACGTGGTCAATCACAGCGTTCCGCGGCGCTGCGGAGTGCTCCAGCCCCTCGCCAAACTCGTGAGTCCATGCGGCAGTCCCGTCCGGGCTCCCCTGGCAGAGGAAGATTTCGGTGGAGTCCGGCGCGGAGATGCCTTGGAAGACTTCCTCATCGGCCTGAACCTTGCGGGCAACCACGGGCGCCTTGAGTTGCTGGGCGCGAGCGGAGGCAATCACTGGAGAGTCGACGTCGAACCCCAAAGCGGCGATAGCTGGTTCCGAGTGCGAAGCCGCTTGCTCGTTGATGATTACGCGGGCCTGACCCATGGTCCAGAGCTGGACGTCTTTGGTGCGGTGGCGCCCTTCGAATTCGAAGCCGAGCTGGCCAAGGAGCTTCTCGAGCTGCGCGGTGTCGTCGGCTTTGACCTCGGCGAAGTTGAAGCCGGCGGGCTCGTTCACCTTGGGCAGCGTTGCCAGTTCCATGGGATAACGACGGCGGGAGGCGCCACCGTTGACCGACTCGCCGTCCGCGGAGGTGCTCGCCAGCCACTTGGCGCTCTGCTCCTCCAACCAGATCAGGGAGCGCATGGCGTCGACGGCGGTGCGCTCGGTGTCGGACTGACGGAAAACATCGTTGAAGACCTCAAGGGAAACCGGGCCCGTGTAGCCGGCCCGGACCACATGGCCCATGAACTTGGCGAGCTCGAACTGCCCCTCGCCCGGGAACACCCGATAGTGCCGGCTCCAAGAGAGTACGTCCATGGAGAGCTTGGGGGCGTCGGCAACCTGGACGAAGAAGATCTTGTCCGCGTTGATCTGCTCGATCGGCGCAGTGTCCCAGTCGCGGGAAAGGATGTGGAACGAGTCCAGGCACGTTCCGAGGTTGGGGTGGTCCACCATCTCGACCAGACGGTACGCGTGCTCGTAGTCGTTCACGTACTTTCCCCAGGCCAGGGCTTCGTAGGCAACTTTGACGCCATGATCCCCGGCCAGCTCCGCGAGTTCCGCTAGCTGGGAGGCGCGGAGTTCATCGTCGTCAATCGTTGCAGTAGCGACGTTGGAGCAGACCAGGATGGTGTCCATGCCCAGGCGTTCCATCAGGTTGAACTTGGCCTCGGCCCGCTTGAGGTTGGCCTTCAGCAGGTCCGGAGTGACGCCGTCGAAATCGCGGAAGGGCTGGTACAGATCCAAGCCGAGGCCAAGATCCGCGGCCATTTTCCGCACTTCCTCGGGACTCAGGGGCGAAGTGACGAGATCCTGCTCGAAGATTTCGATGCCGTCAAAGCCCGCGATGGCGCAGGCCTGCATCTTTTCTTTCAGCGTGCCGGACAGGCAGACCGTTGCGATTCCGGTGCGCATCAGTGACCCGCCTTTGCCAGAGCCGGGGCTCCGGTAGCGGCGAGCGCATCCTCGACGGCGATCAGCTCAAGGAAGTGGGCCCGCATTCGGTTGCGATCGGCGTCGTGGCCCGTGAAGAGCCGGAAGGCGTCGGCAGCCTGACCAACCGCCATGCGTCCGCCGTCGAGAACCTTGCAGCCCTTGGCGCGCGCTTCGCGGACCAGCTGCGTCTCGATGGGGCGGTAGACGATGTCCGCAACCCAGTGCCGCGGTTCCAGGAGGTCGATGTCCAGGGGCAGCCCGGGGTGGGCGGCCATGCCGATCGGGGTGCAGTGAACCAAACCGTCGGCGAGGGGCATGATCTGCGGGAGCTCGTCCGTGCTCCGCGGCGTGACCGTGGCGGCCGGGAAGAGTTCGCCAAGTTCGGCGGCGCGCTCTGCGGCCCGCGCCGGCTCCATGTCCACCAGGTCCAGCGTGCCGACCCCGGCGGTGAGCAGGGCGTAGGCGACGGCGGAACCCGCACCGCCCGCACCCAGCTGGACCACGCGCTCCAGCTTCGCACCGGGGAGTCCGTCGGCGAGAGCCGAGCCGAAACCTGAAAAGTCGGTGTTGTGGCCGATGAACCGGCCGTCCTGGATGAGGACTGTATTGACGGCACCCAGGCGACGGGCGTCGTCGGAAATTTCGTCAAGGTGCTCAAGGACCAGCTGCTTGCACGGGTGCGTGATGTTCAGTCCGTTGAAGCCCATGCGCTGGGCCGCGGTGAGGAGATCCCCGACGGCGGTGGCCGGCAAAGCCAGCTCCAGCAGGTCGATGGGGCGGTACAGCAAGCGAAGGCCCTGCACATCGGCTTCGCGTTCGTGCATGGGCGGAGTCAGCGACGGCATGACGCCTTCGCCAATCAGGCCCACCAGAACGGACTCGGCTCGGTTGCTCATCCTAAAGCTCCTTTGACTTCAGCACCCCTGGCTTTTGGCACTTTCTGGGGCGCCAACTGCCCGGGTGTCTTCCAGATTACTACAAGTGTTCATATTCCGCACGCTTGTTCTTACTGCGAACAAACGCGATGTGCTGACCCAACTGAGTCGCAGTTGTGCGCGTTTAGCGGCCTCAAAACGCGCTTAAGTGCGACACAGTTGGGCTAACGCTGGGGCAGGCGGGCCGCGAGTTCAGCCGCGGCTTCCTGCAAAGTAGGGACGTGGGCGATGAGCTCATCCATGGTGAGACGAAATACCGGAACGGCCGTGGCGAGAGACGCAAAGGCGTGGCCTTGGGAATTGAGGACCGGTACTGCGACCGCGCGCATGCCGATCTCGTTTTCTTCGTCCATGACCGCGTAGCCCTGCCGGCGCACTTGCTCGATCTCCGCCCGGAATGCAGCCCGATCGGTAATGGAGCGCTCAGTGAGAGGCTCCAGAGGCAACTCTTCGAGCAGTCGTTCGCGTTCGGCGTCGTTCTCAAAAGCGACTATCGCCTTACCCACGGACGTCGTGTGCAGCGCACCAAGATGGCCAGGATCGCTGGTGACGCGGAAGGTCTTGGGGCCGTCCACCTTATTGACGGTTAGATGATGGTTCCCGTCGCGCACCGAGAGGATGGTTGCTTCTTCGGTCCGCTCCGTGACGCGCTGGAGCACAGGAAGGGCCGTTGCCGCGAAGCCGTGGTGATTGGAAACCCGCTGGCCCAGCTGGAAGACCCGCAATCCCAGATGATACCGACGTCCGTCGGGCTCGTAATCCACAAATCCGTCGCGCGTCAGCGAACCGAGCAGCCGGTACGTCGTGCTGAACGGAAGTCCCGCACTCCTGGCCAGATCCGCGGCGCTCGCACCCTTGGGCTCATTCCCCAGCAATACCAACAGGCCCAGGGCCTTGCCGACCATGTCGGTCTTTGTGTCCTCTTTCACACTCATGCTTAGATGCTCTCACATAATGAGAGCTATTTCTAGATAGTGGGGACAAGTCTTGACAAGTGACCCCAATCACGGCCACTATTGCTGTATTGCACAAGTAGCTCTCACCATGTGGTTACTTTGGGATTGATCCGGCCGCACCTCGCTCTGGTCTTCCCGCAGAAGCTAGATCCGCGACATCGTCGTCACAGAAGGAACACCATGAGCCACACAATGCCGTCAGCGACGCCAGGCACAGTTACGCCAGCAGGAACCCCCAAGAAAGCGGCACTCGCCAGCTTCCTTGGAAGCGCAGTGGAGTACTACGACTTCTTCATCTTCGGCTCCGCCGCCGCGTTGATCTTTCCGCACGTGTTCTTCCCGGACGCGGACACCAACGCAGCCATCATGTCCTTCGCAACCTTCGGCTTCGCCTATGTTGCCCGCCCTGTAGGCGCCGTCATCCTGGGCCACTTCGGCGACAGGATCGGCCGGCAGAAGGTCCTCATGTTCACGCTGGTCCTGATGGGCGCCGCCACCTTCGTGATCGGTTGCCTCCCGGACTTCAAGACCATCGGCTGGTGGGCTCCCGTCCTGCTGGTACTCGCCCGCCTCGCCCAAGGTCTTTCGGCTGCCGGCGAGCAGGCCGGTGCCTCCTCAATGACGCTGGAGCACGCTCCGGACAACCGCCGCTCGTTTTTCACCTCGTGGACGTTGACCGGCACCCAGGGTGGCCAGATCCTTGCAGCCCTGGTGTTCATTCCAGTTCTCGCGCTCCCGGACGAGGTCAAGTACGGCATCGGCTGGCGCATCCCGTTCTGGCTCAGTGCAGTAGTTGTCATCGTGGCCTACTTCATCCGACGCACCCTGCACGAGCCGCCGGCATTCGCAGAGGCCAAGAAGAACAACCAGATCGCCAAGCTGCCCATCGCCGACCTCCTCAAGCTGCACTGGCGCGACGTCCTCCGGGTTGTGTGCTGTGCCTTCATCGCCGCCGTGAGCACGGTATTTGGAACCCTGGCCATCAAGTACGCCCAGGACGTGGCACACGTCAGCGGCACCATCACCTTGTGGCTCGTTGTAGTGGCCAACATTGTGGCCCTCGGTACCCAGCCGCTCTTCGGCATGCTCGCCGACAAGATCGGCCGGAAGCCCGTCTTCATCTACGGTGCCGTAGCCAGCGCCATCATGACCCCGGTGTTCCTGCTGACCCTCGAATCCGGCAACGTCCCGCTGATGTTCCTGGTGTCCGTTGTGTTCTTCTCCTTCGGCTACGCAGCCGCCAACGCCGTATGGCCGTCCTTCTACGGCGAAATGTTCAGCACCAAGGTCCGCTTCTCCGGCCTGGCCATCGGCACGCAGCTCGGCTTCCTCATGGCAGGCTTTGCTCCGACCATCGTCACGGCCCTGGGCGGCACCAAGCCTGGTGGCTGGGTCCAGATCTCCATCTTCACGGCAGTCATCTGCGTGATCGCAGCGGTCTCGGCCATGACGGCCCGCGAGTCAGCAAAGGTCCCGACGGCGGAACTCGGCTTGCACAAGTAAGGCCCGCCTCGCGGAAGGGCGCCCGCGCTGAAATCGCCGGAAAACCTCCAGTTCCGCTGGAAGTTTCCCGGCGATTTTCGCGCATTTCCAGCGAACTGGTGTCGCCGACGCCGGCAGGACCTACCGCGGATTCAGCACCACTGGCATGAACTTCCCGGCACCCGTTCCGGAGTACATCAGCAACGTGCCGTCCCCGGCAACTCCCACCACGGAGGGGTCCCCAGTACCCGTAAATCCGTTGCCGAGGGCAGCGATGCTGGAGAACATGTTCCACCCTGAACCGAGGTTGGAGCGCGCAAGGAAGCCGCCAGAGCCGTTGCCCGGGTAGAGCCAAAGCCCGCCGTCACCGGTTCGCCCAAGGAGGTCTTCCCTGCCGTCGCCGTTGAAGTCACCGGCCTGCAGGACCAGGTTGAACATGTCCCACCCGGTGCCGATCTGCTTGCGGGCAAGGAAGCCTCCGGAGCCATTGCCGGGGTAGACCCACAACACGCCGTCGCCGGATTGGGCAACGATGTCCGGCTTTCCGTCGCCCGTGAAATCGCCCGGGGCCAGCAACTGCTCGAAGCCTTGCCATCCGGTCCCGATCTGTTTACGTGCCAGGAACTGTCCCGTGCCGTCCGTCGGGTAAAGCCACAGTGTCCCGTCGGAGGCCCGGGCCACAAGATCGGGGTGCGAATCGCCGTCGAAATCTCCCGCACTCAGCACGGACGTGAACTGGCCCCAGCCCCACCCGACTTGAACACGCGGAAGGAAGCTGCCCGATCCGTTGCCCGGGTAAAGCCACAACGCGCCGTCGGTTCCGCGCGCCAGGATGTCGGCGGCAGCATCGCCGTCGAAATCGCCTGCTTCCCAAACCTGACGGAACTGGTTCCATCCGGTCCCGATCGCAAGCCGATCCGCGAAGCCAATGCCGTCACCTGGATAGAGGGTCATGCCCCCGCCCGCTGCAGCGGTCAGGACGTCCACACGCTTGTCACCTGTGAAGTCCCGGCCGCCAACGATGTCACCTACCCCGTTCCAGCCAGTTCCGACGGCGGCACGCGGCAGGAAGCCGCCCTTACCATCGCCGGGGTAGACGTAGAGCGTGCCGTCGCTGGCCCGCGCCAACAAACCCGGGGCACCGCCGCCGAACGAACCTGACGCTGCCAGGCTGTTGAAGGAATCCCAGCCCTGGCCGATCTGCGTTTGGGCGAGGAAACCACCTGTCCCATTGCCTGGATACAACCAGAGGCGCCCATCCGCACCGGCGGCGATCAGGTCGCTCCGGCCATCGGCGTTAAAGTCCCCCGCCGCGACCAACTGCGTGAAGCCCTGCCAACCAAATCCGATCTGGCTCCGGGACAGGAATCCACCCTTGCCGTTGCCGGGATAAAGCCACAATGCGCCGTCGCTGGTTCGGGCAAGGATGTCCGCAAAGCCGTCACCGTTGAAGTCCGAGGTCCCCAGCACGGCGTTGAAAATGCCCCAGCCCGAGCCGATCTGCACGGAATCATCAAGCCGGTTTCCAGGGAGGCCGCTGAACAAGAGCAAGGACCCGTCGGCTTCGCGCGAGATGACGTCGGCCAGCTTGTCGCCGTCGAAGTCGCCCGCAGAGAAGCGCATGCGTGCCTTGAGTTTGGGATCGGCGTTGATGGTTACGGTCGCCGAGGTTGTGGAGACGGAGTTGATGGTGACCTGGGTGCCCGTGTATGTGGTGAAGGTGCTGCCTGCTTGCCACGCGTGCTTCGTGGCGTAGTACTGTTCCTGGAACGGGATGGTGGATGGCATGAGGATCAGCGAAGACGCGATGGTGGCGCCGCCGCGCTGGACGATCTTGACTCCCCTGTTGCCGGCTGGCCTGCCCTCGTCCCCAAGGTAGCTGTCGTACCCCACCGGCTGCCTGAGTTCCAGGTAGTAGACCTCTTTGCTGACCGGGTCCGTGAACTTGATGGCGCGCTGCGCGTCCGTGCCACCCCATGGCTTGAGCGTGTAGCTTTTGACGCCGGTGGCCACACCGACATCGCGGATTTCGTCGCCGCGGCCCAGCCCTGCGTAGTCCCAGAAGCTGGAGCTCACCACCGGTTGGGCGTACTGTGCCGCGCCCATGAGGTCCGTGGTGTCTCCGTATTCACGGATGTAGCAGGAGCTGTCCGTGAACCGCCCGGTGCTGTCCACGCCGACGTCGGATGCGCCGCTATAGCACTGCAACGCATCGGCGTGCATTAGTCCGATCACGTGCCCGAATTCATGGCTCATTACGTTGTTGGAGAACTTGCTGATTTGCGGCATCAGCACCCGCCCGCTGTAGCTGCCGCTGCTGTAGCCGACGCCCAGGGCATTCCCGGAAAGCGTGGACGTCGGAATAAAGATCACCAGCGCCGTGTAGGGGCTTGCCGTCCATTTCAACTCACTGGTGATGGTGGACATGATGGTGCTGTAGCTGTCGGTCGACTTGGCTTTGGATTGGAACCCGGAGACCTTGCTGTCCACTGTCATGGACAGCTTGTTGTCCGTCATGGCTTTCCAGTAGCTGCTGGTGGCCCCAACAGTCTGCTCGGCCGCTGACATGGAGACCGGGTTGGTGTTGTCGGCAAGTTTGGCCGTGACCAATCGAACCCGGATATCGCCATTGGGGCCGGTTGCTGCTGCCCCCTCGCCGAGAAGGGATTCGACGTCGGTGATCTCGCCACTGCTGGATGGCGCCTGTCCGGGTGGCGTCTCAAAGACGTGCTCCGAATGCGGTGTCCCCTCAAAGAACCGTACGTTCGGATTATCCGGTGTGGGTTCCGGCACTGCCGAAGCAGGGGCCTGGACGAAAAACAGGCCGGTGGCAAAAACCACCAAGCCTGTGGACACCGCGATTGCACGTCGCAAAAAACCCATCAAATCTCCCGGGGACGGAGTCTGTGGTTCCTGTGAGTCTCAAGAACCGTGTTCAGGTTACCGTCGCGCCCGCGCGGGTCCGCGGAAGCAGCCACAAAGCGAAGGCGAGTCCTGCCGCCGGTGGCACCTATCGCCGTCGGACGTAACCCGAAACGCAAGCATCCCGGAATGCTAACCGGACCCTAACCACGCCGAAATACTCCGGCAACAATGCCCCGCCACACTGGAATAGCCGGCAAGTGCAGGCACCAGCTCCAGTTCAGGAGGACACCATGCTGAAGGAAGTCACTACTCACACAAAACGTATACGCGCGATCAGCCAGCTCCACCGCGGAGACGAGATCGAGGCCCGAATGTCCGTTGGTCCCGCTTACGATGACGTGGTCATCCGCCGCGGACGGGTCCAGGAAACAGCGCCGGGAATCGGCGTCGTCTGGATCATGGACCACGTCTCCGGGATGAGGAAAGCCATTAATACCGACGAATGCAGTGTTTGGCGCGTCGCCTGAACCCCGGCTTGACCCCAAATACCCGCTTAGCCACCGGCCACGGACTGGATAATCAAGACCTCCTGACCGGCCGCAACCTCCGTATCAAGACCTTTCAGACGCCGGACCTCATCGCCGTTCACGTAAATATTCACGAAACGGCGGAGGGCACCGGTTTCATCACGCAAACGCCTGGCCAGAACCGGATATTCTCCGGTTACCGAGTCCAGCAACTGTCCAACGGTCACAGCCCCGTCGGCGGACGCAGTCAGATAGGACTGTCCGCCGACGAGCGGCTGCAGGACACCCGGCAACACCACCGTAAAGTCAGCCACAACGGGCCTAACCAGGCACCGGAGCGCTGGCTGATGCTTCCCGCGCCCCGCCGCTGCGGTTTCCAACCACGACGGCGGCACGCACGCACAGTACGTCCGGCAAGTGCGAGGCCACTTCAGTAAAGGTCTCGCCCTCGTCGGCGCTGGCGTAGACGTCCCCGCCGCGGGTTCCGAAGTACACGCCAGTCGGTTCGGCGGTGTCCACGGATGCGGCATCGCGAAGCACAGCGTTGTATTCGTGGTCCGGCAGACCGGTGTGAAGCTCTCTCCACGTTCCGCCGGCATCCTGCGTGCGGTGCACGCTGAGCTTGCCGTCCGGCGGTATGCGTTCGCCGTCGGCCTTCAGTGGGATGACCCAGGCTGTGCCCTCGCGCCGGGGATGGGTCAGCATCACGAAACCAAAATCCGCGGGCAGTCCGTCCGCGATGGAGTTCCAGTTCTCGCCGTCATCGTCCGTGCGGTACACGCCATGGTGGTTCTGCGCGTACAAACGGCCCTCGACGGCGGCATCCGCAGCAATCTTGTGAACGCACTGGCCAAACTCTGGATTGGGATCAGGCATGAAGTAGGCCGAGATTCCCTTGTTGCGGGGCTCCCAGGAGGTCCCGCCGTCGAGCGATCTGTAAACGCCGCCCGTGCTCATGGCTACATGGACCTTCTCGCCGGACGGATCCACCACGATCGAGTGGGCCGCAGCGCCACCGTACCCCGCACCCCACTCGCTGCGGTGGGGGTGGTCCCACAGCCCGCGGTTCAACTCAAAGTGCTCGCCGCCGTCGGTTGATTTCCACACTGAAATCGGTTCGCACCCGGCCCAGACCACGCCAGGCCGGGACTCGGCGTCGGGGTAGATCTGCCAGATGCGTTCCAAGGCAGCGTCTGCGCCGTCCGGGAACTTGATGGCGCCCTGCTCGGGCTCGGTCCAGGTGGCGCCCAGGTCATCGGAATGGGCGACGGTGGGTCCCCAGTGCTCCGAACGCACCCCGACCATGATCCTGGTTTTGCCGTCCCTGGTGTCTATCCCGATGCTGGGGATCTCGCTCATCAGGAAGTGCGGGCCGGAGAGGGACCACTCCTTGCGATCCGGGCTGGTTGCCAGCCACAAACCCTTCTTGGTCCCGATCGCCAGGACATAACTTTCTGCGGTATCTGCGGTAGCCATGAACCCCATCGAACCATCAGGGCGCATGGGTGGCAACGGGTTCCTTGGAGCATGTGGATAACCGTCCTGGTTTGAAGCCGACCATAGACGAGACTCGCGTCACGTTTCGGCACTCCGCGCACTAGATATTCGTGAAGGTGTGTTTCAACCGGGCAACCCTTCTGTTCGCTGGCAAGCGCGCCACTGAACTGGGTCACTTTAGATTGGGGAAACAGATGAAAAGGCTAGACAGCATGAGCGATAGGGCCACTTCCATTAAGAACTATGGCTACACCATCAGTTGGTGAGTTCGTGAGTATATTTGCGCAATCCCTAGTTCGACTGTTCGGGGGGAAAGGGTAACACATGACTATTGATTCAGCACGAAAATCTCAAGGTGTAGGTCAGCGCCCAAAACGCGGATTGAAGGCTTTCACAAAAGCTTCTGTGATAGCTGTCCTGCTGGGGGGCACGCTCGGATTCGGTGCGGGCGCCGCATACGCCACGAATACGCAGAGTCTAATCGGCCAGTTCTCGACCGGTGGGAGGACATACCAAACGTTGGCCGCGCTTGATACCACGTGGGACGGCGGTCGCGGGAAGGCGGCATCCTTTATTTACGCCCAAGGAGGTGACGTCCCCGTCGGCTGGATTTATGCACGCGGCCGTGCCTTTATTGGTGGAAACTTCTGCGATGAGGGGTGGGATGTTTACAACGACATAGTCGCCCACCAGCTTGATAACGGTGTGTGGCTTTCATGCGGCTATGGGGCCTACCAGTCCTATGGAGTCGTCGGTGCCTGGAACGGCAACGGCTACAACTACTACTACACTCACTGGACACCGGCAGCCTACGGGGGACTCTAGGCATGAAATCATTTACTCAGCATCGCAAGGCCTTTGGCGTCGCGGCCACTACCATCGCTATTGCAATCGGCGGTGTCGTCGGGTTTGCCATCACCACGGCAAATGCCGGGGCACCGACTGTCCAAATTGAACAAGGAGACAAGGTGGACTTCCCCAAGAACGCGCGAGGTGAGACCTACGGGTCCGCAATGGAGGCGCGGACACCGGCCGACGAACCAGATCTCATCAGATCCGTCGGGGACGACGGAAAGATCGGCTATCTAAAGAAGGCTGATCTGGATCAGGGAACACCTAAGTCGCCGGAAGAAGCCATTCAGATGCAGAATGCTCGGAAGGACGGCGCTGGCCGCGTTTTGAAGCTCTACGCTGAAGACGGCACGACTGTCATCAGTCAACGCACAGTCGGCAAAGCCGCACCGTAGGATAGGTACAGATAGACGAATCCGTTTGACGTAGGCAGCCACCCTTCGGCGGCAGGGTGGCTGCTTCGTGTTGTCTGCAGTTGGCGTCTGACGCATCGGGTTCATTGGTGGCTAGCGTGGAAGCCAGGCTCGGGCACCGGCCCGCCGAGAAAGGCAACCACCCGCCGTCGTAGTACACGGAAACACTCCGTGCTGTGTCACACCCCACCCGTACTCTGTCTATATGGCCCGTTTTGCCCTTGACATTGATTCCGTCCCCCGCCCTGCCCGTTCCCAGTCCCTTCTTGACGCGGTGAACCAGCGCGTCGTCATCGCCGATGGCGCGATGGGCACCATGCTGCAGGACCGGGAGCTGTCCCTGGACACGGACTTCCAAAATCTTGAAGGCTGCAACGAAATCCTCAACGACACCCGCCCGGACGTCGTCGCCGACATTCACGACGCCTACTTTGCCGTGGGCATCGACGCCGTGGAAACCAATACTTTCGGCGCGAACTGGTCCAACCTCTCGGACTACGGCATCGATGACCGCATCGCGGAGCTGGCGTACAAGGGCGCGAAAATCGCCCGCGAACGCGCCGAGGCAGCTGAAGCGACGGACGGCCGCGAGCGCTGGGTCCTGGGGTCCATGGGTCCGGGCACCAAGCTCCCCAGCCTCGGCCACACCAGCTACGACCACCTCAAGAAGACGTTTGCGCTGCAGGCCGAGGGCCTCATCGACGGCGGAGCCGACGCATTCCTCATCGAAACGAGCCAGGACCTCCTGCAGACGAAGGCCGCCGTGAACGGTTGCAAGCAGGCGATCGTTTCCCGCGGCGTCCGCCTCCCCATCTTTGTTGAGGTGACGGTGGAGACCACGGGAACCATGCTGATGGGTTCCGAAATCGGCGCTGCACTCACCGCCTTGGAGCCGTTGGGCGTCGATGCCATCGGCCTGAACTGTGCCACGGGTCCGGATGAGATGAGTGAGCACCTGCGGCACCTCTCCAAGCAGTCCTCTGTCGCTATCGCCTGCATGCCCAACGCCGGGCTGCCGATCCTCGGCGCGGCCGGCGCGCACTATCCGCTCTCCCCCGCGGAACTCGCCACCGCGCACGAGCAGTTCGTGCGTGAATTCGGCTTGGGCCTGGTGGGCGGCTGTTGCGGTACGACGCCGGAGCACATGGCCGCCGTCGTCGAACGTCTTGAGCCCTTCCGCAGCAACGGCAACACGCCCGACGCCGGGACCGTCACCGGCAGCACGAAAAGCGCCGGCGGCCGGGTCCCCACCGAGCGGGAGGCCGGCGTCGCGTCCCTCTACCACCACGTTCCGTTCGACCAGGAGTCCGCTTACCTTGCCATTGGTGAGCGCACCAACGCCAACGGTTCCAAGGCGTTCCGCCAAGCGATGCTGGAAGAGCGCTGGGACGACTGCGTGGATATTGCCCGCGAGCAGGTCCGGGTCGGCGCGCACCTGCTCGATGTTTGCATCGATTATGTGGGGCGCGACGGCGTTGCGGACATCAAGGAGATCGTCTCGCGTTTCGCGTCGGCCTCTACCCTCCCGTTGGTCATCGACTCCACAGAGCCGCCTGTGCTGCAGGCCGGACTTGAGCACATCGGCGGCCGCCCAGTGGTCAACTCGGTCAACTACGAAGACGGCGACGGCCCCGACAGCCGCTTTGCGCGCATCATGCCGCTTGTGAAGGAACACGGCACGGCCGTGATTGCCCTGACAATCGACGAACAGGGCCAGGCCCGCACCACCGAAGGCAAGGTGGCCATCGCTTCCCGCCTCGTAGACGCGTTGGTGGGCGAATGGGGAATGCGCGTCGAGGACATCATCGTAGATGCCCTGACGTTCCCCATCGCCACGGGCCAGGAAGAAACCCGCCGGGACGCCATCGAAACCATTGAGGCCATCCGCCAGATCAACACGAAGTATCCCGGCATCCAGACCACCCTCGGCGTCTCGAACGTGTCCTTTGGCCTGAACCCTGCCGCGCGTATGGTGTTGAACTCGGTATTCCTGCACGAGGCCGTCCAGGCGGGCCTGTCCAGCGGCATCATCGACGCCGCGAAGATCGTCCCGCTTGCATCGCTGCCGGATGAACAGCGCAAGGTGGCCCTGGACCTCGTGTGGGACCGCCGCGAGTACGACGCCGACGGCAACGTCACCTATGACCCCCTGGCCGTCATGCTTGATCTGTTCGCGGGCGTGGACAGCGCCGCGCTCAAGGACCAGCGCGCCGCGGAACTCGCTGCACTGCCCACCGGTGAACGCCTGCAGCGGCGCATCATCGACGGTGAAGGCAAGGGCCTCGAAGAGGACCTCGACCTCGCACGCAGCGAAGGCATGACCCCGCTGGGCATCATCAACGACCAACTGCTGGAGGGCATGAAGGTTGTTGGTGAGCGCTTCGGCGCCGGCGAGATGCAGCTTCCATTCGTGCTGCAATCCGCTGAGGTGATGAAGAACGCGGTCGCACTGCTTGAGCCGCACATGGAGAAGTCGGATTCATCGGGCAAGGGCACCATGGTGATCGCCACCGTTCGCGGCGACGTGCACGATATTGGCAAGAACCTCGTGGACATCATCCTCACCAACAACGGCTACAAAGTGGTCAACATCGGCATCAAACAGGGAATCGCCGAGATCATGGCCGCTGCGGAGGAGCATGACGCCGACGTGATCGGGATGTCTGGGCTGCTGGTGAAGTCCACGGTCGTGATGAAGGAAAACCTTGCCGAGCTCCAGTCCCGGGGCCTGGCGAAAAAGTGGCCGATCATCCTCGGCGGTGCGGCACTGACGCGCGCCTACGTGGAGCAGGACCTGGCAGAGCAGTTCGAAGGCACCGTCAGGTATGCCAAGGACGCTTTTGAGGGCCTCTCCCTCATGGAACCGTTGGTGCAGGTGGCCCGCGGCGCTGACCCTGACGCGGTGGGCCTTCCGCCACTGAAGAAGCGGATCCACAAGAGTGGCCCGAAGTTCACGGTGACCGAACCGGAGGCAATGCCCGGCCGGTCCGACGTCACCGCCGAAAACCCTGTCCCCGCTCCCCCATTCTGGGGCACGCGGATTGTGCGCGGCGTCGCGTTGCACGACTATGCTGCTTTGCTCGATGAGCGCGCAACCTTCATGGGCCAGTGGGGGCTCAAACCTGGGCGGGGAGACGACGGCGCCTCCTACGACGAACTGGTGGAACTTGAAGGCCGGCCCCGTCTGCGGTACTGGCTGGACCGGATCCTTGCCGAGGGAATGCTCGACGCTTCGGTCGCCTACGGCTATTTCCCCGTTGTGTCCGAGGGCGAACAGGTGGTGGTGCTGCACCACGGTGAGGACGACGACGGCGTCCTCGGCATCCCCGGTCTGCTCGCCCCCGATGGTGGTTCAGGCGGACCCATCGGCACCGAGCGCCTGCGCTTCGACTTCCCACGCCAGCGCCGGGACCGGCACTTGTGCCTCGCCGACTTCGTGCGCTCCCGGGAATCGGGCCAGATCGACCTCCTGCCGATCCAGCTGGTCACCGCCGGCTCGAAGATCGAAGAAGTGACTTCCAAGCTTTTCGCGGGAAACCACTACCGCGACTATTACGAGCTCAATGGCCTGGTCATGCAGCTCACCGAGGCACTGGCTGAATTCTGGCACGCGCGGATCCGTTCCGAGCTGGGTTTCGCAGCCGAAGAGCCCAAGGACAAAGCCGGTTATTTCAAGCTCGACTACCGCGGTGCACGCTTCTCCCTGGGATATCCGGCCTGCCCGGACATGGAGGACCGCCGCAAGGTCACGGAGTTGCTGAAGCCCGAACGGATGGGCGTGATCCTCAGCGATGAACTCATGCTCCACCCGGAGCAGTCAACGGATGCTTTCGTGTTCCACCACCCGGAGGCCAAGTACTTCAAGGTGTGAGTTGGTGCGGGCCTTTGGGTTGGGGACGTTGGGGACGGTCATTCTTCATGCCCGTCTTCCTGGACCCCGCGTCCTCAGCCCGGGTAGTTCGAACGCCCGGGCCGGAGACCGGCTTCGCCCGCCTGAAAGCGGCGAGGATAGCCCGTCCCACCGCAAAGATTCCGATGATGGTAGTGATGGCGCGCAAGGTGTCCCATCCCGCCGTCGAGGTCAAAAGGGAGTAGAGCAGGAAGCTGCTGAGGTTGGTGGCCAGTGGTGCGCCGGGCACGTAGGAAATGCCGGTTCCGGCACCGACGGCGAACGGCCAGAACCACAGGTTGGTGAGCAGACCGAAAACGTAGGACGCCACGATGCCGTAGCCGCAAAGCATCCATAGTTCAGCTCGTCCGCGAAACCTGCGCGGCAACAGGCCCGCCCCCGCCGCCACCCATGCGCAGGCGAAGATCTGGAACGGCGACCAAGGGCCTATGCCGCTCCACAGTGCACTGGAGACCGCGATCGTGGCCGCGCCAAGGAGCATTCCGAATCTGGCACCGAAGGCGCGGCCGGCCAGGATCAGCAGGATGAACACTGCTTCGACTCCCCCGACGCCGGTGCTCGCCACGCGAACTGCCGAACCGACGGCGGCCAGGACGCCCAGCAGGGCCACGGTGTGTGCGGAACGGACCGAGCCGTCCAGGGCCACGATAATGCCGACAACGGCAAGGGGTGCAATCGCCAGGGCGGCGAAAGGCACGGCCGCAGCCGCATCCTCGGGCAGGGCCGACGCGAGCAATGGCCAGCAGAACGCGCCCAGTGCCAAAACGTTGGCAGCCGCGAGAATCGCGATCTCCAAGGCCCGTGGCAAACGGAGGTGGTGGGCCCTCTTTGGGGTAGCAGCATTTGCCGGTCGGGTGTCTTTTGCCCCGTCGATGAACTGGGAGGCCTCAACGTTCCCGATGGCTCCGGGCTTCTCTGCTGCCGTGGGTGTGGAGGTCGCCGGGCCGGCGTCGCTATCGGATGGGAGTACGACTTCGGTTTGGGGGGCCGGTGCCACGCCGTCGTCCATCTGCACGATCCGGGCGCCCAGGTGGTGGGCGAAATCGAGGTCATGTGTGGCGATCAGGACCGCCGCGCCGGTGTCCGCCAACGCGAGCAAGGCGGCCGAGACGCCTGCGCGGGCCTCCGGATCGAGCCCACGGGTGGGCTCATCAATAAGGAGGACTGGGGGATCGTCGGCGGTCTGAAGGGCGATGGCGAGGATACGGCGCTCTCCGGCCGACAGGTCCCGCGGGTGCTCGTTTCCTGTTGGAATCCGGACGTCATCACGCAATCGGGCCAGGCGTGCCGCTGCCGGTTCTGGCACGGTCCTGTCCGAGCCATTCCCGCCGGATTTACGCCGGGCGCGCGCTTCGCGTCGATCTGCCGCCCGGAGTTCGGCAACCACCGTGTCCCGCGTGAAAAGGTCGTCTGAGGCGTCTGGAACCAAGGCGACCCGGCCGCCGTCGACAGTGCCGCTGGTTCCTTCACCGAGCGCGAGGGCCACCAGGAGCGAGGACTTCCCGGCCCCGTTGGGTCCGACCAAGGCAACCACTTCGCCACGGCCCAGGGCCAGGGAGGCTTCGCGGACGAGCGGCTTGCCGTTACGGTGCACCGCGAGCTTGACAGCAGTCAGCACGGGCGGGTGTTCCGGTGACGGTACGGACGCCGGCGTCGGTCGGATCCCACCCGGGCGCGAACGTGCTGGCGCGGCGCCTGCTACCAAGCCGCCGTCGTGAATCCTCCACCACGAATCGGCGACAGGCACCAGCGGCTCCGCCCGATGCTCAGCCACAATGATGCAGATGCCCGATCCATGGGCGAGGGTGTCGAGTACGGCTATGACGCGGGCGCGGGCCGTGGTGTCGAGGTCAGCAAGCGGCTCGTCAACCAGGAGCAGGGCCGGGCGCTCCACCACGGCGGCGGCGATTGCCACGAGCGTTGCCTCGCCGGCCGAGAGGGAGTTGAGGTTCCGGTCCAGGAGCGCAGACACTCCAATCCACTCCGCGACCTCCACCGTGCGGGCCTTGGCGATGGCGGGTGCAACGCCGCGCAGTTCAAGGGAAAGCGAGATTTCGTCCCGGACGCGGGTGCTGGCGAATGCCGCGCGCGGGTTTTGCAGGACAACGCCTACGACGCCGGCAGTATCGCGCGGCGGCGCTCCGGCACGGTCCACTCCGGCGACACGGACCGTGCCAGTGAGTTCTCCGCCGTCGACGTGTGAAAGCAGTCCCGCTACACCCCGCAGGATGGTGGACTTACCGGAGCCGGTGGGTCCGGTAATTACCGTTACTGTCCCGGGGACTGGCTTGAATTTTTCGACCTGCAGCCGCGTATCGCCGATGCGGAATTGGGCGTTCCTGATCTCAAGGGGCAACCCGGGATCGCTGGCGGGTTGGTGAGCCGCCTTGCTCCCGAAGCCGCGCAATTCCAAGGCTGCGGCCACGCGGCTCGCGTGCTCAAGAGTTCGCTCGAGTACGGGAACAAGGGCTCGCGGGCCCAGGCGTTCACCCCGCAGCCGGAAGGCCAAGCGGACGGAGGCAACGGCGTCGGCGAGCGCGGGGAGCGCAGCCCAAGCCACCACGAGTGTGCGGGCTATGCCCTGGAATGGACCGCCGCGGGCCAGCCGCATGAAGCCCCTTGCCACGTCCACGAAGGAGTTGAGCAGTCCGAAGCCGAAGATGATCCCGGCAATCGGCAGGGCTGAAGCAACCGCCTCCCACAGACCAGGCGATGTTACTGGGCCGAGGAAGACCACGTGGGCGTATGGGGCGGGCAGCCGCACTGATGGCAACTCCAGCAGTACCGGCCCAACGGTGCCCGCGCCGTTGAAAAGGATGCGGTAGATGACCCGCGCCGCTATGAACACGACGGCAAGCGCCGCGGCAGCGCGTAACGGCGCGGGTCGAAAGGTCATACCTTGGGTGCGGCCGGTGCGCCGTCGATGGTGTACAGCAGTTCGAGGCTCTCGCCTGGCTTCACCTGTTGGGTGGCGAGGCCTTCCTGGGCGTAGGCCCAGTCACCGGAGGCGGGCTTGACCCAAATGGACCAGTAGGCAAAGGCCGCGGGCATCTTGCTGCATTCTTCGCGGTATGTGCCGCCCTTGTGGGTGATGTCGAAGTCGGCAGCCGGCACGCCGTTGACCCGGCACACCAGTTCGGTGGGGTACTGGGTGGTGCCTTCGGTCTTCACCTTGGCCTCATCGAGCACTTTGGCAGCGGTCGTCGGCGCATCCACTGCCACGCAAACGGTCGTGTCGGCGGCGGGTTGCTTCAGGGCGCCGGAATCGACAATGACCTTCACGCCGCTGCAGGGCCCGGCAGCAGTAGCTGAAGCGCTTGCTTCAGAGGCGGGGGCGGAGGCGCTTGGCTGGGTGGCGGCCGGCGTGGAACAGGCAGCGAGGGTAATCAGGAGACCAGCGGCGGCGAGGGAGTTCGCGGCGGCCGTGCGGATCTTGGAAAAAGTCACGATCCAAGGGTAGGACGTTGCTTGGCTGGATTTGGATGTGCCGGGTTGTGTGACGTTCAGTGGCGATGCTCTGGCGCTGAGACGCTCAACAAATCTCGCAGAAATTGTTGACAATTGACAGTAGGCGATTTAGATTCATAGTGAATCAAAAACCTCCACTCGCTCGCATCAGAAGGCCCATTGCCTGAAACGAGCGAGCGCTCCCTCCCGCTGGACCTCCACTGAAAGGACCCACCATGGCCACTACAGGCTCCCGCCCGAAGTACATCTCCTTTGACATCTACGGCACACTGATCAACTGGGATACCGACTCCACTACCCGCCGCCTGCTCGCGGGCCGTTTGCCTGAAGAGCAGTGGCCTGCGTTCAAGAAGGTTTTCCGCGGATACCGCTTCGACGAGGTCCTTGGCGACTACAAGCCATACGAGCAGATCCTTCAGAATTCCCTCGACCGGGTCTGCAAGTTTTTTGGCATAGGCCCAACCCCGGGCGCAGGGGCAGAGTTCGCTGACGCTGTACGCGGTTTTGATGCCCACGACGACGTACCGGCGCCGCTGAAGCTCATGGGCGACAACTACAAGCTGGTGGCGTTGTCCAACGCCGACGACAGCTTCCTGGAGATCAGCATCCCCAAGCTCGGTGCTGACTTCCATGCCGTGCTGACCGCCGAACAGGCCCAGGCCTACAAGCCGCGGTACCAAGCTTTCGAGTACATGCTCGACACCCTGAACGCCAAGCCGGAAGACTTCCTTCACATCGCCTCGCACACCCGGTACGACATGCATCCGATGCACGACATGGGCTTCCGCAACCTCTGGGTGCTGGACCGCGGCTACGACCCCATCACCGGCGGCTACGACTACAACGCGGTCAAGTCCCTGGACGAGATCAACAAGCACCTCGGCCTCTAACCGCTTGCCGGCTCTCCGTCGATGAAAGGGTGAAATGAGCGATTCTGCTTTTATCCAAGCAGTGGCATCAGAGAGTGGACTCCTGGCGGAACATCCGCAGCTCGCTGACCCCGCCGTCCTGGAGCTGCTTGAACAGTTCTACGGCCTGAAGGGAACGCTGGTTAGGATTCCCACCGAGAAGGACGAGACTTTCCGGCTCCGGGACGGGGACGAAACGTATCTGGTGAAGATCTCTCCCTCGGATGAGGACCCAGTGATCGTCCACCTTCAAACGGCCTGCATGGAGCATTTGGAACGGACTGCCCCCGAACTTCCAGTCCAGCGTCTCGTCAGGAGCCTTGGCGGAGAGCCGCAAGTCCTCATCCCGGCGCCTACGGGAGCCTATGACCGGGTACTGCGGGTGATGCAGTTCCTGCCTGGGGACCTGCTGGCCAATCAGGACGCGTCCGCTGGCCAGCTGCGATTGGTGGGCTCAAGCCTGGCCCGCCTGGGGCTTGCTTTGCAGGATTTCGAGCATCCCCGCGCGGACCGCTTGCTCCTCTGGGATCTTAAGCATTTCCACCGGATGCGCCCCCTTCTTGACTATGTCGATGAGAAGGAAAAACGCTCCCTCGCAGAGGACATTTTCGATCAGTTCGACGAAAAGGTGGTTCCGCTCCTCGGCACGCTGGCGTCCCAGGTTGTCCACGGGGATTTCAGTCCGTTCAATGTCCTCGTCAATCCCGGCAGGCCCGATTACGTCACCGGGATTATCGACTTCGGAGACGTCGTGCGAACCCCCGTCATCTTCGACATCAGCGTCACCATGGCCAATCTCCTGGGTGCCGACCCGGCCAGCCCCTGGGAGCAAGCACTCCACGTCATGAACGGTTATCGAAGCATCCGCCCCCTGCCGGGGCAGGAGTTGGAAGCCCTGATCGTCTCCGCCCAGGCGCGCCTTCTGCTGCGGGCCCTGATAACCCAATGGCGCGCAAGCCAGTTGCCGCAAAGGCGCGACTATCTCCTCTCCCACTCAAAGTCTGACTGGGACCGGCTCGCGTCCACCGCCGCGGCCCCGGCACCAGAACTTTCTTGCACACCTTGAACCGACCCCCTAGCTTCCAGGAGAAAACATGGGCACTTCCCCAATCCGCAAGCCCTCCCGGGCCATGATCAATGGCTTCGATCCCAGCCGCCTGGACGAGCTCCCGGACCAGATACAGAAGAGCATTCGACGCCGGGACAAGAGTCTGGGGCCCGGCTACAGACTGTTCTACGACGAGCCACTGGAAATTGTTCGGGGCAAGGGTGTCACGTTGTTTGACCGGGACGGCAATGAATATCTCGACGTCTACAACAACGTTCCCTCTGTAGGTCACGGCCACCCGCGTGTCATTGAGGCTGTCCACCAGCAGATGCAGACGCTGAACACCAACACCCGCTACGTCCAGGAATCCATCCTGGATTACTCGGAACAGCTGCTTTCAACGTTCCCCGCCGAGCTTGGCCATGTCATGTTCACTTGCACTGGATCAGAGGCCAACGACCTCGCGATGCGCGTCGCAAAATATGTGACCGGACAGCAGGGCATCATCGTCACCGCCGGCGCATACCACGGCCTTACTGCCGAGGTCTCGTCGTTCTCACCTTCATTGGGCAAGGGTGTGCCCCTGGGTGCGAACGTGCGGGTCATCGACGCCCCCGACGCCCTGCGCTACTCATCTGATCAAGGCTCGCTGCAGGATCACCTGCGTACCCAGGTGCGTGCAGCCATCGCCGACCTTCACCGGCACGGCATCGGAGTGGCTGCTTTCATCGCCGACAGCATCTTCTCCTCCGACGGCGTCTTCGCTGGCCCGACAGGCTTCCTCCGCCCCATCATCGAAGAGATCCATGCCGTGGGCGGCCTGTACATCGCAGACGAGGTACAGCCAGGATTCGGCCGTACCGGTGAGGAATGGTGGGGCTTCCAGCGCCACGGAATCGTCCCCGACATCGTGACCATCGGCAAGCCCATGGGTAACGGCATTCCCGTCGCGGCAGCAATCTTCAAGCCCGAATTGCTGCAGGAGTTCGGCAGGAACATCCGCTACTTCAACACCTTCGGCGGAAATTCAGTAGCCATAGCGGCGGCCCAGGCCGTCCTGGACGTCATCCGGGACGAATCACTCATGGAGAACGCCTTGAAGGTTGGCAGAAAGATCCTCACTGGACTGGAGGATCTCACCCGGAATCTGGACCAGGTGGCAGAGGTACGTGGAAGCGGCTTCTTCATCGGCGTCGACCTCGTGACCGATCGATCCACCCTCGCACCCAATGGGGAGGCTGCCGCCGGCATAGTCAATGCCCTCCGGCAGGACCGGATCCTGATCTCGGCTTGCGGAGCCCAGGGCAACGTCCTGAAAATCCGTCCGCCAATGCCCTTTTCCAGTGACGACGCCGATCGCCTGCTCGAAGGAATGGGCCGTGCCTTCAAGGCTCTGCGCTAGGTCGCAACAACAAACAGGGGCGCAACAAACAGGCCAGCCTGGCGCTCCCACCAAATGCTTGGGGATTGTGCCTTCCACCGTGAAAGCACTCTGTGTATTACACCAGCCGAAATCACTTGAAAGGTTGCACCATGAAGACGACACACAAGATCCAAACAGCTGCTGCGGGGCTCGCTGTCCTGTTGGCCCTGACTGCATGCGGTGGCGCCGCAACAGGCACTGAAGCGACGGAGATTCCGAAGACCCAGAACACCCGTGACATCTCAGAGGGTGTCCAGCCGGACGCAGACGCGGTGGCGTTGCTGCCGAAGGCCATCAAAGACAAGGGCGAACTGACGGTCGCGATGGACCTAAGCTCCCCGCCGATGACGTTCCTCGCCGAAGACAACAAAACCCCCATTGGCGTGAACCCGGATCTTGCCCGCCTGGTAGCAAAGAAGCTGGGCCTGAAGCTGAAGTTCGAGAACACGGCGTTCGACACGATCATTCCCGGCATCGACGGCGGCCGCTTCGACTTCACAGCCACCACCATGTCCGCTACAGCCGAGCGGCTGAAGGTGCTGGACATGATCAACTATCTCAAGGGAGGCTCGGCAGTAGCCGTAGCGAAGGACAACCCGCTCAACCTGACCAATGACACGCTCTGTGGCAAGAACGTTGGCGTGACCAAGGGCTCAACGCAGCAACTGAAGCACCTGCCCAATGTCTCGGAGTGGACTTGCACCTCCCAGGGCAAGCCCGCCATCAACGCGATCACCCTGCCCAACGTCCAGGAAGCCCTGACACAACTGGACTCCAAGCGGATCGACGCTGTGTTTTACGATGCCAGTGCCCTGGCGTGGGCCAACGATCAGCAGCCCAACCACTTCACCACCTTGCAGCCGCGCATGGATACCCGCACTGATACCAATGTCGCCATGGGCGTGAAGAAGGGGTCCCCCCTGACCCCGGCACTCCAGAAAGCAATCCAATCCGTCCTGGAATCCCCCGAATACAAGAAGTCCCTGGACTACTGGGGCCTGGGAGAATCGGCTATTACTGAGGCCAAGATCCGCTAGTACCGGCCCCCACACGTCCCGGCTTCGCTCTGATATCTCATTAAGGTTGTGCTATGCGTACCAATCCCACCGCAAGGGACCACACCAAGGCTTGGGTTCTTGATGCTGTCCTTTCAGAGGCGCCCTTGACGCGTACCAGGCTCATCGAGCTGACACGATTAAGCCAGGCCACGGTATCCCGGAAGGTGGATGAGCTTCGTTACGACGGTCTCGTCGTCGAACAGGGAGTCAACGCTGTTGCGCGTCGTGGCCGGCCCTCCACCTATCTGGATGTGCCCGGCACGGCGGGGCATGTTGTGGGCATCTCGTTCGGAGCACGGACCACTTGCGTCCTGGTGACGGACCTGCGGGGCCGCGAGGTCAGGCATGTGATCGTGCCCAGCTTGGAGGGCGGCGATGAAGAAGCCATCGCCGGGTGGTTGCTGGACCTGATTGTGGATACCAGCGATTCCGCCGAGGGGCCACTGCGCCAAATCGTCGCCGCCCTGCCTGGCCGTATCCGGACGGGTACGGCAATTCTTCAAGAGACGATTGAAGATCGGTTGAAGGCTCCCGTGGTGCTTGAGAGCGATGCCAGCGCATCCCTCCGGGGGATCCTGAAGGGTGACGCGACCATAGGAAACGCTGTTCTCTTCATGCTGAGTACGGAGCTGAGCTTCGCCAGTTGCACTGATCATGAAATCGCACAGGGCCGGACTTCGGCTTTCGGCCACCTTGGTGAGGTTCTGTTCGCCGGCGTTGGCAACGAGACACTCGAGGGACTGTTAAGCACAAAGGGACTCCTCCAATTCGCAAGTGGACGGGGACTGGACCTGGACGACATCCAAGCGCTCTGGTCCCAACCGAAGGATGCGGCGTCCCGCGCGGAGGTGCTTGAGGCATTTACGACGGCGGTGGTCGCCGCCGTCGGTGCCGTTGCCGTGACGCTTGACCCGGAGTCCGTATATTTCGTGGGCCGCCTGAGTCCGCTTGTGGACGAAGTCCTTCCTGAGGCACTCAGGCGTCTGGCGCAAATCCTTCCGGTAGTCCCTGGGATCACCGTGGTGCCGCAAGTCGTCGGACTCTCGGTGGCCCAGGGAGCGGCCTATGCGGGACTGGCGTTGGTCCAGTCCCGGCTCCGGGAATCTATGCTCGAAGCCCAGTAGCAACCACGGAATGAACCCGCGCGGTCTTTGGATAGTTTTCTGCTTCGCGCTGCTCCGTAGCGGGGAATTCAAAGAGATCAATCATCAATTGCTGCTCGTAGGCGAGACCCTGTGGGCTGGACATGATGACGTGTCCGTCAACGGAGAACTCCGCCCCGGTCCCGGACCAGCGCACACCGTATGTGTGCGGCGTGGTGGCATCAATGGGCAGCTGGATGTCCCGGACGTCGGTGGTCAGCCGGGGATCGTGGTGTGCCTTGATCCCGACTCGAACAGTGCTGCTGTCTGGCGCGATCTTGTCACCGAAAAGTTCAGCGATGCACAACTCCCCGGAGTCGGCCGGACTGGACTCTTCAAATCCCACCAACCATATTGCGAGCATGCAGGTCGGGTCCGCGCTTGCGCTCACCCTTACCTGGACCTCTCCCGTGACTGGGGTCCATAACCGGCGTGTCGGCTGGGGAGTCACCACCTGCAGTCCATCGAGTCGGTGGCGGTGTGTTCCCCGCGTGGTCCCGAGGCCCCCGGAGAAGGTTCCCGTTTGGAGATTACTGACCCGAAAGGGACCGTCGGCTTCACGCCAGGCAGGCTGGTCGGCATCAATACGCAACCGCAATCCGTCAACGTCGAAATCGTAGCGGGCCCGGGACCGGTCCGGCTCGGTCCATTGGGGAAGGTAGTGCTCAACCCAAAGGGCAGGGTTCAGTGCTGAATCGGTAAAGCGCTCATCAATGATTTCTCCGGTCATCAGCAAATCCTAGTTGAATAGGCCCAGCACTTTTCGGGACCAATCCGTTGACAATCTACAACCAACCCGAGTATTGTCGACAATCGACGGTACTTCTCAACGTGCTCTCGTCGACAATCGACGAGACCAAACAAAATCAAACTGGAGGAAAAAATGGCATTCGACATCAAGCCGAAGTTCGCAACGTTCGACATGAACGGAACACTGATCAAGTTCGCTATAGCCGACGCGACCCGTGCGGTCCTGGGCGAACGCCTGCCGGCGGAGCTCGCCGATGAATACCTGCAGGCCACCAAGGCATATCGGATCGATGAGTGCATGGGCGATTACAAGCCCTTCCACCAAATCATCGCCAACTCCATGGAACGCGCCTCACGCAGGCTCGGCCTTGAATACTGCGCGGCCGACGCAAGGGCGGTTTACGAAATTGTCCCCACGTGGGGCCCGTACCCGGGCGTGACCGAGGCCCTGAACCGCCTGGCCGAGGCAGTCCCCCTGGCCATCATCACTAACAGCGACACCGCGCATGCCGAGCGGCTTTCGGAAAACCTCCAAGCTCCGTTCGCAAGCGTCATCAGCGCCGAGCAGATGGGCATGTACAAACCCCGTCTCGGAGCGTTTGAGTACATGTTCGACAAGCTTGGCGTCACGCCCGACGAGATTGTGCACGTCTCCGCGAGCCCGATGTACGACCTGCGGTCCGCAGCCACCTTGGGCATCAAGAACAAGGTGTATGTAGATCGCGGCTTCGAACACGACGAGCACTGGCTCGGCTACGAGCGGATCACCGACATTGCCGAGCTCCCCGTCCTCTTCGGCCTTCCGCGTCCTGCTGCTTCCTAAGAAGGACTCGTTTACAGATGAGCGTCACTACGGCGGGCTCGGCTTTGGATCGACTCCGGGCCATGGGCCTGGAGCTTCCAACCCTTGCTGATAGCCCTTACTACGTGGACCACCGCGCGGTGGGTTCCAGCATCCACATCGCTGGCCAACTGCCATACAAGGACGGCGTCCTGCTGGGCCAAGGCGTCGTCGGCCGGGACGTGGGGCTGGAGACAGCGCGGGAGCTCGCCCGCCATGCCGCGCTCAATTGCCTTGCCGCGGCTGTGCAGGCGGTAGGAGACCTGGACCGGGTCCGGATCGTGCAGATGCTGGTGTTCGTGGCCAGCACGCCGGACTTCGGCCTGCAATCGCGGGTCGCCAACGCGGCCAGCGAATTGCTCATCGAAGTGTTGGGAGAGAACGGCCGGCACGCCCGCACAGCAATTGGCGTCGCCGGGCTGCCGGCCAACACTCCTGTAGAGATCCAGATGATCTGCACAGCCGCTTAGGCACGGACATGTTGGCGGTAAATTCATGAGGAGAACAGCGTGAACCGTATCCAGGGAGCATTCAACGCTCTGGTCGAACGGGTCGACACCCCGGCGCCGATCGTGCTGGTCGACGTTATGCAGGACAATATCGACCGCATGCAGGCCTTTGCTGCCCAGCAGGACCTTGATGTCAGACCGCATGTAAAAACGCACAAATGCGTCGAAATCGGCCGTCGCCAGGTCAAGGCCGGAGCTGTGGGAATCACCGCAGGCAATGTTGGTGAGGCCGAAGTCTTCGCCGCAGCCGGCTTCGACCATATCTTTATCGCCTACCCCATCTGGCCTTCGGGAACGAAAGGCCTTCGCATCCGCAAACTTGCGGTAACCACCCGGCTGCGGGTCGGCGTCGACAATTTCGCGGCGATCGATGCCCTTGCTGATGCGATGGGATCCGAGGCCGAACGGCTGCAGGTTGTCATCGAGGTGGACTGCGGTGCGCGTCGTTCCGGCGCACCACCCGAGTTCGCCGGCGAACTTGCCGCCGCCGCCCGGAGGCGGGGACTGGTGCCGGTGGGCGTCTTCACCTATCCAGGTCATGGAAGCGCCAGCCCGGACGCCCGCCAGCGTGCCGCCATGGACCAGGAAGCCGCGCTCACCACAGCGGTGCGGAGCTTCAGCGCTGTGGGCATCGGCGCAGACGTCGTCAGCGCCGGCTCAACACCCACCATCGAGTACGCCACGAGCAACGTGATTACCGAGATCAGGCCCGGCGAATACGTGTTCAATGACTTGAACAACATGCGGCTCGGGGCCTGCACCGAAGACCAGATCGCCCTGTTTGTCGCCGGCACAGTGGTCAGTGACTGGGTTCCCGATCAGGTCATTCTCGATGTAGGCACCAAGGCACTAGGCCGGGAAGGCAGTCCCCAGATCGGCTATGGCGCTGTCCCCGGGACGTCGGCCGTTCTCTCCAAGCTCAACGAGTACCACGGCTTCCTCCCCCTGCCTGCCGGCGATTTCCATCCCGGCGTCGGCAAGGTTCTCCCGATCGTGCCGAACCATGTTTGCCCGGTCGTGGTCAATTTCGAGGAGTACATCGTCACTGACAGCACGGGAACATCGCTGGAACGGTGGCGGGTGGATGCCCGCGGATTCCTGAGCTGATTCGTGGGAACCGTACGTCCGCCCCAGCCCGCAACCAAGCAACTTACCGACCAAGGAACGACCATCATGAGACTTGATAAGACCACTGCCGTCATAACCGGCGCCAGCAGCGGAATCGGGGAAGCAGTGGGTTCCCACTTCCGCCGCGAAGGCGCCCGGCTGCTGCTCACCGGCCGCAGGGAGCAACTCGACAGCGCCCAAACCGATGACGTGTACGTCCCTGGAGATCTCAATGACGAGGCATTCGTCGAAGGTCTCGCCCGCCAGGCCTCCGAAGCGTTCGGCACCGTGGACGTCGTCGTCCTTAACCATGGTCTGCAGGTAAGCGGCCCGCTGACGGAGATGGCGTATGAGGATGCCAGGAATGTGCTCCACAGCAACCTCCTCAGCGCCTTCCTGATGATGAAGCACTTTGCACCGTTGATGCCTGCTACGGGAGGCTCGTTCGTCCTGGTCAGTTCACGGCTGGGCATGGTTGGCAAGCCCGATGAAGTCCTTTACTCCGCGGCCAAGGGCGGCCTCATCATGCTCGCCAAGGGAGCCGCAATCGAGTGGGCCTCCCGCAACATCCGCGTCAACGTCGTCGCGCCGGGACTGACCGTCACCCCCGTCATCGAGGCCTCGTTCCAGCGCAGGCCCGATCCCGAGGCCTACCGGGCAGAACGCGAGGGGCAGATCCCGCTCCGGCGCCTGGCCACTCCGGAAGAAATTGCCGACGCCATACTTTTCATGGCGTCCCCGGAATCGTCCTACATCACGGGCGCTGTACTGCCCGTCGACGGCGGTTACACCGCTTTCTAAGCATCGCACCGCCTTCCACTGGCTCACCAACTCCCCACAAAGTAGGACAAGATGAAAGCCCTCACAGCAACACCCCGAAACGGAGACCTCGGCTTCTGGATGGCCGGACTCGCAGAAAACCGGCCAACGTACCCGCGTTTCGAAGGCGAAGGCTCCGTGGATCTGGCAATCATAGGCGGTGGCTACACAGGCCTCTGGGCGGCATACTTCGCCAAGAAGCTCGAGCCCTCACTCTCGGTGGCGGTTTTTGAAGCGGAACAGGTCGGCTACGGAGCCTCCGGGCGAAACGGCGGCTGGCTTTCGGCGATGCCCCCGGGAAACCGGGCCACCTTCGCCCGCGCATCCGGACAAGGGCTGGACGCAAGCCGGGCATTGCAGCAGGAGTTCGTGGCCGGCGTCGACTCCGTCCTTAATATCCTTCAGGCCGAGGGAATCGACGCGGACCAGCACAAGGGCGGCGCGCTCGTCGCTGCCCACACCAAGGCGGGGCTGGGCCGGCTGGTAGCCCGGCGTGACGCCGACTGGAAGTACGGGTTGACCGAAGACGAAGTCCACTTGCTCGACCGGGACGAATTCCAAAGCAGGATCAACATCTCCACCGTCCACGGCGGGCTCTTCTACAAGCCCTGCGCCCGCATTCATCCGGCAAAACTTGTCTACGGCCTGGCGGACACCCTGACGTCCATGGGGGTGGCGATCTACGAAAACAGCCGGATAACCAGCATCGACGGCAAAACCCTGACCTTGGCCAATGGACGGGTCGCGGCGGCCAAAACGTTCATCTGCACGGAAGGGTACTCCGGTCAGTTGCTGGGCAGCAGGTCCTTGATACCGATCAACTCCTCGATGATCGTGACCAAGCCACTCTCCGACGAGGCCTGGCAGCAGATCGGCTGGAACGGGCTTCAGTGCCTCAGCGATTCCGCACACACGTTCATCTATTCGCAGCGGACAGCGGACGGACGCATCGCCATTGGCGGCCGGGGAAGGCCCTACCGCTACGGCTCCGGAACGGGCGGCGCCGGTGCCACAGCCCAGTCAACTGTTGACTTGATCTCCACGAAGCTTCGGTCCTTCTTCCCGGGCATCCACCTCGAAGTGGACCACGCCTGGTCCGGAGTCCTGGGCGTCACCCGCGACTGGAACGGCGGCGTGCAATGGGACCAGGCATCCGGAATTGGCTCGTCCACGGGCTATGCCGGACACGGCGTTACAGCCGCCTATGTGGGCGGGCGGACACTCGCGGAATTGGCGTTCGAACGGCAAACGGAACGGACCACGCTCCCCTGGGTTGGGTACCGCGCACGGAAATGGGAACCGGAACCCATTCGCTGGATGGGTGTTCACGGCATGTACCGGCTTTTCGGTCTTGCTGATCAGTGGGAAGAGCGCAAGGATTCCACCAAGACGTCCCTCCTGGCCAGATTCGGCAGCAGGCTCGCCGGACTACACGAATAGAGAAACGCCCCCGGAGGCACACCATGAAGACCATAAGCAAGATCCAGGCTGCAGCCGCAGGGTTTGCACTGCTGCTGGCCCTCAGCGGGTGTGGCGGGACGACAAGCACGTCCCCAACAGATCCGAAAACGGCCGATATCTCCGTGGGCGTCCAGCCCGACGAAAAGGCCGTAAGCCTCCTGCCGGCGTCCTATAAGGACAAGGGCGAACTGACGGTCGCCATGGACTTGCACTACCCGCCGACGACGTTCCTTGCTGAAGACAACTCGACGCCGATCGGCCTGAACCCGGATATCGCCCGCCTGATAGCAAAGAAGCTCGGCCTGAAGCTGAAGTTCGAGAACACCGTCTTCGACACCATCATTCCTGGCATTGACGGTGGCCGGTACGACTTCACCGTCACCACCATGGCACCAACGCCGGAGCGACTGAAGGTCCTGGACATGATCGACTACTTCAAAGCCGGCAACTCAGTGGCCGTGGCCGCGGGAAATCCTTTGAAGCTCACCAACGAAACCCTGTGTGGGAAGAACATTGCCGTCACAGCAGGCTCCACAGGCCAACTCAAGCGACTCCCGGCCCTCTCGGAGCAGACCTGCACTTCCAAGGGGCAGCCCGCGATCAACGCCGTGACCCTGCCCAACGTCCAGGAGGCCCTGACACAGTTGGCGTCCAAGCGGATCGACGGCATCCTCTACGACACAACCTCCCTCGCCTGGGCCGAGAAGCAGCAGCCCAAATCGTTCACCATCCTGACTCCCCAGGTCAACGTCGGCTCCAGCGACTTGACGGCCATCGGCCTGAAGAAAGGCGCTCCCCTGACCCCCGCCCTCCAGGCCGCCGTCCAGTCCGTCCTGAACAGCCCGGAATACAAGAAATCCCTCTCGAATTGGGGCCTCGAATCCGGCGCTATCACCGATGCCAAGCTCAACTAGGAGACGTACTCCCCTCATGCAAACCATTAGCCACAGAAGCATGGGCTTTGCCCCCGAAACCCGCGAAACCCGCGCAACCCGTCAAACCCACGAAACCCGTCAAACAGCAGGCACCCTGCTGTTCATGCATGAAGATTTCGAGGTGGTCTGAGCCATGGACGGAAAACTCGCCGTCATCGGCCTGGGCAGCATCGGAAGCATGGCACTCTGGCAGGCTTCACGCCTTTCCGATTCCGTGGCCGGCTTCGAAACACACACCCCCGCCCATGGACGCAGCGCCGTAGGCGGGGATACCCGTCTGTTCCGCATGATCTACCGCGGCAGCCCCGCGCTCTATCCCATCCTGGAGCGCTCACGGGATCTCTGGGCAGAACTCGAGGCAGAAACGGGACAGGACATCCTCACCCGCTGTGGCGGGCTCTCCATCGGCACCACCGATGGGCCATACCTCCGCAGCGTTCTGGAGACTACCCGGATCAATGGGGCTGCCCACCGGATCCTGAACCGTGAGGAGATGGCCGAACGCTACCCCCAGCACAACCTCCGTGCTGACGACTCCGCGGTGTTCGACCCGAACGCCGGCGTCCTGCGGACTGACCGGGCGGTAACGGCAGCGATTGCAGCTGCACAGGCCAACGGGGCAACGGTCCTTGCCAACACTCCTGTTACCAGCATCCGGGAAACGAACGACGGCGTTGTGGTCACCTCCGGGGACACCTCCTGGACCTTCGAGAACGTCATCGTCGCCTCAGGGGGTTGGTCCCGGCGGCTCATGCCTGATGACTTGAAGGCGCACACTGAAACCCGCAGGGTTTTCCTGAGCTGGTTCGTTGCCCGCGACGCAGCACAGTTCACCCCGGAGAAGTTCCCCACCTTCAGCCGGATGTACGAGGACCGTTCCATGTACGGGGCACCCGCCGTTGACGGCGTTACCGTCAAAGCCACCCTGGACGGCCGAGGCACGGTGACAACGGACCCCGATGCTTTCCCCAGGGAACTGTCAACAGCCGAAATTGCCGACACGTTGGAAACCGTCACCGAGTTCCTGCCCGGCCTGGTTCCCAGCATCGTCCGCTCCGATGCCTTCCCGGACCTCTACAGCGAAGACCGCAATCCACTGGTGGGCTGGCTAGGTGGGTCAAGCAGAATCTACTGCGCCACAGGCTTCTCCGGAGGCGGTTTCAAGAATGCCACCGGCTTCGGCCACATCGCCGCGTACGAGGCGCTCGGTAAACAGTCGCTCGACGGCCTGGAATTCGTTCGCCCGGAACGGTTCAGGACGAGCTAAGCCGGTATAATCGACAATCGACAAGGGAGGCGGAACATGGACCGCAAGTTCACGTGGCAGGAACAGCGGATGACGACGCCGGACGGTGTCTACCGCGTTCTCCGCACCGCCATCCTGAACGGAACTGTGCCACCCGGTGAACAACTGCGCGAGACACACATCGCCGCAGACCTCGGTATCAGTCGATCCCCGCTCCGTGAAGCGCTGACAAAGCTCGAGGAAGAAGGGCTGGTAGTCAAGGTCCCCTTCCGGGGGTCCTTCGTCGTAGAAGTCAGCGCTCGTGACGTCGCAGAAATTGCATCGATCCGGGTACTCGTCGAGCCCTATGCTGCCGAGCTCTCAGCCCCCACCCTGCGGGGTCCCGAGCGGCTCCGGCTCAAGCAGACCATCGAGGAACTGTACCGGGCCACCGACACCAATGACATCCCCGGCAGCATTGACGCCCACCTTCGTTTCCACAGGCTCTTCTACGAATTTTCGGGAAATACCGCCCTGCAAAACATGTGGAACGGGTGGGAGAACAAGCTGCGCCTGTACCTAGCGGTCGATCACCGTACGTACAGCGACCTCCACGAAATCGCTGTTGAGCATGAGAAATTGGCTGAACTGGCGCTGGCCGGAGACTTCGATGCCTTCCGCCAGGAAATGGTCAGTCAATTCCAGAATGCCCTCCATGAAGAACCTCTACAGCAGAAGTAAGCGGGGCAGACGTAAACCGGCTGTCCGCGACGCTGGCCCGGCCTTAGTCCACGAACTCCGACTGCGTCTCAATGAAGTCCCAATCCTGCACAGTCAGCACCCCACTGACTTTGTCCGGATGAGGGCCGCCGGCCTCGGCAATATGCTGCAGGACCTGCAACGGAAGTTCCTCGGCACGCAGGTTTTCGCGTAGCCATTCCTTGCTGTCCAAGTGCAGGTCCAGCCACCACATGAAGATTTCCATCGCAGACCACCTTCCTTCGGATTAACCGTAGGCCGGGGCCGGGTTGTCTACAAGGGCTGCCCGTCTGCAGGTGTCGCTGCATAAGTGCAGGGCTTTCAGGGTCCCCGAAGAATCATGTCAAGATGCCCGTCTGGGTTGATTCGTGGAATCATTTGGTTTTGCCCGGAGGGTTGGTTGGGGTTTGGCTGCGCGTTTGGCGGTGGTCAGGGTCAGGAGGTCGGCGCTGAGGGCCTGGATCTGGCGCTGGATGGCGGCCGGATTCAAGGGCTTGTTTTCACGACGCAGTCTTGTTTTCACGTCCCGTGAGACAGTGCCGGTATCGGCCAGGACACGTTGGTAGGGCGTCGCGGGCGCGTCGTAGGTCTTGGTGATCTTCGCCCCGGTCCGGACCTTCGCGAGGAGTTTCTGTTGCGGTCCGAAATGGTTCGTCAGCAGCCGCTGCAGCGCCCAGATCCGGTTCAAGAGTTCCAGTTCGGCGGCGGTGTCGTAGCGGTGGTAGCCGACGGTCTGGCGGACGATGTGCCAGTTCTTCTGTTCCACGTGCGCCCCGTCGTTCTTGTTCCCGGAGCGGGATCGGGTGAACGTTAGGCTCTCCTGTTCGCACCAGGCCAGCAGCTCCCAGTTGATGAACTCCGTGCCGTTATCGGAATCGATGCCAAGGATGGGGAACGGGAACGCGGCGGTCGCGTCTTTGATGGCCGCGAAAACCCATTTCTGGGCCTTGTTCCGCACCGATCTGGTCTCGGTCCAGCCCGTTGCAATGTCGGTGATATCCAGCGTGAAACAGAACTCGCCCCGGCTGTTGCCACCCTCGTGGCCCACCAGATCGATTTCCACGAACCCGGGCACCGCGTCGTCCCATTCGGCCCAGGTCCGCATCGGGATGGAGTCTTTCAGCAGTGTCCCGGGCTTGGTGTGGGACCGGCCCCGGGGATCGAGTTTTGCCCGGTCCGGCTTGAGCCGGCGGTCAATGGTCGCCGGTGCGATACGCAGTAATTGCGCCGCCGTGCTGTCATCGATCTGCAGCTCGTTGAACCGGCGCAGGCGTGGCACCAGATCAGGCAGGGCCGCTGCGAGCAGCCGCCCGCACGGGGTCCCCTGCACCGCCCAGTAGAACCGCAGCGCCTCGATCACCGGCTCCCCGTAGAGCGGAGGCCGCGGCGCCCGCGGCCGGACCGGTTTCAACACCAGAGCCTGCCGCAAAGCCTTCCGGGCATGGTCCCGGTGCCAGCCCGTCGTCGCGCACAACTCGTTCAGAACCTGTTTCTTCGCCGCCCGGTCCGAGCGGGCATAACGGGTGGCAATCGCCTTGGTGACAGCCCTGCGTTCACTCATCGAAAGCTCCATGGCTCACACTGCCGAAGCGGCGGACACCAGCCCCGGCGGACACGCCGCTACGCGGGCATTCTCAAATGATTCCTCGAATACCGCTACGCGGGCATCTTTGATGAGTCAACGCGGGGTCTTGTGGGGAATCCGGCGAAGGGCCAATCTGTACCTAGGACGCTGGCGCACAGGTTTCAAGAACCCGTGCCGACGCCCGCTCGCACAAGGGATCCGCGATGGACTGTGACATCGAGCTGGAGATCGATACCGGCTCTGCACGCGGCGAATACACGGTGCACGTGGTCCGTGCTCCGGCGGGAGGCCACGCTTCGGGGATGTTCACCTTGGACGTTGAGGGCATCCTGGACCGGCTGCCCCAGCTTGAAGCGACCGTTCTTGCCTCTGCCGTGGCTGCCCGCCGCACCATGCCCGTGGCCGAGATGGCAGTCCGCGAAGTTGGTCAGCAGTTGTTCCAGGCGTTGTTCACCCGCGAGGTCTACGGCACGTACCGGGCCAGCCTGGGCGCGGCCCAACACGCAGGGCAGCAACTCAGGGTTGTCCTGCGGCTTGCCGCCCCGGAATTGGCTACCATGCCGTGGGAGACCCTCTTCGACCCCGAAACCGAGACGTATCTCTGCCAAACAGAACCCCTGTTGCGGCACATCCCTGCCCCTGACTACAACCAGAATCCCTTGGACGTTGCTCCCCCGCTGCGGATCCTTGGCATCGTCGCTTCGCCCAGGGACCTTCCTACCCTCGATGTCGATGCCGAGAAGGACCACCTGAGCAGGGCGTTGGCCGGTCCTGTAGCCGAGGGACGGGTGGAGCTGGTGTGGTCCAGGAGCGGAACCTGGGACGACGTCCAGTCCATGCTGCTTGCCGGCCCGTGGCATGTGGTGCATTTTGTGGGCCACGGCGATTACGATTCCCGGACCGATGAAGGCAGGATCGCCTTGGTGGGGCCGGATGGCAGGGCCGCGATGGTCCGGGCGGTGCGGCTCATGGCCTTGCTCAGTGTTGCTGCACCACGTCCGCGCCTGGTTGTGTTGAACTCTTGTTCCTCAGGCGAGATGGGCCAGTCGGACCTCTTTTCCGGCACCGCTTCCTCGTTGGTCAGGAGCGGGATAGGCGCCGTGGCGGCAATGCAATTCGCCATCAGTGACTCCGCGGCCATCGCCTTCGCCCATGGCTTCTACGCTGCGATCGCCAACGGCCGGACTGTGGACGAGGCAGCACGGGTCGGCAGGATCTCGGTCATGGCCAGCCCGGACGGCACACTCGAATGGGTCACTCCTGCCCTCTACGTCCGCGGCGGTTCCACCCAACTCTTTACGCTGCGTGGCACACCACGCTCAGCGGTTTCGGAAACACGTTCGACGCCGGCACCCCCCTTGGGCGGGCAGGCCGGCCAAGCTGGGGTCCCGACGCCGGCACCCACCTCGGGCGGGCAAGCGTCAGTCCCGCTGCAGGCCCCGGGAAGCTCGGGCGTGGGAGACGGCGCCGCCGCGAAGGCGGCACAAATCAACGCCGACCAGGCCATGAAGCGGGCCCAATTACGTGCCCTTTATGTCCAGGCCTCCGCGGAGTTAAGGGCACGGCGTTTCGAGCAAGCCGTTGAATTGTTCGATGACCTCCTGACCTTGGAGCCCGGCTACCGTGACGCCACGGCGCTAAGGGAGAGCGCGCAGCACCGGCTGGACATGTCCCGCACATACCGTGAGGCACTCGCTGCTGAAGAGGCAGGCGATTGGCTGGCCGCGGCGGACGGCTTTGCCCTGGTGCAGGACGATCCGGAATTCCCCGAAGCAGCAAGGCGCCGTCAGGACTGCGAGCGCCGTCAACGCATCTCCGACCTCCAGGGCGAACTCCGCTACCACTCGTCTTTGGGCTCGTGGGGAGCCGTGGTGGATGTATCAGCTGAACTTGCGACGCTCGATCCGGCCGCGGCCGACCCCGACGGACTTGCGAGCGCCGCAAGGGCCGAGATCGAGAAGTCGAAGCCACCAGAACCGGAGCTTGCAAAGCAGCCTTCCCCGGAAAGAGGTTCATATACGGTCGCGGACCTGCCTCCAGGGCCCCGGCGGCCAGAACCTCAGCGGCCAGCGGCGACCCCCGCAACGCGGATCCCGGCACCCACCCAGGTCCCGGCGTCGGGCATTCCATCCGCGAAACCGCCGCAACCAGCACTCGCCTGGACACCGCTCGCGTGGGCCGGTGCCGCCTTAGCGGTGGCTGGTGGCTTGGGGACGTGCATCGTGGTGTTCTTCATGTGGTTCGACGAGGCTTACTGGCAGGACAACGGCGGCGACATCGTGCTCCGGATCCTGTACGGCCTGCTGGCACCACTCGGTTATCTGCTGCTCATGGTCGCCGGGCTGCCTGGACGGACCGTACCAGCGCGTCTTGCGATGAGCGGCGTCGTGCTTTCCGCTGCGATCTTTGGGCTCGCCGGCTTGAACTACACGGTGGAAGTGACCGCGGTCGTGGCCAGTTTTATCCTTGCCGCCTTCGGACTTTGGGCGGGCATCCTGGCCCTAAAGGACCCGGTCGGGCGGACGTTTGCGTGGCTCCTCCTGCTGCCCACTGTGTTGCAACCGATCATCTGGATCCAAGGGAAAGGCGTGTTCATGGAGAGCTGGTACATGTCGCAGGCGCTGCCGTTGCTGCTGCATTTGATGCTTCTTTGCGCGGTGGGCGTGGTGTTCGTCGTGATGGCACGGCGGCCCCGCACTGTCCCCGCAGCAGGACCGGCAGCGGGACCTGAAGCGGGGCCTGCTGCCAAGGCGGGAACGTCGCCGTGAGCCGGCTGGTTGAGTTCACCACCGACGACGGCGGCACGGTAGTTGTGGAGGTCGCGAGCACAGCCGGGAGCATCGTGACCCGGGGTGGCGATCATGCGGGGGATCATTCCGGCGTTTTCGCGAGGGCGCAGCAGACGTTCCAGCGGGCCCTGGAGCATGTCCGACCCGCCGTACAGGGCGTGATTGATGAGCTTTTGAGCCTGGAGAACCGGCCTGACGAGGTCAGCGTGGAGTTCGGCATAGACCTCCACGCCGAGGCCGGGGCGTTCATTGCATCGGCCAGCACGGCGTCCAATTTCAAGGTTCGGCTGACGTGGAACAAACCACCCCAAACCAACTAGGTCGGTGAGCAGACAGCCTGTTCAAGGACTGCTCGCGGCGCAACAATAAGGTATGGCTGCGGAGAATTTCAGCGGACGGATTCCTTTGGTTGTGGGCGTCCTGCCCGACCAGCATGTGGAGGTGCTGCAAACGGCCCGGACGCTGGCTGAACAACTCGGCGTGCCGCTGGTTTGTGCGTACGTGGACGAGGCCAGCTACCTCGTGGAATGGGACCCTGCGCGGGAGACACACCGGATGTCGCTTCATCCGGAGAAGGATGACGAGGACGTCGCAGCTGTTCGCAGTGACCTGGGCAAGCTCATCGGCGAGGCCATGGATGGCGGCTCAGCGGATTGGACTTTGCGGTTGCTCGCCGGAGACCCCGCACGCGCGTTGGGCCGGCTCGCCGAGGATATCCATGCCTCGATGATCATTGTTGGAACGCCGGAACCTGGCTTGGGCCACCGCATTTCCGAGGCTTTGAACGGCTCTGTGGCGGCCTGGCTGAGCCACCACCAACGCCGGCCCGTGCTGATTGTGCCGCAGAGAAAGCCCCAGGAAGCTGGCCGTAAAAACTAAAGTGAAAGTACTTATTCGAGGTGGTGGCAATGCCGTCGCGCCCAACGTAGAGTGATTACTGCAGGACGGCGAAAGCACCTGCTCAAAGACCGCTCCGGAGTGCGTATCCCCCAATAACGCACTCCGGAGCTCTTTGTTTAACACTCAGAGGTGGCCGCAGCTACCTCATGAAGCAGCTACCTCACGAACGTGTACAGCAGCGCCGCCATAGCGAAGCCCACGATGGACAACACGGTCTCCAGCACGGTCCAGGTCTTCAGGGTGTCCTTGACGGACATGTTGAAGTACTTGGAGATGATCCAGAAGCCGCCGTCATTGACGTGGCTGGCAATGATGGAGCCCGAGGAGATGGCCACCACGATCAGGGCGAGCTGCGGCTGGGAGTAACCGGAGGCAAGGCTTGGGGCCAGGATGCCACCGGTGGTTACGATCGCCACGGTTGCCGAGCCCTGCGCAATGCGCATGCCCGCGCTGATCACGAAGGCGGAGAGGATGATCGGCAGGCCGGCCTGGGCCAGCGAGTCGGCCACAGCCTTTCCTACACCGGTAGCCGAGAGAACCGCGCCGAAGAAGGCACCGGCGCCAACAACCAGCAGGATCATGCCCACGGGACGCAGCGATGAACCGGTGATTTCGCTGAGTTCGGCGGAGCTCATGCCGCGTCGGATGCCCAGGAGCCACATGGCCAGCAGTACGGCGACGGTCAGCGCGATGGCCGGGTTGCCGAAGAACTGCAGGACGTCCCGGAATACACCGGGAGGAGCAAAGATGTTGCCGAAAGTGCCGCCGAGGATGAGGATCATGGGCAGGCCGATGGCCAGCAGCACCAGTCCAATGGACGGCTCGTGGCCCTTGGCTTCCTCGGCCTCGGGGACAATCCGGTCCTCGGGAACATTGACCATGACGCGCTTGCCGATCCACGTGCCCCACAAAATACCGGAAGCGAACCAGGCCGGGATACCGCAGATAAGGCCCATGAGGATGATCCAGCCAAGGTCAACATGGAAAAGGCCGGCGGCAGCGACGGGTCCGGGGTGCGGTGGCAGGAAGGCGTGCGTCACGGAGAGGCCGGCCAGCAATGGAAGTGCGTAGAGTGCCAGCGACTTGCCACCGCGGATTGCAGCGACGTAAACCAACGGCGCCAGGACGAAGATACCGATATCGAAGAACACCGGGATACCCAGCACAAAGCCGGTGATGCCCATCGCGAGCGGGGTGCCCTTTTCGCCGAAGATCTTCACGAGCCTGCCGAGCAGCACTTCCGCGCCACCGGACCGTTCGAGGATGGCACCGAGCACTGTGCCAAGGCCGATGATCACTGTGATGTGGCCGAGGATGCCAGCGAAGCCCTTCTCAATCAGGGCGTCACTGCTCTTGGTGGCCGAGCCGACCAAGGCTTCCACTGAGACCCCACCCACCAACGCCACGATCACGCCGGTTCCCACCAGGGCGATGAACGGTTCGAGCTTGACCTTGATGATCAGGAACAGCAGGAGGGCAATGCCCGCGCCTGCCAGGAGGAGCAGGCCGGCGGTGTCGTGCCGCAGCCATTCGAGGAATTCATTCATGGGGGTTTCTTTCTGGGTGAGTCCTACTTGAGGGTGCCGGTAAGCGCGGCGGCACGGGCCGCGATGTCTGCCCAGTTGCCTGCAGCTACTGCTGCGGGCGGGACCACGCTGGTGCCGCAGCAGACTGCGGCAGCACCGGCGTCGAGGTAGCTCTTGGCGTTGGAAGCGTCGATGCCTCCTGAAGGCAACAAGCGGATGCCCGGGTAGGGGCCTTGCAGGTCCTTCAGATACGCCGGCCCAAGCTGTCGGGCAGGGAAAATCTTGACGACGCCGGACCCAAGGTCAAGTGCCTGTGCCACTTCGGTGGGCGTCATGGCTCCGAGGCTGAACGGGATGCCGGCGGCCACGGCGACGGCTGCAACCTCGGGCCGGATGCCTGGTGTTACCAGGAACCTGGCTCCAGCGTCGATCGCTGCGCGGGCTTGGTCTGCGGTCAGGACCGTGCCGATTCCGACGGCGGCACCGTGGTCCGCCGCGGTCTCTGCCGCGCGCTTGACGTGCTTGAGCGCATCCGGGGTGGTGAACGTCAGTTCCACGCTGCGGATGCCGCCGTCGGCCAGTGCCCGGCAGAGATCCGCGGCGTCCGTGATGGACGGAGCGCGGACCACGGCGAGGGTGCGGTCGGCTTCGAGCTGCTGGATGAATTCTTCAGGAGTCATTGGGTGGTACTGCTTCCTTCTCGGGTGAGTCCGTCACGGCTTCGACGCAGGGCACGGCCGGCGCGGGCACCGGTGGGCCGGCCGCCGTCGATCGCTGCTGCGCCGTTGACGAAGACGTAATGGATGCCGCTGGCGGCTTGGCGGGGATTCTCAAAAGTGGCTTCGTCGCGGATGGTTTCCGGGTCGAAGAGCACGACGTCGGCCGCGTAGCCTTCGCGGACCAGGCCCCTGTTGTGGAGCTTGAGTCGTGCGGCGGGACGGCCCGTCAGGTGATGGACCGTTTCCTCGAGGCTGAGCAATCCGAGATCGCGGGAGTAGTGGCCGAGGTAACGAGGGAAAGTTCCCCATGCCCGGGGGTGTGGCTTGGCGCCGACCAAGAGGCCGTCGCTGCCGCCGGTGTGGGTGCGGTGCTTCATGATGGCCTGGACGTTTTCCTCGTGACCCACGTGTTGCAGGATTCCGGTGCCGAGGCGGTCTTCGGTGAGGATCCGCACGAAGACATCGAACGGTTCCTCGTTGGTCTCGGCGGCGATCTCCTTGATGGTCTTCCCGACATAGCCGGCGAGCGCCGGGTTCTGGACGCCGCTGATTTCCAGGGTGTCCCACTCGGCAACTACGCCATGGCAGCCGTCGGATCCGTAGATCTCCACGGCTTCCCGGATGCGTGCGCGGGTCTCGGGGTCTTTGAGACGGGCAAGCGTCGCTTCCGTGCCTCCGGACGATGCCCAGCTGGGGAGGATCGCGGAGAGCGTCGTGGCTCCGGGGAGGTAGGGGTAGGTGTCCAGGGTGATGTCCACGCCGTCATCAAGCGCGCTATCGATCAGCTCAAGGAGTTCGCCTGCCCGGCCCTTGTTCTCCGCGAAATTCATGGTTGCGTGGGAGAGGTGCAGCGCGCAGCCTGTGTCCCGGCTCAGGCCGATCATCTCGGCGTAGGCATCCAGTGCGCCCTTGCCGTAGGAACGGTGGTGCGGCGCATAAAAGCCGCCCAGCTCGCCAACAGTCCTGCAGAGGCCGGCGAGTTCTTCGGTCTGCGCGTACATGCCCGGCGTGTAGGTCAGGCCGGAGGACATTCCCACGGCGCCTTCCTCCATCGCGGTGCGGATCACGTCTTGCATCTGCTGCTGTTGCTGCGGGGTGGGATCACCTTCGGCGAAGCCCATCACCATGGCCCGGACGGTTCCCTGCGGGACGAGGTAAGCGGCATTGGTTGCGATCCGGCCTGTAGTGCCATCGTCGTCGGTGCTTTCGTCATCCAGCCGATCCAGGTACTCACGCACGGTCCGCCAATTCCAGTCGAAGTCCGCCGGGTTGTCGTTCCACCCGGCGATCTTCTCCCGCACACCTGCAAGAGTGGCATCATCCACGGGTGCGTAGGACAGGCCGTCCTGGCCCAGCAGTTCCGTGGTGACGCCTTGGCTGAGCTTGGCGTAATGCTGCCGGTTAACAAGCAGCTGCAGATCAGAATGCGCGTGCATGTCGATGAAACCAGGGCTCAGGACCAGGCCCGTGGCGTCGATGGTGCGATCGGCCCCGCTTTCGCCTGCGGTGAGGGTTCCGGCGTCGACGACGGCGGCAATCACCGCGCCGTCCAACAGGACGTCCGCCGGGCGGCGGTCCGCTCCGGTTCCGTCCACCAAGGTGGCGTTGCTGATGAGGGTCTTCATGGCGTTCGTCCTAGAAGAAGGTATGGATGAGGTCGACGACGGTCTGGTCACCGTTGGTGTCTGCGAGTACCGGGATGACGCTCCATTTGTCGAAGGCTGTGCAGGGGTGGGACAGGCCCAGACGGACGACGTCGCCGGGACGAACGGTGGTGGTTTTGGTGTCGAAGGTCATGAAGGAATGCTGATCGTTGACCGAGGTGATTTCGGCCCCAACCAAAGGCTCCATGGCTCCGCCGAGAACCGGTCCGATGAACTGCGGCTCGGGCAGGCCTTCGTCGAACGGGAGGTCCCGCTTGCCGGCGTCGAGGATGGCAAGGCCCGGCTCTGTCTGCGAAACCACGCGTGCCCAGCCATGCATTGCGGCATGGAATGGTTGATCGCCTTCCCGGGAAAACGGCGAGATTCCGCGGTAGAAGCCGTCGTCGTGGATGATGTAGGCGCCGCTGCGGATCATGAGGTCCACACTGGGATCTCCCATTTCGGCGCCGGTGCTGATACAGGGCGAGAGAACGGAGATGACGTCGTCGAAGTACGCGCTGCCTCCTGCCGTGATGATCACCGACCCGGAACCGTAGAGGCCTTCGGCGAGGAGTTCCTCGTGAAGCAGCCGCATCTGGGCGAGGTAGCCGCGGACGACGCCCAGTCCGGCGTCGTCCGCGGTGTGCGCGAGCGAGCCTTCATAACCGCTGACGCCTACCAAACGCAGGTTCGGTGAGGCGGAGATCGCGCGGGCAACCTGCATCGCGGCGTCAACACCCCGGGCGCCTGTCCGGCCGCCGTGGGCCCCGAGCTCCACGAGCACGTCCAGCACGGCATCGCTCCCGGTGAGCACGCGGTTAAGAACTTCCACCGTTTCCACGGAATCCACCCAGGACAGGATGGGCGCTTCGGCAGTGGCGTTGGCTGCGACCCACTCGATGGCGTGCGGATCCGTGAGGCTGTTGGCGAGCTGAAGGTTTGCGACGCCGAACTCGCGGGCTACGCGAAGCTGCGCGAAGTTGGCCAGGGTGATGCCCCAGGCGCCGCGGTTGAGCTGTTCAGTCCAGAGCTGCGGAGCCATGGTGGTCTTGCCGTGCGGGGAAAGCACCACGCCGTGTTCCTTGCACCAGTCAGCCAGGCGATCGGCGTTGGCCTGGAGCGCCGTGTTATCGAGTGTCAGCAGCGGCGTCTGCAGATCGCCCAGGGTGTGCTTGGCGGCGAGGAATTCGGCGTGCGTGATCCCGTTGGCGGTTGCCGGAATGGCCTTGTGCCGCCAATCAAGCTGACGGCCTGCAAGGCCGGCCACGGCATGTGCCGAGATGGCTTCGGAAGTGTTCACGGGTTCATTCCCTTCGCGGGGCTGCGTTTTTGAAGCTGCGGTGTGGGCTGTTCAGTATGCGATTCTCAGTTGCGTTGCGTATTTTGCAACGCTGGTTGCAAACCTGTTGGTGATATGTCTAACATGGTGGCGGATGGAGAGTCAAGACCGCTGAGAAGCGCACAACTAGTGGGAGAACGATGCTGTCAGCTGTATGCGTTGGCGAGACGATGGCCATGCTCACCCCAGCCCAAGCTGTTCCCCTGCACCAAGCCACGGAGCTCCACTGCGGGATCGGCGGTGCAGAGTCGAACGTTGCCATGGGATTGGCTGCCATGGGCCTGGACACGCACTGGGTCAGCCGGGTGGGCCACGATGGCTTCGGCACTCGCATTCTGGACGACCTCCGGGCGCACGGGGTGGGAGTCACCGGCGTCGAGGTGGACGAATCCCGGCCAACCGGCCTCTACGTGAAGGTCCCCGCCCAGGAATCAGATCCCGACGGCGGCAGTTCAGTTTTGTACTACCGGCAAGGTTCCGCGGCGTCGGCCATGGGACCCGGCACACTTTCCAATCCCGCCGTTTCCTCACTGCTGGAGAACGCAGCGCTGATCCATCTGAGTGGCATCACCGCTGCCCTGTCCCCCGAGTGCCTGTCTCTCTTGGGAGCCTTGCTGGCCGAACCCCGGAACGGGCGCATCGTCAGCTTCGACGTGAACTGGCGTGCCGCTCTTTGGGCAGGCCAAGACCGTTCCGTCCTGCAGCGTCTGGCGAACCGGGCCGACGTCGTGCTTGTTGGAAAAGACGAAGCCGAGCACGCCTTCGGCACCACAGATGAAGCCGAACTCCGCCGTTTGATGCCGGACCCTCAAGTGCTGGTCATCAAGAACGAGGCGATCAGCGCAATCTCCCTCGACCGGAGTGGCACGCGGGAAGAGGTTCCCGCACTGTCCGTCGCCGTCGTCGAGCCTGTGGGCGCAGGCGACTCGTTCGCCGCCGGTTACCTCAGCGGCATGCTGTTTGGGCTCGGCCAGAAAGCGAGCCTGCGCAGGGGGCACGTCGCAGCCGCCTGCACCTTGACTGTTCATGGCGACCGCGGTCCCCTACCCGACGCCGGGGAGCTCGCGGCTATCCTCGATTCTTCGGATGAGGACTGGGCTGCTATCCATGTTGAAGAGGGACATTTCAACACCAGAACCGGAGCGTGACATCTTGAGCCAGAGCCTCATGCGGGCCATCGACCTGCTCGCAGAACTCGCAGCGAAGCCCGCCACCCTTGACGAGCTCTCGTCCAAAGCATCCGTGCACAAGACCACCGTGATGCGGCTCCTGCACGCCATGGAGGAGAAACGGTTCGTTGTGAGGGACGAAGAGCAGCGGTTCATGCTGGGTTCCAAACTGTTCGAACTGTCATCGCTGGCCCTGGAGCAGCGGGACATCCGCAAGGTAGCGCACCCGCACCTGGCCGAACTGAACGGGCGGACTGGGCACACCGTGCACTTGGCCGCATTCGAAGGGAATGAGGTGGTGTACATCGACAAGTTCGAGTCGCACCACCCCGTCCGCATGTACTCGCGCATCGGCCTGACTGCATCGCTGCACTCGGCCGCTGTGTCCAAAGTCCTCCTCGCCGACATGCCGCGCAGCCGGCAGGAAAAGATTGCCGCGGGGCTGGACTACGTAAAAGTTACCGAGAACACCCTGACCTCGCCGGAGGCCCTGCTGGCCGAACTCGAGCAGGTCAGGGAACAGGGCTGGGCCCACGACAACGCCGAGCACGAAGCATTCGTGCACTGCATCGCGGCCCCCATCCGCGACGCCAGCGGCGCCGTTGTTGCCGCAGCCTCTTGTTCGGTACCGGTAGTAATGCTCAGCTATGAAGGCTTGCTGGAGCTGCTGCCCGACCTCAAAGCCAGCACCGAGGCCATCTCGAAAGACCTCGGCTGGATCAGCCACGAAAGGAACTCAGCATGAGTGAAAAGACCGTAGTACTGACCGAAAACGCCCCCGCCCCGGCGCACGTATTCTCCCAGGGCATCAAGAAGGGCGGCATGTTCCAGGTCTCCGGCCAGGGCCCCATGGATCCCGCCACCAACCAGTACATCGGTGAGGGCGACGTCCGCGTCCAGACCCGTCGCACGCTGGAGAACGTCAAGGCCATCCTCGAAGCCGGCGGGTCCTCCGTTGAAGACGTCCTCATGTTCCGCGTCTACCTCACCACCCGCGACGACTTCGCCGCCATGAACGAGGTTTACGGCGAGTTCATCCGCGAGAACGTCCCCAGCGGTCTGCTGCCGAGCCGCACTACTGTCTTTGTTGACCTCCCCCACGAGGTCATGCTGGTGGAGATCGACGCCCTGGCTGTCACTGCCTAATCCTGGCTGCGACACCCACTTTCGTTAGAGCCACAGTTTCGGGCTGGCGACACCTATATTCAGGCGTCGTCAGCCCGTTTCTGTATCCCCAGTGATTTTGCGCGGCCTCGGCGTTCTCTTGGGCTAGGGAGCCGGGGTGTCGCTCTTGTTCTTGCGGCGGTTTTGGATCCCAAGGATGAGGAAAGTGATGCCCATGCCCAGGAATGCGATCCAGGCAGGGTTGACTATGATCGCCATGGCCACTGCGACAATGAGGAAGACGATTCCAAGTGGAAGCAATGCCGAACTCCCGTACTTGTCAGCTCGGGTGTTCCGTTCCACGGTTGGCTTTCCGTCATGGCTCATCTACGCGAGGCTACGTGGGCTGGTGGGCGAGGCGCAAGCGTTGGGCGAGTGCCGCCGTCGAGCGTTTTCTTGGGGGCTTGTTTGAGTGTCGCTTCCCGACCCACTTTGACTCCCAGTGCGTGCCGACACGCCGCATTCCCCCGCGCCTCGAGAGGCCCGCGGCGTGAAAGAAGGTCAGGAAGGCACACGGCTGGGGGCGCGGTGCGGGTCGCATGATGACAGGATGGGCTCGTGACGACGCCGAGCATGAGCCAAGCCCTCCATACTTATCTTCAGGAAGTCTCGGGCCATCGGCTGGGCTCACTCGCATCCCTGATACCCCAAAGCTTCGCCCACGTGATCCGTGTACTGAGCCCCGCCCTGGTTCCCGGCGGCAGAAGACTGCATTGGTCCGATCTAACAGGCGATGCCATAGCGATTGGCTCAGAAACTCAATGGAATGAAGTAGTAGCCGCGGCGTCGCCCGATCTGGGCCCCTACCTTGAACCCGACATGGGGACCATTAATGGGCACGTGGCGCAGTCTCTGCTTGCAATTCTTTCAAGGCATACGTCCTCACAGGAAGCCACGTTCCTTGTCTGGGAGGGATACAGCGGTCTCAAAGATGAGGTGGCCCGTTCGCCAACTGTGACAGCGGGCCTTGGCCGGGTGATGCATGTCCGTCATGGGGCACTCAGTCTTGCCCTTGACCCTATCGACTCACCGCCCAACAGGCTCGCGATGACGTGGTTGCCTGACGATGGAGCATGGTTTGTGGGGAACGACATCTACGCCAGATCGGTATTCGTGGGAGGTTCGGCGGAGTGCATCGGCGCCGTCCTGAGTCAAGCGGACCTTGAAGCCTACCCAGTGGGAGCAGGCTACTCAGTGGCTCCTGAGGATTTCTAGCGCGAGGTGCGGTGCTTCCTTGACCCACTTTGACTCCCAGTGCGTGCCGAGACACCGCATTCCCCGGCGCGTCGAGAGGCCCCCGGCGTCAAAGAAGGTCAGGATGCCACACGGCGAACCACCGACGGCGGGACCGCCGGAACCCGCTGGCGCTTGGCGTAGATCCTGGCTCGTTGGCTGGATAGAGCCAGGAGCACCAGTATGTCCGTGGCCAAGCCGGAAAGGCCTGCCTCAAGCGTGAGATTGGTGGTCCCCGTGGAGGCGTCGATGGCCTGGACCACGATCGAGATGGAGCTGAGTGCCATCGCAATCACGCGGGCGCCGTTGCTGCCCAGGAATATCCGCCATGCAAGGAACACTTCGCCGAGCCCGAAAACCAGGACGATCACAGCTATGGTGACGATTGCCGCCGTCGTGGTTTGTGGGTCAAGGTTGGCGTCCTCGACGGTGATGTTGCCACCCGAGCCCAGCAAAGTGACGGCCAAAGCAAGTGCAGCAAGGGCCCGGATGACCACGAGGAATGCGCCCGTCATGGTGGGTGCGGGGCGGCGGTCGCGGCTGTCCGTCCGACTGGCTGGCTGGTCGGCGGGGACGGGCACGCCGCGGGCGTCGATGATGGGCAGGTCGCCGTCTGTGGAGATGGAGTCCCCTCCTCCATTGCGCGAGTGGTATCCGGTGGAAAAGTCCTTGATGACGCGCACTGTCACGGCAGGTTCAGCCGCGGACACCGTTCGTACGATGTGGTCCCGCTCCACGTCCGTATTCTGCTCGATCTTGTGCGTGATCTGCAGGGTGAACAGGGAGAAGCCAACGCTGCGGTCGTAGGTGCCGGCGGCGAGCCAATCCACCTTGTGCCCGCCCGGCAGCATCCAGCCCTCGGGGCAGCGCCAAAAGCGGACGTGGTGGCGCTTGCCGGGGTTACTGTCCACTTCCTGCTGGTAGGCGAAGTCCTGCTGGCGGTCAAAGAGGTAGAGGGGGCTCACGGGAGCCTGTGTGTAGCTCTGCCTCAAAAGCGTAGAGCTCACGATGCGCCGGCTGCTGGCAAAGGTCACGTCGTCCGCGATGGTCCACCCTGCGGCACGCATGATCGCGTGGATCTGCGGCTCGGTGCCCATCAGGGCCACATTCACCGGGTCACCGAGCAGCCCGTCGCTGGTCCGGGCCCGGCCGATGAAGTAGCCGGGAACGTAAATGGTGGTCAGGATGCGGTGGAGGCGAGGCAGCAGCAGGTAGGCCAGGAAGGCCCAGAACACAAAGGAGAACCACACCTGGCCCCACCCCAGATGAAAGCTCTCCCCAACCAAAAGGAATGCCAGCCACACCGCAGCTGCTCCACCCAGGACGAAGAACGCGTGGTCGAGCCGGCCGTCCGTGACTCCTTTGTTCGGCGCTTTGTACATTCGGAACTCCCCCTGGGTGCACGTGCTCCTTAAGCTTCGCCTCCTGGCCTCCGCGTGTACACAGTCCCGGGCATTAAGGTTCGACGCCGGAACTTGGCCAGGTGCCGTCGTCGAGCTTAAAAGCATTCCACTTGTGTCATTGACTCACCATTCCACTTGTGTCATTCTTTTCTTAGAAAGCGTGACCGGCATCACGCAATGACCTGCCAATGGAGAGAACAATGAAGCTCGAACACATCCTTCTTGGAGTCCTGCTGGAGCATCCGAGCACGGGCTACGACATCAAGAAGTACCTGGACACCCATGGCCGCTTCCTGCGTTCCAATACGCAGATGAGCCAGGTTTACCGCTCGCTCGGGAGCATGGAGAGCCAAGGTTGGGTGACCCACAGCGTGGACCCCCGTCCCGGCGCGCAGGACGCAAAGACCTACCGCGTCACTGACGAAGGAGCCACCGTGTTCCTCGATTGGCTCACCGGCCCGTACCACCCGGCCAGCCGTTTCCAGGACCCCGAACTCGCTGCCCGATTGTCCTTTGCCGGCTTCATGAGCGCCGAGCAACTCCTCCGGATTCTCGACGTCGAAATCCACACCCGCCAGGACGAAATCGCCAGGTACCGCAACCGTGACCGCAGGGAACAGTGGGCCCCCACCATCGCCTTCGACACCGAGCTCGCCGAATCGGTGGGAGAGCGCCTGCACGTCATGGGTGCGAGCGCCATCGATGCACACGTTGCCGGACTGATCAGCCTGCGCAAAGAGCTTCTGGATGGGCATCTCTCGTCCCGTTCGCTCACCGCAGTACCGGCGGAGTTGCAACCATGAAGGCCATCATCCTCATGTTCGACAGCCTCAACAGGCATATGCTCTCCCCTTACGCGGCGGACACGTTCGTAGATGCCCCCAACTTTGCCCGCCTGGCAGCAAAGACGGCGACGTTCGACAACTTCTATGCCGGTTCGATGCCCTGCATGCCGGCACGCCGCGAGATGCACACCGGCCGCCACAATTTCCTGCACCGCAGTTGGGGCCCGCTGGAACCTTTCGACGATTCCATGCCGGAGATGCTGGGAAAAGCAGGAGTGCACACGCATCTCGTATCAGACCACCCACACTATTGGGAGGACGGAGGCGCCACCTATCACCCGCGCTACACCACCTGGGAGTTCTTCCGTGGCCAGGAAGGTGATCCCTGGAAGGGTGTAGTAAATCCTCCCGGCGGAAGCCAGGACTGGCGTGCGGGGATGAAGCGACAGGACCTCATCAACCGCAGCTATATGCCCACCGAGGCAGACCACTCCCAGACCAAGACCGTGGACGCCGGCCTGCACTTCATCGATACGAACCATGAAGCAGACAAGTGGATGCTCCAGATCGAGCTTTTCGATCCGCACGAGCCCTTCTTCACCCACAGCAAATACAAGGCTTTGTACGAGCATGATTACGACGGCCCCGAATTCGACTGGCCGGGATACCAGAAGGTCACCGAACCTCAGGATCAAGTGGAGCACGCCCGCTACGAATATGCCGCTTTGGTCTCGATGTGCGACAAATCGCTTGGACGGGTCCTGGATGCCATGGACCAGTACAACATGTGGGAAGACACCCTCCTCTTGGTGAACACAGACCACGGCTTCCTACTGGGCGAACACGGCTGGTGGGCCAAGTCCGTTCAACCATGGTTCAACGAACTCGTGCACCTGCCAATGTTCCTGTGGGACCCTCGCACCGGCGGCAAGGACACCCGGCGTGGAGCCCTCGCCCAGACCATCGACATTGCACCAACCATGCTGCGTTTCTTCGGCGTCGAACCTACGGAGGACATGCAGGGCCAGGACCTGGCCGCCATCCTGCAGGACGACCACGAAGTACGTGAAGCGGCCCTGTTCGGTATCCATGGTGGCCACGTCAACGTCACTGACGGCCGCTACGTCTACATGCGTGCCGCCGTCGATCCTTCCAACGCCCCACTGGAGGATTACACGCTGATGCCCACCCACATGCGGTCACGGTTCTCCACAGCCGAACTCGCGCAGTGGGAACCTGCGGAAGCGTTCAGCTTCACCAAGGGACTGCGGACAATGCAACTCCAGACCACCTCCATGATGAACTCATGGGTCCACGGAACCCTCCTGTTTGACCTGGAAAAAGACCCGCACCAAACGAACCCCATCATCGACGACGAGCTGGAACTGCGCCTCCTGAAAACACTGGCCAAACTTATGCACGCCAACGATGCACCGGAAAGCCAGTTCCAGCGGCTCGGAATTCCTTTCGATTCCGAACCCACAGCCCAGCACCTGCTCGCCGCCCGGCAAGCGGACAGGGCGCGGCTCGCTTTGGAACCCCTGCCGCCGATCGACAGCTTCGCCGACGGCGGAGCTGCCCTGACACTGCCCCTTCTGGAACTGCTCCAGGACGTCCGCGGCCGCGAAGCCGTGGAGAAGCACCTCCCCGACCTCATCAGCACTGAACTGGTTAACATCCCCGCCCAGCTCAGCCTCTACCAGCTCGCAGCCGTCATCCCGGTTTCCTCGAGCGCCCTCGGGTCCATTGCCGAGGAATTGGCTGCCGTCCCCACGGCGTAACTCCAAGCCAGTGACACATCCCCAACCCAGCCTGACAATGTAGACAGGACCTACAGCCCATGACCACCCAACCCAGCCCTGCCCTCGCCACGGAAGCTCCAGCAGAAGGAGCAGCCCAAGCCAGCAAAGTTCCCCACCGCTGGCGAAACCTCGCTGTCCTCACCGGCGTTACGGTCGTGGACAATACGGAAGCCGGCCTCAGCGCCACCCTGTTCCCGACCATTGCGGCGGCCCTGAAACTGCAGAGCAGCCACCTCGGCCTGCTGGCCGCACTCGGCAAAATCATTGCTGTCCCAGCCGGTCCGGCGTGGGCCTGGCTTGCCGGGAAGATCGGCCGACGGAAAGCGCTGATCGCCACCACCCTGGCCGGCGGCGTCTTCGGCATAGCAGCAGGTTTCTCCCAGGACTTCGTTCAACTGTTGATCCTCAACACGCTGATGTCGGCGTCGATCATCGGTGGAAGCCCGATCGCCAACGCCATCATCGCGGACTCCTTCGATGACAGCCAGCGCGGCAAGGCTGCGGGCTACTTCTACGGGTTCATGAGCCTCATCAGTTCCTTCATTGCCCCGCTCATCGCATTGTTCACCGGTATTACTGACGGCTGGCGCTTCGGCATGTGGACCATCGGTGGCATTTGCATCCTTGCCGGCCTGCTGGTGGCACTGCTCCTGAAAGACCCCGGAGTGGGAGCGTCCGAGAAGCAGCTCGCAGACCTCAGCGGCCGCGAGCGCCTCACCCCGAAAGTCACTGTCCGCTCGGTGGCCTCCCTGTTCCGGATTCCCAGCTTCTCCATCATGATGCTCTCGCGCCTGCTCTCCGGGCATCTCCTCATCGCGATCTTCGGTATCCAGTTCCTCGTGGTGGAGCGGGGCTTCACCAACGCGGTGGCGGCCATCGTGCTGGTGCCCTTTGGGCTCGGCTACTTCGCCGGGACCGCTGGTGGCGGCTGGCTCGTCGCGCTCCTGGACCGGGTCCTTCCCGACAGGGGCCGGGTTGCCTACCTGCAGGGCGCCCAGGTTCTCTTCGCCGCCGTCGCATTCTTCGCAACCCAATTCGACTACGACAACATCGGCATCTACAGCGCGTTCTGGGCCCTGATCGGCTTCGCCCAAGGAGCCAATCCGCCCGCCAACCGTCCGATCGTCGCGGCCGTCGTCCTCCCGGAACTCCGAGGCCAGGCCTTCGCTATCTTCCTGACCGTTTTCGAGACCATCGGGTGGGCCGTCTTCTCCCTTGGAGCGGGCGCCCTGGCCTCAAGCCTCGGAATCCAGGCCGTGTTCCTCTGGACCCTGGTGATCCTCATGCTGGTCAACGCAGCAGTCCTCACCGCCCTCTACTTCTGCTACCCACGGGACGTGGAGCGTGTCCGGAACGCGTTGGAGCAGCGCCGGCAGGAAGCACTGCACCAGGGCTGACTTAGGCAACCGCTCGGGCTAGACGTCGGCACTCAGGTGAGTGCCGACGTCGCGGTTTAACTTGTGGCGAGGTTTCCGACGCTGAGTTGTTTGTGGTCGATGAGCCACTCCAGGGACTCGCGGACCGCTTGTTCCGGCTCATACCGGGGTGCGTAACCCAGCAGGGACTTGGCTTTTTCAATGCTGAAGCAATGGTTGCGTGACAGGTGGCTCCAGCTCGTGTCCGCGTGCCCAGGTGCGGTGGTCCTGCGGAACTCCTCCCAACTGACTGGCTCGAGGCGAGCTTCCTTCCCGAACCACGATGCAGCGATCCCGACATATCCGCGAACTGTCAGTGCGGTGGGAGCAACAATGTTGAAGTCCTCCCCGGCGGCCACTTCACGTCGCTGGATGGCCTTCTCGAAGGCTTGCGCGACGTCGTCGGCGTGCACGTGATGCATCAGCTCGGTGCCACCTCCGGGAACCTTTAGCGGCCGGCCTGCGGCGATCGTCTCCCACACGGATGCGTCCAGGTTTCCCAGCGGTCCGATCGGCTGCCAACCAGGTCCGACGATGTGACCGGGGTGCAACGAGGTAGTAGCCAGTCCGCCGGAAGCCGTCTCTTCCTTCAACATGCGGGCTATAGCGCGCTTCTGGATGCCGTACTCATCGGTTGGGGCAGCGGCCGAATCCGAGCCCTCCGCGATGGGCAGCTTCATGCTGGCGCCATACCGCCAAATAGAACCGCAATGCAGGAGGTGGCCTACCTCGCCGCGGAGTCGGTTCACTAGCGCAGTCGCAGAGTCGAGCGAAAAGCAGACCAGGTCAATCACGACGTCGGCACCCAGTTCCACGATCCGGTCACCAAAGATGCCGTCCCGGTCCTCCTGCTCCCGGTCCGCTGTGACCTGGCGGACCTGCTGCCACTCGGGCGTATCGGTGTAGGCGTGCCGGATCCCACGGCTAATGTTGGTCACTTCATGGCCGGCGTTGACGAGCCTGGGCACGAGGAACGAACCAATGTGGCCACTGCCGCCGATGACAACTATTTTCATGGGTAACCTTCGCTTTTTGGGCCTGCTTGGGTTGGAGTTCCAGAGTAGTTCCTCTATGCAGGCGCGGCGTGGGCGGCCTCACTTAAGCGGGGACTGCGGAGACATCAAGCGACGATTGGCCAGCAACCTGACGACTCACTTCTCCCAAGCTCGACAAACCCCATGCCCTCGTGACTAGCATGAATACTCCGGGCAAGCCCGGGTACGTGACCTCTTGAACGACCCCCTCGGACGGTCGGCGTTGACGCGGCGACCACGTAAAGGAGAAAGCTGTGCGGGAGCCTGTAGTCAGCGAGAGCCTGTCAGAAACCAACGGGAATCCAGAGGAAACAACGGAGGATCCGCAGGAAACGCAACCCGAGGAAACCGCCACAGAGTCACCCGAGATCACGTTTGACGAACAGTTCTATCCCGCCCGCCCGAAAGCCCTCCGGCCGATCGCCCGACGCCGGCAATTCTTCGCAGCCAGGCCCTCCTTGGAATTCGATGGGCGCAATCCGACATATGTGGACTGGCTTCGCAACCAGTCGATGCTCGGCGATGCCAACACCATGGCCCGGCAACTCTCTGGCCAGGCGAGCATGTGGCAGAACGCCTACGCCCGACCAAACCCGCGGGCGGCAGTGGAGCGTGCACCTGTGTGGTTCACGGCCTACCCTCTCTCCTTCATTACCCGCGAGGGTCAGTCATTTCTGTCCGCGCTGGGAGAGCCGGGCCTCTGGAAGGCGTTCCGGGAGATCGGCATCCGCGGACTCCACACTGGCCCCGTAAAGCTCGCCGGAGGCATCAGCGGTTGGTCCCAGACGCCCAGCGTGGATGGCCATTTTGACCGCATCAGCATGGCGATCGATCCGGCGTTCGGCACGGAGGAAGAATTCCGCCGGATGTGCGAAGTCGCCGCAGATCATGACGGGACGGTCATCGACGACATCGTGCCCGGCCATACAGGCAAAGGCGCCGACTTCCGTCTTGCTGAGATGAACTTCCGGGACTACCCGGGCATCTATCACATGGTGGATATCCCCGAGGAAGACTGGCACCTGCTGCCTGATGTTCCCGAGGGCGAAGATTCTGTGAATATCAGTCCCGATACCGAGCAGGCCCTGCAAAAAGCCGGATACATCATCGGCAGGCTCCAACGCGTGATCTTCTACGAACCCGGGGTCAAGGAGACCAACTGGAGCGCCACCAGGCCGATCGTGGATACCACCGGCAAAACCCGTCGCTGGGTTTATCTCCATTACTTCAAGGCCGGGCAGCCATCCATTAACTGGCTGGACCCTACCTTCGCCGGGATGCGGTTGGTGGTGGGCGATGCGTTGCACTCCCTCCTGGACCTGGGCACCGGTGCCCTGCGGCTGGATGCCAACGGCTTCCTCGGCGTGGAGAAGAGCGCGGAGGAACAGCCGGGCTGGTCGGAAGGCCACCCCCTGTCCGAGGCAGCGAACCAGCTCATTGGCTCCATGATCCGCAAAGTGGGCGGGTTCTCCTTCCAGGAACTCAACCTCACCATTGATGACATCAAGGCGCAGTCCGAGTCGGGCCCGGATCTTTCCTACGACTTCATCACCAGGCCCGCCTACCACTATGCGCTGGTCACCGGTGACACCGAGTTTCTCCGGCTGACCCTTCGATTGGCCATGGAGATCGGTGTGGACCAGGCCTCCCTGGTGCATGCGCTGCAGAACCACGACGAACTGACCTACGAACTGCTTCACTTTGCCGCTGGACACAGGGAAGACATCTTCGAGCTTGGGGGCGAAGAACTGACCGGCGCCGAGGTTGCCGAGAAGGTCCAGAGCACCCTGCGGGAACGCCTCACCGGTGAGAACGGGCCCTACAACGCGGTCTTCACGACCAACGGCATCGCCTGCACCACGGTCAGCTTCCTCATGGCGGCGCTGGGAATCAAAGACCCGGACTCGATAACGCAGGAACAAGAGGCCCAGGTCCTGGATGCCCACGTGCTCCTGTCCATGTACAACGCGCTGCAGCCTGGGGTCTTCGCGCTTTCCGGATGGGACCTCACCGGCATCACCGCGTTGGATCGGGAAACAGTCCGGGAGCTCACCTCGCAAGGCGACACCCGCTGGATAAACCGCGGCGCCCACGACCTCATGGGCACCAGCCCCGACGCCAAGACCTCCCTCGCCGGCATGGCGCGGGCCCGGAGCCTCTACGGTCCGCTGCCTGAACAGCTCAAGGATCCAGCATCCTACGCCCGGCGCCTCCAGCAGATCCTGAAAGTGCGGGAAGAATCAGGGATCGCAACGAGTACCTTGCTGGACGTGCCCGACGTTTCCAACCGCGGGCTGCTGGTCCTGGTCAACCAACTCGGCAGCGGCGAGCTTGAAGTCACCGTCCTGAACTTCTCCGACCAGGACATCGCAGGCAGCATCCAGTCCTCGCACCTTGTCCCTGGCGCCAGCGTCCACGATCTCTTCAGCGGCGAAAACGTGGGGCAAGTGGATGACCTTGGCAGCTTCTTCCTCGAACTGCGGGCGTTCCAAGGGACCGCCCTCGTTCTGAAGGAAGCGGAGACCGAATAGAACCCCGACGTCGGCACTCGCGCAAGTGCCGACGTCGGGGTTAGGTTTCCTGCCGCCTCGCCAGCGCTACGGCTCGGCAGTGGTGAACAGGCGCCGGACGATGCTTCCATTTGCCAGCGCATCCAAGGCTTCATTGATCTCGGACAACGGTTTGGTGTCGGTATGCAGCAGTTCCACGGGCAGTCGCCCTTCCCGCCACATCTGGATGTAAAGCGGAATGTCCCTGGTGGGCACCGAATCCCCCATGTAGGACCCCAGCAGACGTTTGCCCATGCCGGCGAACTGGAGGGCCTGGACGGTCAGGGTTTGGTTTGGGTCAGGTAGGCCCACCGATACGAGAGCTCCGCCGCGCGCCAGCAGTGAGAGACAGGTTTCCATAACTTTGGCGTTCCCCACTGCCTCGATTGATACGTCAACGCCCTCGTCCGTGTGGGCGGCGACCAAGTCGGCGGCCTCATCGGGCCCTGCCGCGTAGTCGGCGCCGCAGCGCAATGCGAGTTGCTGTTTTTCTGTCAGGGGGTCAATGGCAATGACTGTTGTTCCGGGTATTTGCGCTGCTGCCATCACGGCCATTAGCCCGACCGCCCCTAGACCGAACACAATGACTGACTGGCCTTCCCTTACTTGGGCGGTGTTAACTACCGCGCCGACGCCAGTGAGCGCGGCGCAACCAAACATGGCGGCCACATCCATGGGCACGTCCTCATCGATCACAACAAGGGATTCGCGGGCTACGACGGCATACTCGGCGAAAGCAGAAACACCCAGGTGATGGTTAATGCGTTCACCTGAGCTGCCAATGAGCAGGGCATCACCGTGGAGCAGGTCGCCTCTGGTATTTGCGTCGCCACCCCGTGGACATAACGCCGGGCGCCCAGCGCTGCACACCGAACAGGTACCGCAGCTGGGCACGAAAACGATAACGACGTGGTCTCCGCGCTTAAGATCGATCACGCCAGAGCCGACTTCGGTAACCGTACCCGCAGCTTCATGGCCCAGAACCATTGGAAGGGGTCGGGGTCGGCTTCCGTTGACAACGGAAAGGTCCGAGTGGCACAAGCTCGCACGCTCGATTCTCACCTGTACCTCCCCCGCGCGCGGTTTTGGACGTTCAAGCTCTTCGAGTTTGAGGGGGCTGCTGTCCATATAGGGGTACGGGGCGCCCGCGCGGCGCAGCACGGCGCTACGCATCGCCGCGGCCTTCATACGTTTCAATGGTTCGGCTCTTCAGGCGCGGAAGGATCTGCCCAATGGCCATGGTCTTGAAATGTTCGTACGTACGATGGGCGGCGAAACCAGCTGCATCAGTGTACTTCTCCAGGATCACGAAGTGCCCTGGATCGTTCACGGATTGAAAGTAGTCGTAGGCCAGATTCGCCTCCTCCTGACGGCTGGCTTCGGTCAGCTTGTCGAGCAACCCTGCGACATCCTCTATTTCCTGGGTCACGGCGTGATAGTGGGCAATTACCTGGAAGTGCGTCTCTGACATTCCGTTCCTTGTCTTATTGGTTGAGTATCAGTTTGTTGACGTTTCGACCCTGTCTCGTCCGGCCAAATCCCACAGCTCGGCAGCGCTGGTGGAAACCGCTTTGGCACCTTCCCTCAGGGCCCTTGCCACATCGTTGCCAGTCCGGATGAAGCCGGCAGCGATGAAGGGGGTGAGGCTGCTGAGTTCTGCTGGTGAAAGGTGGGCGATAACGGGCCAGGGCATCACCTGGACCAAGTGGGGTTTGCTCTGTTCAACAGCCCCGGTGCTGCGCGGCAGGTTGGACCGGTCCGTCACGAAGACCTTCTGCATGGTCACCATTTCCATGGTGTTGGCGCGCTGTATCAAAGCCGTCTTGGTGCTCACCAATCCCTCAGTGCCGATCTTCTTTAGATATTCCACGGCGCCCCGGTCCTGCCCCAGCCCGGAGCAGGCATCGATGTTCACGAACGTGAACTTGCCGGCAGCCGTCAGAGAGTGAAGCAGTCCTTCAAGCTCATGCAATGCCACATGGGCAAGGATGCACACTTGACAACCTGAGCTGAGAAAGCCTGGCACCGCGTCGACGCCGAATACGGAGCCGATCACAGGATTGCGGCTGAGCCGAAGGTCCAGTTCCTGTGGAAATTCAATCATCTTTGGATCCTCGTCGTTGTAGGCGGGTCACCTGCACAGGCGCACGCTAAAGACCCAGTTTGCCCGGGTTCAGAAGGTTCTTGGGATCCAGCGCACCTTTAACCGCCCGGAGTACTTCGAGCCCTCCGCCCAAGGACGCCTCCATGTAGGGTGCGCGCAACAAGCCAACGCCGTGATGATGGCTTAGCGTCGCCCCATGCCGGATGATGACTTTGTTGGCGGCGTCCCACGCGGACCTGTACCACTTGGCACGTTCATCCACTTCAACGTCGCCGCGCAAGGAGAAGTACAAACATGCTCCATCAATGTACGCGTGCGATTGATGCGCGGAGCCTGCGAGAGTACCGGGTATGGCGGTGAGTGCGTCGACGACTTCGGTATAGATGGCGGGCAATTCCTTCCAGTTGCCGATCATCTCCAAGGTGTCGGCCACAAAACCGGGTCCTCGTTTGAAACCCTCGGCACTCTTGCCCGTGAGGTACCTGGTATCGAGCCATCGCTCGAAGATCATTTCTCCGTTGAGCTTGCTACCCGTTGCGGCGCAGACGCGTTCACTGATTACCATCCCTGCATCCACTAGTTCCTGGGTACCCTCATCTGCCACCAACAGGACGTTGGTATCCGGCAGGTCGAATTGCACGCCACTTTCAAGGTTGTCGTATAGGCGGAGCGCGGCCGGCGTTGCCCCCTGCTGCATTATTTGCCGACATGCTTCCAGCCCTTCGGCGAAGGTCGCGAACCCATAGGCAACCGCACGGCCGTAATCGGGCAGCCGATGCAGTTTGAGACGGACTTTGGTGATAATGCCCAAAGTTCCTTCCGACCCGATGAAGAGCTGGAGCAGATCGGGACCGACGGCGGCCCGGGCACCATTGCCTACACTGATCAGTTCCCCGTTAGCCAGAACCACATCGAGTCCGTGGACCATGTCCTCGATCTTGCCGTAACGCGTGGAAAGTTGGCCGGCGCCGCGGCAGGCGACCCACCCACCCACTGTGCTGATGGCATAAGAGGAGGGCCAATGGCCCATGGTCATGCCGTAGTTGGCCTGGATTGTCTGCTCGAAAATGTCCCCAAAGACGCCGGCCTCCACTTCAACGATCTGGCTCTCCTCATCGAAGCTGATGATTTTGTCCAAGCCACAGACGTCCAACACGAGGCCGCCGGCAATGGGCAGCGCCGCACCGGTGACGTTGCTGCGTCCTGCCGAGACCGTTACCGGTATGCCCGATTCCGAGGCTATCCTCATGATGTCCTGCACCTGCTCAACGCTGGAGACGTGGACAATCACGGCGTCCGAAGTCGCTGGCTGCCCGCCCGTTTCTGCAATCATTGTTCCGGCCCACCAGTCGCGGGTACCGTCCAGCACTTCTTGGGGTTCAGTGACAATCCTGTCCGCGACTGAAGCCAACTTCTCCAGAATGTCCGTGTTGATCGCGGCTGGGTTTGCGGAGTAGGCAGCCTTACCGTCAAGGGACCCCAAGGTCTGGGCGAAGTGTGGCTGAGTCGGCGCACCTACAGTGTAATTGCCTCGGTTGTAGCCGCGTTTTACTGCTTCCTTGCTGATCATTGTCTAGTTCTCTCCCATCAGGATGGCGCGTTCATGCGCGGTTTGGTTCTTGTAGCTGGCAACCTGGGCATCAATTTCCGTTGCGGGCAGGTCTAGTTCTTTCATGAGCAGCTGGCCCACCCGCTCTGCAGCTTCCGCAGAGGCGTCCCGGGCGACAAGCCGGGCCCGGGTCCGGCGAGACATGATGTCATCGACATTGCGGGCCATCTCATGGCGTGCGGAATAAATGACCTCCGCTTCCAAGTAGGGCAAGCCGTCAATGATCGGCTTGTTCAGCCCTGGGTCCTCCGCCAGAATGTCCGTGACGAATCGGGCTTCTGTCCCGTACCGCTCCCCCAAATGCGAAGCAAGGCCACCTGAGGCAACAATCGCCTCAGCGTCGTAACCAGCAGCACCTAGCAGGTAGGCGTTCTTGGTTCGGCAGCGGCGGTTTTCTCCCAACACTTTCTGCGCTGCGTCAATGGTCTGTTCGGCCATGTGCCTGGAAGTGGTGAGCTTGCCTCCGACGACGGTCACCAGCCCATCCGGGTCGGTACGGATCTCGTGGTTGCGTTTAACTTCCAGGGTTTTCCCTCCCGGAGGTGCAACCAGGGGCCGGCAACCGCCTATGCTGCCAAGCACGTCCTCCGGCTCTACATCGATGTTGAGTGCGGACCGGGCGCCTTCCAGGAGGAAGTCCATCTCCTCGCGAGTACAGTTCACATCGTCGAGGTTGCCGTTGTAGTCCTCGTCAGTGGTGCCCAGGTAGGACGTATTGCCCCAGCGGGTGATAGTGGCGCGCCGGTTGCGTCCTGGAACCGGGATGGTTACCGTGCAGTCGTTGCGGATTTTGGTCCATGGGACTGCAATGTGAACGCCCTTGGCTGGCCGGATATTGGGCGCGTCAACTTCTTTGCCGGCACCGGTCCAGTCCCGAAGCCAAACACCAGTGGCGATGATGACAGCGCTGGCGCTGGCGCGAAGCTCCCGGGTTCCGGTTTCGATAACTACTCCGTTTACTTGGCCGCCCTGGCGGGTCACCTCAGTGACTTTTGCACCGTTAAGCACGGTTGCTCCGTGGAATGCTGCGGTGCGGGCCAAGGTCAGCGTCAGCCTCGCGTCGTCGGCGCGTGCGTCGTAATACAGGAAGCCGCTCTCAAGGTTTTCAGCTTTGAACGTAGGGCAGTGGGAAAGGACTTCATTTTTGGTCAACTTCTGATGGAGTATGCCCTCGCGCCACCCGCCCGCCAGATCGTAGGTCCAGAGAAGACTTTCAAATCCTGCTGCAAGGCGGCGGTCAAAGACACCCGCATGCGAGAGCACCGGAAACAGGAACGGCAACCGTTGGACCAGGTGTTGAGCGTTTTTACGCAGTCGCTGGCGTTCCAGGAGCGAGTGTCGCACCAGCGGTAGGTTGCCCTGTTCGATATACCGAAGCCCGCCATGGATCATCTTGGACGATTTGGAGGAGGTGCCCGAGGCGAAGTCATCCTTTTCCAGCAATGCCACCTGGTAGCCGCGTAGTGCCGCGTCCATGGCCGCATAGGCTCCTGTGACACCGCCACCGACAATAATGATGTCGAATTCTCCGCCATCCAGGCGATTGATCTGCTCAGCCCTGTCCAATTTCAGGGGGCTGTCCGTAACCATCCGGGCACGCCCGGCTTTCGGTTTGCGTGAGGGCATGGAAATCATGAAGGTATGTCTCTCTCAATTGTCTTGGGTCGTGGCTGGTAGTCGGTGTCAGGAGTCACGGACAAGCGCCAACTCACTGGCGATACGCGAATTCCATGCATCGCGGCGGCCGAGTTGTTCAGCGGCGGTTAGTCGTGGTTCGAAGAGGTCTCCTGGACCCAGGCATTCGACGGCTTCGGTAAGGGAACTCCAGAGCAAACCGTCCGCGGCACCCATGAATGCGGCGCCACGCAGGCTTGCCGTGTCACAGGAATTCAAGCGACGCATGGGGATGCCTGTCAGGTCAGCCTGCATCTGGATCAGGGGATCACTGGCCGACATTCCGCCGCCCACTGCGATCTCGGTTACGGAAATGCCGGACACTGCCTCGTTGGCCTCCACACTGCTGGCCACAGAATGGGCAATGCCTTCCAGGATTGCGTAGGCGATTTCCGGCAAAGTACTGGACATCGAGAATCCAGTCAGCGATGCACGGGCGTTCGGCTCTACAACCGGCATGCGGAGACCGGTCAGAGCGGGAATGAACATAACGCCGTTGGAGCCGTCCACCGTGGCAGCCAGTTCACTGATTCTCTGCGGAGAGTCGAACCAGCCAAGAGTCCTGCATACCCAGTCCAGCGCCGAACCCGTTGTTGCGGTAAATGTTTCCACCGCATAGGTGGTTTCGTGGTGCCGGCGCCATGCAGCCAGGCTTAACGTCCCTTCGTACAGCCCCGGCCGCGCCGGCATGTTGCTGCCCGTCACAAGATCGACAAAGCTGCCCGTGCCATGAACGCACATTGCTTGTCCGGGACGCAAGCATCCCAAACCCACCGTACCGGCATGCTGATCACCCATGGCGGACAGCACTGGCACTGAAATGCCCAATTTGGAACTGTCGCTGTGACCAAGGTGATCGGCATCCTGACGCAACTCGGGCAGTAAGTCCGAGGGAAAACCCATGGCCTCGATCCAGTCCCGCTCATAAGCATGGTCGCTCAGAATGTAACCGCCGGCCGACGTCGCATTCGTGGTTGTAGCAACGTATGAGCGCTCGGCGGTGAGGCTCCACAACAGCCAGGTCTCAACGGTGCCAAAGCCTAAGCGGCGTTCCCGAAACGCGACTTCCACTTCGCGGGTTTCCCTCAGATGATGGGCGGCCCAGAGATAGGGGGAACGTACTCCCGCAGGGCGCCCAACTGATGCGACAAGCCGTTCGTTCCATTCCTCTCCCAAGATGGCAAGTTCAGTAGCGTATCGGCTGTCCTGCCAAACCATGGCCGGCACCAGTGCCTGCCCTGTAACGGTGTCCCAGAGGACGGCAGTCGAGCGTTGCGTGGCAAGCGCGATCCCTTGAATGTCGACACCTTCATCAGCGGCGCGATTGAGGACTGCACGGCACGCGTCCAGCGTCTTGTCCAGAATTTCGTTGGCGTCCTGCTCCACCACACCAGGGCGGGGGCTTGAGACAGACAAACGTCGATACTCCAAGCCATGGACTCCGCCGTCGGAGGTAACCCACGCCGCACGTGTCCCTGTGGTGCCTTCGTCTATTGCCAGAACGGCCGGATTTCCCATAAAGCTTCCTCTTTTCCGTGTCAGCGGGTGGGGACGGCGACTTGGGCGGCGTCGTTCCTGAATTGAGGCGCGTCGGTCTCCTCGTCGGGGCTGACGGGTGCGCGGGTTGGATCCCACTTGATGATTGAGCAAATGATGCAGGCAGCCAGGGGAACCGCGGACAGGATAAGGAACGTTGGCCCCAGTCCCAGTTCCGCTTTCAAAAGCGGGAAGATCAACAATCCCAATGCCGCGCCGGTACTGCCCAATGCTCCGATCACACCGTTGGCGCCCGCCCGGAGCTCGCTCCGGAAGGAGAGCGTGGAGATGCTCTTGCCGTTAGCGCCTGGACCACCGGAGTGGAACAGGATGAACAAGGAGGGCACCAGGAAGGCAAGGAACATCGGCAGGGTCTCGTAGAAGAAGCCCAGGATCAGGAGCATCACGAACACGGCCCCAAATCCGATTGCTGAGGCCCGACGAAGGCCAAGTACCTTGCCGATCCTTGGCGACATAAAGCCGCCGATAATGCCAAATACGTTGAAGACCAAGGCACCTAAGGTTGCCACTACGAAGTCTGACCCGAAAAGGGTGAGGCTGATGATGGGTAAGTACCAGCCGACCGCGAAGTACTGGATGGACTGGCCAATCTGCACGGTGGCCGCCAGGATCGTTCGTGGCAGATAGGTACCCCGGAAGATGAGGGCGATATTGGCAGCGCCCCTGTTAGCCATGTTCAGGATCGGGGTGCGGTCCGCCAGCGGAGCGGGAGTGAAGTCCTGCCCGTAGATTTTGCTCATGGAAGCAGCGGCGCGGTCCAAGAGCCCTTTTCGGGCCGCCCAGGTGGGGCTTTCAACCATGAAGATGATCTGTGCCAGGAACAGCGCCAGTGCCACCACCCCGGCAGAGCCAACCGCAAACCGCCAAATCGAGTCGCCGACTCCCAAATTGTAGAAAGCAATCGCCAGAATCAGATTGCTGCTGACAGCCGTGTACCAGATTCCCTGCCACGTATTCAGGCGGCTCTTCAAGCGTGCGGGCGTGAATTCCGCCAAAACGGCCATCGCAATCGCAAAATCAATGCCGTACGCAGCACCTACGAAGAACCTGCCCACCAGAACAAGCTCAAAAGTCGGTGCGAAGGCCGCGAAGCCAGCGCCGGCGAAAGCAAGAAACTTGGCAAAGATGAGCGGTGGGATCCTCCCCCACCTGTCCGCCATCCAGCCGCCGATTGGATTGAACGCAATGGCTACCCAGGAGGCCAAGGACGTCAGGATCGCTATCTGTGTTGGGCTGAGGTGCAGGTCTCTGGTCATCGGACCGAGCCCGGCACTCAATGCCGAGTTGGAAAAGGCATCCAGGAACAGGCCACCCAAAGCCAGCCACCAGATAAGGCCTGCTCGACCGGAAATTCTGGGGCGGGCGTCGATGTAGGACACGACATCGTGCACACCGCGAAGGACCAAGCTAGACATTCGTTCGACCTCTCTGTCGTGAAACCGTTTCGTCAGAGGTCGTCGCCTGTAAAACAAAAAATGGGCAGATTGAGACCTCCAACAGGAAGTCTCAATTCTTACCCTGTGCCAGTGATTCTATTCACAGTTCCTACGGCGCTGCAAGCGCCGGTTCGCAGATTTCAAAACCCATGACGGTTGCAATCGGAACCTGAGTGCCGGCGTCGGGGGTTTATGGCTGGTTTATTAGACGTGGCTTGGCCGAAACGTCAATCCAGTAACGCCGAAAATACCGCCCGCTCTCAGCCTCCCGCAGATCCTCAAGCTGGCCGCCACAACGTTCAATGGTCTTGGCGGACGCCGCATTGGCATCATCACAAGTCAAAAGAACGCGGTCGGGCTCTCCCGCCGCAGCCAAACGGGCGCAAACTTCCTGCAGAGCCCAGGCCGCGAAGCCTTCCAGGCTTGCGATGTCGTCGTCCGCCAACAACCCCGCACCGTCCTGATGGGCCCATCCCACTCGCGGTGCGACTCGGCAAACGAGTGGTCATAGGAAGCATCCGGTGCAACGAGTTTGAACATGTGGACGACTATATCCGTGGTCAAAGTAACTGGAGCCAAACGCTCCGCCTTGGTAGCTTTCAACGCATGGCCATCAAATTTGAGAATGTGGGTATCGCTGTTCGCGACATCGAAGAAGCAATCGCCTTTTTCACCGATCTTGGTCTTGCCGTCATCGGCCGTGACACGATCAGCGGCGAGTGGGCGGACATTGCCGTAGGACTTGATGGAAACCATGCCAAGATCGCGATGCTACAAACTCCGGACGGGCAGGGTCGCCTTGAACTCTTCGAATACATCCACCCGGAAGCGATCGAGTCGGACCCCACTCGCCCCAACGACATTGGCATGCACCGCGTGGCCTTTTCGGTTGACGATATCGATAGGGCCCTTGAAGTAGCTGCAAAGCACGGATTCCACCCCCTTCGCGGCGTGGCGACCTATGGCGACGTTTACAAGCTCACATACCTTCGCGGCCCCAGCGGAATTCTCGTCATGCTCGCCGAGGAATTGAAGAAGGCCTGACAGCCGAGCATTAGTGGCCCGACTCTCGGGCGATTTTCTGGGCAAAATCGTTCAATACTGCAGCCACAGCTTCCGGATGGCTTAAGGCTGCGTAGTGACCCCCTGGGATTTCCACCGGCTCGATTCCAAGCCGCTGATGTACTTGGCGTCTCATGAATGAAGCCGGAAAGAACCGGTCGTCACGGCACAGTATTGCCATGGTGGGGACGGCTGGATGCCGACCAGGCCAGGGCCCTGCCATCCAAGCACCTCGCTGATCGCGCTCCCTGTCGCGGGCCTGATCCGCGAGGTCTTCAGGGACCTCGTTGAAGAAGGCTTCCTGAGGGTCCGGGTCAATGGTCTCCCGGTTGTGTCGGGTGTTGATCCACCAGTCGCCGAATGTCTCGCCTGGCAGTGGGATCATTCCTGCTAAATACACAAGGCCTTCCGAGTGGAGCTGCTCGCAAACCAAGGGTGCCGTAAAGCCTCCCAGCGAGTGGCCCACCACGATGGTGTTCTGAGCATCGCCCACCGCTGCAGTCACTGCTTGGCTGTAATCCCCAAGCCCTGCAGTCTCGTCCTCGATGGGCAAGTCAACCGCGACGACGCCGTGCCCCGATGCCTCAAGCAGTGGCCTGACCAGATGCCAGTCCCATGCCGAGGAACCGCCACCGTGGATCAGTACGAAAACGGCCACATTCCCACCCCGCTTTCCAGGGACATCACGCGTGAGCTGTTACCAGCGGATCGGGCTTCTGCGAGCTGACGCCGGAAGCAGTCTCAAGTGGTAGGCCGTTCCGGATCCAGTACTCGATTCCGCCTATCATTTCCTTCACGGAATATCCCAGCTCGGCGAATGCGAGCGCCGCGAAGGTGCTGCCGTTGCAACCCGGACCCCACGAATAGACCACCACTTTTGAGGCCGCCGGGATCAGGTTTGAAGCCAACGCCGGAATCTGCGCGGTCGGAATATGTACCGCACCGGGAATATGCCCGTGGTCCCATGAGGACTGCCGCCGCGTGTCCACCACAACGAGGGAGCCCTGCTCCGAATCCGCCACTTCCATGACGTCGATCTCACACTGCAACTTGGCGCGAAAATAGGCAGCAGGATCGAGTTCTTTGGTGGCCGGTGAGGTTTTCACGTGTCCTCCTTTATGAAGAGCGGATTCAGCGGAGATCCTCGTTCCGCCAAAGCAAACATTACGCTGAGCCTCCCCCTCCCGATGCCGCCGGGGTAGACTCCAGCCCACGACGCGGGCAAGTCTGTGGCATTTTGGGGGATTTCAGTGGGAACTGTTGCCGGTAATTCAGCTCTGCTTTTTCATCGCACTTCAGAGAAACCACGACGGCGGTTGGCCGCTGTGCTTTCGGCCGCCGCCTTGCTGTCCCTGGTACTTAGCGCGATGCCGGGTAATCCGGCGCGGGCCGACGTCGTGGTGAACAACATTAGCGTGGGCGAGGGAGCCAGCAACATTGTCGTCAACCCTGTCACCAACACCGTGTACGTCACGACGAACGACGGGCTAACCATCATCAATGGGAGGACGCAAGCCACTGCCAAGGTGAAAACAGGTGGGGTCCCGGCGGATCTGGCCCTTAATATCGCCACGAACAAGATCTATGTGAGTAACAAAGGCGGCGAAGCGAGCGGAACGGTTGCAGTTATTGATGGCAGTACGCATGCCGTGACCCAAGTCTCCGTTGGTCCCGATCCATATGCCATCGCCGTCAACCAAACCACGAACAAAATCTACGTCGGTGGCGGGGCGGGCCTGTCTGTGATCGATGGAAAAACGAACGCCAGCACAACCATCAACACTGACTGGGTAACACAAGTAGCGATCAACCAGGCTACGAACCGCGTTTATGTCTTGGCCAACGGCGTGAAAGTGATTAATGGTGCCACTAACAGCGTGACTCAGATCGACATGGGCTCCAGCGTTGCTTGGCCCACCAACTTGGCTGTCAACCAGGTCACCAACAGGGTCTACATTGCTTCGCGTGTCCGCAATTACATGGAACTCGAAGTCTTGGACGGGACTTCCAACCAAGTGCAGCCGATCTACTCGGATCTGAACTCAAGCCCGGCTGGACTCACTGTCGATGAAACGAACAACAGGGTCTACCTGGGCCGCATCTTGCTCGGGGACGGAACGCTGTCATCGCTGACTGGGGTCCTGTCCGTTTTCGGTGGTGAGGGTGGCGGTCCCATCGATATCAGGACAGGGGAAACGCCAGAGAAAATCGCGGTCAATGGAAAGACCAACAAGGTGTACCTCGGTGGAAACTACCTCGGTGTCAAAGTCATCGATGGCACAACTTTTGCTTTGTCGACGCTATTTGTGAAGTCCGGAACCGCTATTGCGGTTAACGATGCCACCAACAGAATCTACGTCGCCAAATGGGCCGGAACCGTGGCTGTTATTGACGGGAGCATTCCGTCCCAGCTGAAGAACGACTTTAGTGGAGATCGGAAAACGGACCTCCTTGCCCGTGACATGTCAGGTTTGCTATGTCTCTACCCCGGAAACGGCGCGGCTGGATGGCAACCCCGCACACAGGTGGGGTCGGCTTGGAACTCCATGACCGCCGTCGTAAGTCCTGGCGATTTCAGCGGCGACACGAAACCGGACGTCCTGGCCCGCGACGGCGCTGGCCATTTGTGGATGTATCCCGGAAACGGGTCGGGCGGCTGGTTGCCCCGTGTACACGTCGGCTCAGGCTGGAACGCCATATCCGCCATCGTGACACCGGGCGACTTCAACGGGGACGGCACGTCGGATATTTTGGCCCGGGACACGTCGGGAATCCTCTGGTTGTACCCGGGTGACGGCCGCGGGGATTGGCTTCCCCGAACCAATCTGGGGGCGGGATGGAACGCCCTGACCGCGATCGTTGGCCCTGGTGATTTCGATAGCAACGGTACGTCCGATGTCCTCGCCCGCGACGGCTCCGGGCTCCTGTGGCTCTATAGCGGCGATGGGATGGGAGGCTGGTGGGGGAACCGCAAGCAGGTGGGACAGGGATGGAACCCGATGACCGCGATCGTCGCCCCGGGAGACTTCAACGGCGACGGGCGTCCGGACATTATGGCCCGCGACAGCAGCGGCACACTCTTCCTGTATCCCAGTGCGAGCGGCGGAGCGTGGCTGCCCACTGTACGAATTGGGCAGGGCTGGAACAGTATGACCGCCATCCTTTGACGCGACAGGCCAGCGTTCTTCACGGCGGACACCGGCAGCCCTAGGCTGGAAACATGCCGAAGGTGAGTGTTAACGGCGTCGCGCTTTACTACGAGGAACACGGCGAGGGCGTGCCTATTCTTGGTTTACATGGCACGCCTGGTTCGGCAGCTCTGTGGGCCGGAGCCGCTGTGGCGCTGAGTAATCACGGGCGGTGCATCATTTTCGACCGCCGCGGTTTCCACCGCAGCGCACTCGTCCCGCCTCCGTCCACCTTGGACCTTATCCAGCACGTCGACGACGCCGCGGCCCTCCTCGCCGCACTCCACGCAGGGCCCGCCGTGGTCATCGGCCCGGGCACTGGCGGGCTCATAGCCCTGGGGTTGGCGCGGCATTTCCCGGACAAGGTGAAAGCGCTCGTCCTGCTGGAGCCAGCTTTGTTCACAATAGATCCCGACGCCGACACTTGGGCTCGCGGGCTGCGGCAGCGGGTGCTGGGGGCCTCGCGCGACCGTCCGTTCGGAGTGGCGGAGGTTGTGATGCGCGAAGCCTTGGGCGTTCAGTCTTGGGATGCGTTGCCTGGCGACATCCATGAAATGCTCACCCACACCAGCCCGGCAGTCCTGGCCGAGATTCGTGGCCGGGGACTCGATCTCAGTGATTCCCCTTTGGAGATGAATGAGGACGATCTTGCGGACATCCGACGGCCAAGTCTCATCCTCTCCGCCGAAGGCTCTCCGCATGTGCTCCGACTTATCACCTCGCGGTTGTCCGGTGCACTCCCCTATACAGAATCAGTGCTGGTATCGGGAGGCCATCTGATCAAATCCAGCACATCCCGCCGTTCTGGACTTTGTAGACAGAATGGCTGCAACATCCAGTTCGTGGGTTTAGCTTCCATCGAGAAGATACCCCCAGGGGGTACTTGATTTGATACCCCCAAGGGGTATACATTCAATGCATGAGCCATGCAGACCTGAGTATCAGTCAACCGGGCGGCGACTTCCCGACCATCGAAGTCGACCTTGAGCACGCCGCACCACACGGGTACACCAGCAACAAGGACGCCTACCTGCGCCGCCTGAAACGCATCGAGGGGCAGGTCCGCGGTATCGCGCGCATGGTGGAAGAGGACAAATACTGCATCGACATCCTCACGCAGGTAGCTGCTGCCACCAAAGCCCTGCACGCCGTCAGCCTGGGACTCGTTGAAGAGCACATAGGCCACTGCGTGGTTGGCGCCGCCTCCGAGCCCAATCCTGAAGCCCGCGCCGAACAGATCGATGCCAAAGTAAAGGAGGCCACCGATGCCATCGGGCGCCTGCTGCGGTAATTCCGCCAACACACATCACACCATTCAACTCACCACCAAGGAGCGCATCATGAGCCAGACCATCCAGACAAACGTCAACGTTTCCGGCATGACCTGCGGCCACTGTGTTTCAAGCGTGAGCGAGGAACTCGAAGCACTTAACGGCGTGGAGGACGTCTCCGTGGACCTCAACCCCGGCGGGCTGTCCACCGTAACCATCACATCCACCAGCCAGCTCTCGCCCTCCGAAATAGGCGAGGCCGTCGCAGAAGCCGGCTACTTGGTGGTAGCCAACGAAGCCTAGGAGTCGTCTTGACTAACCAGGAGACCTTCAATCAGCCCGAAACCCGGGTCATCGAACTGGACATAGAGGGCATGACCTGCGCCTCGTGCGTCAATCGGGTTGAACGGAAGCTCGGCAAGCTCGAAGGCGTCGAAGCCAGCGTCAACCTTCCCCTGGAATCAGCCCACGTCACCGTCCCAGCCACGGTGACAGACCAACAAATCGTGGACACGGTCAACGCCACGGGCTATAAAGCCAAAGTCCGCCAACCCCCGGCCCCCCACACCAGGGAACACCACGATCGTGGCGTCCAGGGTCACCAACCAAACTCCGTCACCGAGCTCACGAGTGACCTCCCAGATCACAAGGACCACGCAAAAACGTCCACCGACAATGGACACGCGGCGCAGGCCGAACCGCCCCAAGCCACGGAAACCGGAACCGGACACGACCACAGTGATGCGTCCGGCGCCATGCGGCAGCATGCGTCCAAGGGAGGAACGACCGAGCAGGCAGAGCATGGCGCCGGGGGCGTCACGCAAGGCAACCACGAGCATGCCGAGCATGGCACCGGCGGCTCCGCGCCAGCAGAGCATGCCGAGCACGCGAATCACATGTCGCACGGCCCAGCGGCGTCAACACTCCGCCCACGCCTGATCACGGCGGCGGTACTGACCGTGCCCGTCTTCGCGATTTCCATGGTTCCTGCCCTGCAGTTCACCAACTGGGGCTGGATTGTGGGTGCATTGGCGCTGCCTGTGGTCAGTTGGGCTGCGTGGCCGTTCCATAGGGCCGCCGCTATCAATGCCCGGCATCTCGCATCCACCATGGACACGCTCGTTTCCATCGGGGTGATCGCGGCCTACCTCTACTCCGCGTGGCAGTTGTTCGCGGATCCCAGGATGACGGAGCACCCGGGCATGGAAAGCATGTCCGGTGGTGGGCTGTATTTCGAAGTCGCCGCCGTTGTCACCACATTTCTGCTTTTGGGACGGTACCTAGAAGCAAATGCGAAGGCCAAGGCCGGCGACGCTTTGAAAGCCCTGCTGAATCTGGGCGCCAAGGATGCCACGATTTTGGTGGACGGACGGGAACAGAAAATACCTGCTGAAGAACTCCTGGTAGATGACGTCATCGTGGTCCGCCCTGGTGAGAAGATCGCGACCGATGGTGTGGTGATTGACGGCGCGTCCGCCGTCGATGCCTCTCTCGTGACTGGCGAATCTGTTCCGGTCGAGGTCGGTCCGGGGAGCCCTGTCACCGGCGCTACCATCAACACCTCAGGCCGCCTTTTGGTCCGGGCCACGAGGGTGGGTTCTGACACCACCCTCGCCCAGATGGGCCGTTTGGTCAGTCAGGCGCAGACCGGAAAGGCGCCAATCGCGCGGCTCGCGGACAGGATCAGCGCGGTGTTCGTGCCGATCGTGCTGGTGCTTGCTGTGGTGACGTTCGTTCTGTGGCTGTTCTTCTCGGGCGACCTCAACGCGGCGTTCACCGCTGCAGTTGCCGTCCTGGTGATCGCTTGCCCCTGCGCCCTTGGCCTCGCAACTCCCGTCGGGCTGTTGACCGGAACGGGCCGCGGCGCTCAGCTGGGCATTCTCATCAAGGGTCCGCAGGTGCTGGAGGACACCCGGCATGTGGACACCATCCTGCTGGACAAGACCGGCACCGTGACCAGCGGAAGGCTTGCCGTGGACCATACGGTCGCCCTCAATGGCCACTCCCGGGCAGCAGTCCTGACGCTTGCCGGTGCGGTCGAGTCAGCGTCGGAGCACCCCATTGCCCATGCGATTGCGGCAGCAGCCACGGAGGCAATGCCCGATGCCGGCGCTCTCCCCGGTGTGGATGGCTTCAGTTCCGCTCCTGGCGGCGGAGTCCGCGGAACCGTGGCGTTGGACGGCACTAAAAAAACGGTTGTGGTTGGGCGCTCGGGCTGGCTTGAGAAGAACGGCATCGCCCTCGATGCCAGCCAGCGGGACGAGCTCGCAGCTCAGGAGAATAGCGGCGCAACTGCAATTTGGGTGGCTGTGGACGGTCAAGCTGCCGGAATCGTCAGCCTGAGCGACACCATCAAGCCCGGCTCCGCAGCTGCGATCCAGCGACTGAAGGATCTCGGTATCCGTCCGATGCTCCTGACGGGTGATAACGCCGCTGTCGCCGCCCAAGTAGCTGCCGCCGTCGGGATTTCCGCTGACGACGTGTTCGCTGGGGTCCTGCCGGAAGGCAAAGTCGACGCAGTCCGGAAGCTTCAGGCCTCCGGCGCAACGGTGGCAATGGCAGGCGATGGCGTGAATGACGCCGCTGCCTTGGCCCAGTCGGATCTGGGAATCGCGATGGGGTCCGGCACGGACGTTGCAATCGAAGCGTCTGACCTCACCGTGATGGGCAGCGACCTGGGCCAGCTCGTTCAGGCTATCGAGCTCTCCCGCAAGACGCTCTCCACCATCAAGACCAACCTGTTCTGGGCCTTCTTCTACAACGCGATCGGCATCCCAGTGGCAGCCATCGGATTGCTCAATCCGATGATCGCAGGCGCAGCGATGGCGGCGAGCTCCGTGCTTGTTGTCGCGAACTCCCTGCGGCTCCGCTCATTCGGGAAGTAACCCATCCGCGTAGCAGCACAGGGCGCTCCGAGCTCTCAGAACGTCATGTGCTGCTGCGCAGTTTGAGGACTTGTGCCCGGGCTAAGCCGTCCCGAAGCGGACAGCAGCCCGGGCCTTTGCCTTGGCGGCTTCCTCGTCACGGTTCTTCGCCGGGCCATGGCTCACCAGCGAATCCAGCAAATGCTGCGTGATGTGGGCGATCTCGTGGACGGCCTCAGCGAAGGCTTCCTCGTTGGCTTTGGACGGTTTGGTGGAACCGCTGACCTTGCGCACGTATTGCAGCGCGGCGGCCTCCACCTCTGCCGACGTAGCGTGTGGTTCGAAGTTATGAAGAGTCCTGATATTCCGGCACATAACCCCATGCTAACTATGGGCAGCGCTCCATGGGGAGGGGTGCCCATCGACGCCTTTTCGAATCCCACGATAGGTTTTAGCTATTGGATCTTCCGGATGAGCCGGAGGCCGCTGGGGATGCCGAAGAGCTCGGGTCCGAACAAATGAAGGAGAATCTCATGGCTATTTGGGGTGCAGATGTTGATCAGCTTCGTCAGCTCGGTAACAAGCTGAAGGCTGGTGCCGAGAACATCGAGCAGCAGCGCTCACAGCTGAAGGGCGCCCTTGACGGCACCGACTGGAAGGGCCCGGACGCCGACAAGTTCCGCGGCGAGTGGGACAGCCAGCACGCTTCCAACCTGAAGAAGGTTGCCGACGCCCTTCGCGAAGCCGGCGACCGCGCTCAGAAGAACGCTGAGCAGCAGCAGCAGGCTTCCAACTAGGACCGTTGGGAAACCCCGGACGCTACGGCGTCCGGGGTTTTCGCTTCTTAAGATCCAAACTCGAAGATGCCCTTAGTCCCGCGGGACCTTGGCGACGCGCCCCGACGGGACGGGTTCGACGTCGTTCGCGTGATCCAGGACGCGGGCCCGGGCAGCCTCCTCAGCGGTCCGGGCGGCCTTACGGTCACCTCGCAATTCGTCCACGCGGACCAAGACCACACCGCCCACAATCAGAAGCCCACCCAGCAACTGGATGGTGCTCGGCAATTCACCCAACAGCAGCCAAGCCCAGATCACGGCGAACAGCACTTCCGTCAGGGACACGAAAGACGCCACTTTGGACCCCAGACTGCGTGCTGCCATGATGCCGGAGACGTAGGCGAGGACGGTCGCAAGAATAACAAGTCCCACAGCTGACACCCACCAGGGTATGGTCCAGGGGCCCAGGGCCGTATCAGCGGTACTGAAAGTCATGGGGATCAACCCCACAGCACCCACCAGCCACATGACCAGGGCGCCCACCAGGAGACCGCCCGAGGCAAGCACGAGAGGAGGAAGGGTGTCGTTTTCCTTGGCTGTAATGAAGAAGTAGATCACCAGGCACACGGCAGCAGCCATACCCCAGAGGACGCCGATGAAGTCCACCTTCACAGCGCCGGTAAGGTCGAGCACAAGGACTAGTCCACCCAACGAAAGCAATGCGCCAGCGGCGGTAAGGGCCCGTGGGCGGCGACGGCTGGCGATCCACAGCCACAGCACGATCATGACCGGAGCAAGGTATTCGAGCAGCAGCGCGACACCCACGGACAACCGGGCTACTGCATTGAAGTAGAACAGCTGGCAACCTGCGACTCCGATGAGCCCAAACAGCAGGATAGTCAGCCAGTTGTCCTTGAGCTGGTGCCAGCGGCCGCGAAGAACCACGACGCCGGGAATCGCCAGGATCAGCGCTGCACCGGTGAGTCGCACGGCAACAGCAGCGCCAGGTGACCAGCCGGTTTCAAGCATGGACTTGGCGAACGAGCCGGAGGTACCGAAAACCGCGGAGGAGAATAAAGCGATGCCGAGTCCTGAGGCCAGGAAACCTTTTGCATCAGCCTTCGTCTTTGTAGCTGACACAGCAGCCTCCTGTCAGGAGTAAAGTGGGCTTATGGTCATGACAGTACTCCCGAAACATGTAAGGAGTCAAAGTGCATTTTGCGCCTGACACCGAGATTGCACTACGCACCGTCGTTAATCTCGTCAACACAGCAGCCAACGGCGAGGATTCGCTGGCATCAGTAGAGGACCTCGACGCCTTTTTGGAGGCCGAAGAATTCTCGGGTTCGAGGACCCATGACGAAGCAGAATTGCGCAGCGTCAAGCGGCTGCGTAGCGAGCTGGCATCACTCTGGGCCGCCGATGAGGACACCGCCGCAAAGACCGTGAACAAACTGCTCATAGACGCGCAGGCACTCCCGCAACTCGTCAAGCACGATCACTGGGACTGGCATCTCCACGCGACCACACCGGAAGCACCACTCGCCGACCGCATGGGCACTGAGGCCGCTATGGCCATCATCGACGTCATCCGCAGCCAGGAAATGGATCGCATGCGTATTTGCGCCGCAGACGATTGCGATGCGGTGGTCCTGGACCTCAGCCGTAACCGCTCCAAGCTCTATTGCGACACAGGCAACTGTGCCAACCGCGCACACGTCGCAGCGTATCGGGCGCGGAAAGCGGCCGTGGGCGAGTAGATCTCCTCCCCGCGGAAAATGCACGGCACCACTGCGGCCCCACTCTACGAAAAAGCGCTCCCCCACCTGTAGTGAGGAAGCGCTTGAAGGTTAGTGGCCGCCGTCGGGCGTTTCAGTCTCGTCTGTAACGGAACCGGGAGCGGCGGGACCACCATGCCCGGGACGCTTCGAACTGAGGTTGATGCCAGAGCCCTTGCCCAGATGTTCGGCGTTTTCCTTGTGGCTCATGGAGAGCATGGCAGCCACCACGAGGCTCACGATAAACGCGATACCAGCGCCGGTGAAGGCGAGGTCGAACCGCGGAGCGCGTGCGCTGCCGCCAGACGCGAAAATGAGCACGGCAACGAATGCCAGTACTGCGAAGAACGCGGAGAACATGAGGGGTCCCTTGACCGAGGTCCGCATCTTGCGCGGCTCTCCTGGTGTCTGGTCTGCCACGATCATTCCTCCAATGATGGCGGGCCTGTTCGGCTCCCCGCCGGTCTGCAAAAGTTCTACAACGAGTAGAACGTCCAGCTACTAGTTTACGGCCTCCGGGGAAGCACCCGGCGCAGTGGCCTGGTTGCCCGTGTGAGCATCGTGCCGGAGCGTCAGCCCGGAGAGAATCCACAGCACGCCGGAAAGGATCGCTCCGCCACCGGCAACACCCAGAAGTGCGTGCGCGCCGAGCGATATGAAGAACGGCAACGCCACAGCAGTACCCACAGCGATAACACCGGACACCAGCCAATCACGGGTCAACGAGTCGCGATTCCGCAGTGCGTGGACCAGTTCAAGAACGCCAAGTACCAGCAACGCGGCGGCGGCAGAAAGCGCGACGCCGGCATCTGACTGAGTGACCAATGCCCCCACACCGCCGATCGCGACAACCACCGGAACTGCCGCAGGCAGAACGCGCGAGACCCACAACGAACCCGCTGTTGCGAGCAGGTACAAGCCAACGGCCCAAGCCAGCACCTGCACCGAAGGCGATCCCCAGAAGATGGTGACCAGGCCGAACACCAGCGCAACCACTGCCCGGGTCAGCACTGGTTTCCAGAGCCCGGGCACGGACGCAGGAGGTGTCTGGGAAGGAGTCGTGGGGAGAGTCACGCATCCAGTTTAGTGCGAACCAAGCACTACCCATTTGTCCGTGCGCGCCCGCAGCCCCAAAGTGACCCCGCGCGCCAGCATGTAGCCCAGCGCAAAGACGACCCACAGCCACACCAGCCCCGCCGCGCCGTCGGGCCTGGTCAGGTGGACGGCCGCCAGGAGCGGCAAGTAGACCGCAAGATTCACGACGCCGGCAATCGCCAGATAGCGCGCGTCACCGGCACCGATGAGGACGCCGTCCAGGACGAAGACGTAGCCGGCCAAAGGCTGTCCGACTGCAAGGACCCACAGGGCGACGGTCAATGCCTCACGCACACCGGCGTCAGACGTGAAGAGGTAGCCGGCCCATGGCGCGGCCACGGCAAGCAGCACGCCGGTTATCACCCCGAACCCCAGGCCCCAGCGGATCATGGTTCGCGTCAATTCCCGGACGCGGACAGCATTTCTGGCGCCCAGTTCCTTGCCGATCAGGGCCTGCGCCGCGATGGCGAGCGCATCCAAGGCAAAGGCGAGGAACGAGAAAATGGTCATGGCCAGCTGATGGGCTGCGAGGTTCACTGCGCCTTGTGCAGTGACTACCAGGACTGTGGAGAGGATGGCGAGGCGGAGGCTTAGGGTACGCAGCATCAGCCACGAACCAACCTTTGTCATGGCCCGAATGCCATGCCAGTGGGGCTTGAGCGAGACACCGTGCTGCCGGGCGCTCCGGCCAACCATCACCAGATACACGGCCGCCATGGCCCATTGCGCAACGCTTGTGCCGATGGCCGAACCAGTAACGGACAGATCCAATCCGTAGACGAGGAACCAGTTCAGCGCGATGTTCAGCGCAAATCCTGCCGTGGCAACCACCAAAGGTGTCCGGGTGTCCTGAAGGCCGCGGAGCACGCCCGTGCCTGCGAAGATGAGCAACATCGCGGCCAGCCCGGGCATCGACCAACGCAGGTAATCCACTGCGAACCCGCGAACCTCACCCGTCGCGCCCATCAGGCCAACCAGGGGTTCGGCGGCGACAAAGCCGGCGACGGCGAGAACCGCACCGAGGATCAGAGCCAGCCACACGCCGTCGCGCCCTGCCGCCAAAGCCTTGCCGAGCTTGCCGTCGCCAATCGCCCGGGCGACTGCCGGCGTCGTCGAATATGCCAGGAAGACCATAAGTCCAACAGCAGTGTGCATCAGCGTGGATGCCAGCCCAACGCCGGCGAGCTGGTCCACGCCAAGGTGGCCCACAATGGCGGAGTCAGCGAGGAGGAACAGCGGCTCGGCTATGAGCGCGCCGAACGCGGGTACTGCCAGGCGCAGGATCTCGCGGGCATTGGAACGAGTGGTGATGGTTGTGGTTTGAGGCACTAAACAAGCCTAGTCCGCTTGGGCACGGGTAAATTTGGGGCCGTGTCACACAAGCATCCCGTTACAGTTTCCGTCGCCCGCACCATCCTCCCGGGGTACACCCGGCAAGCAAATGCCTGGGCACACGCCGGCCAGGAACTGGCGCGCGAGTGGCCCGGATATCTGGGCTCGGGATGGGTCCGGAGTGGGGCCGGCTCGAACGAATGGCACATGCTGTACCGGTTCGCCGATGCTGAAACGCTGCATGGATGGGAGCAGTCCGAGGAGCGGCGTTGGTGGATCGACAGCGCGCGGGAAATGATGGAGACCACGCGGGTTGAGCGGCGTACAGGCATCGAGGGCTGGTTTTCGCAGCCCGGCGATGCCTCCGTGGTTGTTCCGGAAACTGTGGTGCCACCGCGTTGGAAGCAGGCGATCAGCATCTTCCTACCCTTCTTCCCTCTTAGTCTGTTGGCCAATTTCCTGCTGCACCCCTTGACGCAGGGCTGGCCGCTGGTGTTCCAGGTGCTGCTCAACATCGTCATCCTGACACCGCTGATGACGTACATCTTCCTGCCCATCACGACGCGCCTCCTCCAGCCTTGGCTGCAGGCAAAACCACGTGGGATGAGTCACGGAACTTCTTAATTAGTTGACTCTTCAACTTATCTCCGGGAAGGTTGAAGGCATGAACAAGTCCACCTTGAGCACTACAGCCCTGACCGTCCTGCGCGTTATTGCAGGTTTTCTCTTCGCCGCGCACGGTTGGCAGAAGTTCAACGAATTCACCATCGCCGGCACCCAGGCCTCCTTTGCACAGATGGGCGTACCGGGCGCTTCCGCGGTAGCTCCGGTTGTTGCAACCCTCGAGCTTGTGGGCGGCATCGCCTTGATCCTCGGGCTCCTGACCCGGGTGTTCGCGGCCCTCCTGGCCATCGACATGCTGGGAGCACTGTTCCTGGTTCACGCTCCGGCCGGCGTCTTCGTCGCCAACGGCGGATACGAGCTGGTCCTCCTCTTCGCCGGCGCAGCCTTGGCCCTCGCCCTGGCTGGAGCAGGCAAGATCTCCGCCGACAACGCCCTCTTCGGCCGCTCCGCCAGCAAGCTCCGCGTCCTCGCGTAATTTGCCCCCAACCCCCCGATGTTCTCTCACATCCGAGCCTGAATAGCGGAACGCTCGCTCACTTTCGTCAAGAAAGTGAGCGAGCATCGGCGTTAAGGGGTCACGATGTGAGAGAACGTCTAGCCTTCGACGCCGGTCAGTTCGTTCGGGACGTGCTCAAGCTGCACGGACTTCTTCACCTTGCCTGTTTTCAAGTCCACCGCGTGAATAGTTTGCGTCGCAGGTTCGGTGACAAACGCCGTCGAGCCTTGAACGAAAAGCGTGGGGCGCGGGTCCTGCCACGTGGCGGATTCTTCCCACGCGGCGACTACAGGGATGGTCGAGGTCACTTCTCCCGAGAGCGGGTCGATGACGCGCAGGCCGCCGTCAGTTCCGAGCACCAGCGCTTCGCCGGCCGGTCCGCGGCCCAGCGAGCGGAACGAGTAGCTGGTTCCAATATCCACAAGCCGGAGGGTTGCGGTTTCAGTGTTGACCAGGGAAATCCGCGTGGGCCGTTCCAGCTCAGCGGCTTTGTCCACTTTGTAGTCGCCCAGGATCACCGGCGACTTCTCCGAGCCCGCCTGGTTGCCCATGCGCCCATATGCATCCGGGCTTGCGACCTTGGTGATGGCTCCGTCCTTGTAGATCAGCATGCCATTCTCGCAGCCAACCACCACAGCTTCTCCTGCAGCAACTGCCTCGCCGTGCACACCAGGGCAGTCTTCGTTGCGCACAAGTTCTTTACGGTCCTGCCCCTTGCCGGCCTCCAGGACAACGATGCCGGTGCGGCCCTCGTCGTTGCCCAGGGTGACCAGCAGCTTGCCATCCTCCAACTCCACTGCGACGCCGTGGTGAGCCTCGGCCGTGGTGTAAACGTCCGTGGCGGGCAGTTTGCCAGACTCGACAGCGTCGCTCAAAGCGCTGGATTCGAAGGTTTCCACCTTGCCGGAGCCGTCACTGAACAGCGCCGTCTTGTCCGCGTGCCGCACGACGTGACCTGCCTTGCTCGCCTCGAACGACAGATCGGTCAGCTTGGGTTCGGCAACGTAGTGATGGCTGTGGTCGCCGTGCGGCTCGGTCCAGGCGCCGGCGTCGAAAACGCGGAACGCGTCGCCCGTGGACACCAGGACATGCCGGCCGTCACCTGCAGGGTTGAGGCGGTTGAAGCCGTCGAGCTCCGCTTCGCCGCCCACGGGTTCGAGCGTCTTTGCGTCTACCACGGCGATGCCGCCGTCGTACGTGTAAACGAGCCGAGGCGAAGGAGCGCCCGCTTCCTTTTCCTTCGATGCTGCTGCATGGGATTCGGTTGGCGCTTCAGCCGGGCTGGCCCCGGGGGCAGCGCACGAGGTGAGGAGAAGCGCAGAAAGCCCGACGGCGGCAAGCGGCTGGGCGCTTCTGCGGCGCCTTGTTCGGGTGGTTGGGCGTGGCGAAGTAAGGGTGGGGTGATGAATCATGAGTTAAATGATATTGATTCTCATTTGTGTATCAAATCGCCTGGGTCGTCCGTTTCGATGGCTAGCTGCGCATTCGATGGTTCGCCCGGCATTGTGCGCAGCTAACCATCGAATCTGCCGGGCCGAAGGTCTGGCCAGCCGGACGGCGGGCGCACGACGTGGACACGTAACAGAAACCCACCAACAGTAAACTTCGAGCATGAGCGAGTCCCCCAGCAACTCCCTAACCCTCCGCTTCCTCGCCGCCCCCATGGATGTGGGCCACAGTGGATCCGTCGACGCCGGCACCGTCCTTGAGTGGGTGGACAAGGCTGCGTACGCGGCGGCCGTTGGTTGGGCGAAGTCCTATTGCGTCACGGCCTACGTGGGCAACATCCACTTCACAGATCCGGTGAACAGCGGCGACATGGTGGAGGTGACGTCCACCATCGTCTACACCGGCCGTTCTTCCATGCACATCCACACGGTGGTCAGCTCGCGCGATCCCAAGGGTGGACCGGAGACGATGCACAGCCAGTGCATGGTGATTTTCGTGGCCGTCGGACCTGACGGCAAGCCCATTCCTGTGCCACAGTTCGAGCCCTCCACTCCGGACGAGATCGAGCAACGCGATCACGCGCTTGCCCGCATTGAAGTCCGCGAGCAGATCGTCAATGCGATGAACGCCCAGGAATATACCGACGCCGGCACCGCCGAACGCGTGACGTTGCGCTTCATGGCGTCCCCCACTGATGTGAACTGGGGTGGCAAAGTCCACGGTGGCATCGTCATGAAATGGATCGATGAGGCCGCCTACGTTTGCGCCTCCAGGTACTGCGGCCGGGATACTGTGGCGGTGTTCTCGGGCGGCGTGCGCTTCTACCGGCCGTTGCTGATCGGCCACGTAGTGGAGGTGGAAGCGCGGCTGGTGTACACCGGCGCAAAGGGAATGCACATCGCTGTCCACGTCCGCTCCGGCGATCCGAAAACCCGCGAAATGAACCTGACCACGTATTGCCTGACGGTCATGGTGGCCCGTGACGAAACCGGAACAGCCGTACCCATTCCGCCGTGGGTGCCGGTGTCCGAAGAAGACAAGAAACTGCACGCGCACGCCAGGGAATTGCTGGAGATCCGCGGCAGGGCCCCCGGAAACCGGCTGCCCGACCACTTGCTGAAAGCAGGCGGCTACCAAGAGGCATGACTTCGGCTTAGTCAGGCCCGATGGAACAGACCGCGTTGGCCGCGGGCGCGAAACACGCCCGCGGCCAACCCTCGGTCTAGGCCTTGTAACCCGTCGGCGGTGTGAGAACGCCGCGCTCGATGAGCTTCTCGATATTGGCGGCCCGTGTTGAGTCTTCCCGGGCAAGCCAGCCCTCGGCCGGGGGCGCGTCGAGGTACTGGTTCTTCGGATAGATCGGGGTGTCGTAAATGACCCGGTACTGCTCCGTGCGCAGGTCCTTGAACTGGTTGTACAGGCCGTTCGAGAGACGGGCACGGCGCAGCGCCTCGATATCGATCGTGGTGCAGACGAACGAGTCGCCCGAGGTCCAGCCCTGCTGCTTGGTCAGGATCTGGCCGCGTGGACCGACGATCATGGACTGGCCACCGAACAGGTCCTGCATTGACCCGTCGTCACGGACTTCGGGCCCCAGGTTCGGAGCGACGACGTACGCCGAGTTGAACATGGCGTGGGCCCGGTTCTGCAGTTCCCACATGCCGTTCTGCACGGCCGGCTCGATCAGGGTGCCCCGGATAATGATCTCGGCACCGTTCATCGCGAGCCCACGCGGCACCTCGGGGTATACACCCTCGTGGCAGATGGCGTACCCGATGTTGCCGATCTCGGTCCTGGCCACAGGGAAAATGGCGTCCATTGCATTGCCATCGCCCTTCTTTTCAATCCATTCGTCCCAGACGTCGTGCGGGTTCATGTTGCCAAGCATGCCGCCCTCGTAGGCGTCACTGGTGGCTTTGTAGCGCTTGTAGATGATGTCGCCCTGCGGATCGATGATGAAGGCGACATTGAAGTGGCGGTCCGGGAAGTCCTCGTCCTTGACCATGTACAACTCAGCAGCGATGTAGGTGTTGAGTTCCACGGCCTTTTTCGCGAGTTCGTCCGTCTCCGGACCGGGGATTGTCACGGCAAAGTGGCGCTCCTTTTCGCGGTTCCCCGGCGTGTTGGCGATCATGCCCTGGATTGCCATTTCGGGCAGGACGACCAGCTTGACCGGAGAGCCTTCCCAGGACCCGACCATGACTGCCGTGTCGATGAATTCGTTGATGCGTTTGACGTTCGCTACGCCGTCGCCGGGATTTTTCACGTTGATGGTCCGCGGCGAGACTGCGACGACGACAAATGGATCGACCATTGTTTCTTTCTCTTTTCTCTTCTTTGAGTACCTGAGTTAGCGCTAACTCACAGTATTCCGGTTTAGTTAGGGATTGCAAGAACTCGGAGTGGTCCGGTTCTTAGGGGTGGACCAGAGACCATTGATGGCCCTGGTCGGGAGTTGAACCCCGGGTATGGCGGGGCAGGCGGCGCTTTGTGTTAGCGCTTGCTTCGCGGCGGTGCTGTGGTGTCGCGGAGTATGAGGCGTGGCTCCAGCAGGGGGATGTCTCCCTCGGCTTCCTCTTTGATCATGGCGAGGATACGGCTTACAGCGATATTACCGATTGCTTCGAAATCCAGCTTTACAGTCGTTAGTGCCGGGCGGAAGAACGGCGCTTCTTTGACGTCGTCGAATCCCACCACGCTGACATCGACCGGAACGTCGCGCCCGGCCTCGTCCATGGCCTTGATTACTCCCAGCGCGAAGGGGTCGTTGGCGGCAAAGACCGCCGTGACGTCCTTCTTTGCGGCGAGTTCACGGCCGACACGGTATCCCTCGGCGGCCGACCAGTCGGAAGTTGGCAGCGGCGTCGGAACGACTCGTCCGGCAGCCCCGAGCTCGGCTGCCCATCCCTGGACCCGGGCAGATGTTGCCATCCAGCCCGGCGGGCCTTGGACGTGCCACACGGTTTCGTGTCCGAGGTCCAGCAGGTGGCGCACCACCATCCGCGCACCACGCACTTCGTCAACAGAAACGCTTGTCGGGCTCGGCTGCGATCCTTGCTGGAAGGTCACTACGGGAACACCGACGTCGAGGCCCTCAAGCACCGTGATCGCATCCAACAGGGGCGCGAGCACGATCACGCCGTCAACTGTGTCCGAATTGATGGATTCGAAGGCAGCCCTAATATCTTCCCGGCGAAGACTGGCCAACGTGACTAAACGCGTCGCATAGCCATGTTGCCGGGCTTCCTCGGAAATACCGTACAAGGCCACCGTTGGTCCGAGGACCGACAGTTCGAAGCTGACAACGCCGATTGTCATGGTCCGGTTGCTGGCGAGAGCCGCTGCCGCTGGATTGCGGCGGTACCGCAGCTGTGCGATGGCGTGCTCAACGCGTTGACGGATGTCCGGGTCCACGTTGGTCGCTCCCCTGACAACCCGTGACACCGTCTGCTGGGAGACCCCCGCGAGCCGGGCAACATCGGACATCCGGGGGGCCTTTGACCTGGAGGCCAGCCGCTCCCCGCGCCCGTTGGAGTTCCGGGCTTCTGAAGGTGCAGGGGTCGTGGACACCACTCCATTATCCCCGGTCACCCTCGACGAACCCCTGAACGCGACGCCGGGCGTTGCGCCGGCAGTCACGGGCGCCTGTACCGCAGGACTTCGGGATGCTGGTCGTACGGCCACTCGGCCCCCTCCACCATGTACTTTCGGGTTGTGTAGCTGCCGTCCATCGTTGAGGCCAGCGACGGGGGTCCGTCGAAGCCGATGACACCCCAACCGACCCGGTTCTCGTTGCCTCCGTAAACCGGGTCGCCGTAAAACCCCTGACGGGTGTTGAGCACCAGCAGCGGGAAGAACTCCAGAAAGTCCTCGTTGACCGGTTGGTTGCCCGCCGGCGCGCCGCCAAGACCAGCTTCGGAGTGCTCCAGTGAGAAAGCGTTCGGCTTCTCCGCGCCCGATAACGTCTCCAACACCGCGTCCTGGTCATCCGCCGGAAGTTCGAGGAACCCGACGTCGGCACGTTCCTTCGCCAGCCGGTCCAACTCCACAACGCCTTCACGGTAAAACTCCCGGCGCTGCTTGATGCGCTCCTGCCACGCGGCCTCGTCGCGGCCCTCCATCCGGAGGAACCCGTTCCCGTCAGCAGCCGGGAAGATGAACTGCGTTCCCGCCAGCATCCGGTCAATGAAGCGCACAACCTTGGCCTCACGCGCGCCCGGATGATGGTCAGTGGGGATGATCCGGGCCGTTGCGGCCTCGATCGTATTCCACTCGTGCTCGGTGAAAAAGACCGGCCCTTCGACGTCGCGTGTTGAGATCGGTACCGTAGCCCATTCCGCCTGTCCCATGTGAGATCTGTCCTTTCGTATCCTGTGTGGGGTGCAAATCAGTTTTCGGACCAGCCGTGGCGGTCGACCTGGAGGATGCGGTCCGAGCACCGCCAAGCGTTCGCCATGATCGTCAGGGCCGGGTTGATGCCGGTCGCGGTCGGGAAGAAGCTCGCATCGAAAACGTAGAGGTTTGGTACCTCGTGCGAGCGGCACCAGCGGTCGACGACGGACGTCGCCGGGTCGTTGCCCATGCGGGCGGTGCCCAGTTCGTGCGAGGTATTGCCCGTGATGCGCTCCATGTTGACCGGAATGACCTTCTTCGCCCCTGCGGCCTCGAGGATTTCCCCGTTCTTGGCGACCTGCCAGCGTTCCTGGGCGAAGTCGTTGGAGTGGGGCGTGTGGGTAATGCGCGCTACCGGCAGCCCCCAGGCGTCCTTGACGTTCGGGTCAAGGTCGACGCGGTTGTCCTCAACCGGCAAATCATGCAGCAGGACCCCGATTTTCATGCTGTGGTTGAAAAAGTCGCGGTCCGCGTCCTTCGCCGCCTGTCCCCAGGTCGGCCTGCCGGGGAAGCTCCAGTTCACAGGGTGCCCGATCATCGAGGGGAAGATCAGAGACCCGAGAATGTGGCCCCGGCTCTCGTCCGTTTCGTAGAAGTCGAACGAACACAGGCTCATGTAGTGGCCCGCCCACCCGTACAGCGGATCACTCACCTCACGGTCAAACAAGCCAACCGAGAAAGAGTATTGGTGGAAGGTCGCGTTCTTGCCAACCATGCCGCTGCCGTTGCCGAGGCCGTCCGGGAAGAGTCCCGACTTGGACATGAGCAGCAGCCGCGGGGTCTCGATGCCGCCGCCACAGACGATAACGGCTTTGGCGTGTTGGACGAATTCGTCGCCGTCCTCGTCCTGGTAGCGGACACCGGTGGCGCGACCGTCCTTGCCAACGAGTATCTCGCTGACGTAGGAGTCTGGGCGGAGGTCGTAGCGGCCGGTCGCTATCGCGTCAGGGATAAAGCTGATCAGGGTCGATGACTTGCCGGTGCCCGGATCGGGGTACTGCTGCCAGAAGCCGTTCTCGCTGAAGGGTTGGCGCCCCCGGTAAGGTTCGGTGACCATGCCCTGCGGCATCGGGAAAGTGCCGTGGCCGAGCTTGGACATCGCGGTGGCGAAGGTCCGCCCGATCTGGCTCAGCGGTGATGGCTTGGTCGGGTAGCCCCGGCTGCGCCACGCTTCCCACTTGTTCGCCCCCGCCAGGCCCGACGTGCCGAACTCCCACTCAACGCGCGTGTAGTACGGCTCCAGTTCGTCATAGGAGATGGGCCAGTCGACCAAGCTGGCACCCGGCACGTCGCCGTGCAGGCTGCGCAGCTTGAAATCGCTCTCGGCCATGCGCGGCACCATGCCACCCCAGTGGGTGGTACCTCCGCCGACAACCTGCGGCGTCGCCGAGAAGTTGGTGATTTCCGCCTCGACCTTGTCGTTCGGGCGGTAGGTCCGCGGCTTCACCTTCGGGTCCTGCCAGATGAAATTCCGGTTGAGGAACTTCAGCTCGTCTCCCGAGGCGTGCTCAGGCTTCAGCCATGGCCCCCGCTCCAGGCCCACCACCTTCAGGCCAGCCTCGGACAGCACCTTTGCCGCTGTGGCCCCGCCGGCGCCTGCGCCGACGATGACGACGTCGACAGGCTCGGGCTGCTTCTTCCTGGTCATTATTTTGGTTTCCTTTCGTAAAGTCCTGCTTCGCGCACTGGCGCTCAGACCGTCACGGCTTCAATGCCGTTGCGGCCCACGCTTGCAAGAGGCAGGAGCTTGTCCCAGAGTTCCTGGGGGATGTCGTGGTTAAGCAGGTGGAGGGTCTCCTCGACGCGGTTCGGGCGGGACATTCCAACGATGGTGGATGCCACGCGCTCGTCGCGCACGGAGAATTGCAGGGCAGCCGCTGCGAGTGGGACACCGTACTGCCCGCACAGCGCCTCCATGCGCAGGACCCTGTCGATCGTCGCCTGGTCGACAGGGGCGTAGCAGTATCGCGGGACGGCCCGCGGGCCCTTGACGAGCATGCCGCCGCCGAAGGGGGCGGCATTGACGAAGGCGACTCCGCGGCGGGCTGCGTCCTCCAGGAGCGGCTCGGCGGTCTGTTCGACGAGGGTGTAGCGGTTGTGGCTGATGACGGCGTCGAACGCATCCGTCGCAAGGTACTGCAGCTCCAGGTCAATCGGGCCTCCGGCGACGCCCAGGCACTGGATAACGCCCTGATCCCGGAGATCTATTAGAGCTTCAAGGGGACCTCCCTTGGCCACACCCTCCTCGAACGAGATCTTTTCGGGGTCGTGTAGGTAGACGAGCTGGAGCTTATCGAGGCCCAGGCGCTCGAGGCTTTCCTCGACGGACCGGCGGACGCGGTCACCGGAGAAGTCAGTGCTGCCGGGAACGGGGTCGACCTTCGTGGCGACTACGTATCCCTCGGGGATGCCGCCCCGCTCGGCGATCGCCCGGCCAATCCGCTCTTCGCTGGCACCCCCGCCGTACTCATTTGAGGTATCGATGAAAGTGAAGGGCCCGTCAAAGACGCGGTGAATCGTGGCGACGGCGGTGCCTTCATCGACTTCGTAACCGTACTGGGCGGGAAAGCTGCCCAGCGCGCTCGTGCCGACACAGATATCGGAGACAGTCAGGCCGGTGCGGCCCAGGGGACGAATGGACATGATTCCTGCTTTCTGGAGCTGAATGGGTTGACGGTTTGGGTTTTAAGCAACCCGGGGGCGCCGGAAATATTTGGCGAAGAATCCGGAAATCCTCTGGACGCCGCCCGCGCTGGAGAGGAAGACGGCGAGGATGATCACTGCGCCTTTTATGAGCAGCTGCGGTTCGGAGGAGATTCCGACGAGGTTCATGATGTTGATGATGGTCGTCAGGATGAATACGCCGATCACTGCGTTTAGGGGGTCGCCCTTGCCGCCCATCAGGGAGGCGCCGCCCACGACGACGGCTGCTATCGCGTCGAGTTCGTAGCCTACGCCGATGAGTGAGCTGCCTTGCCGTAGCTGGGCCGCCGCGACAAGTCCGGCCAAGCCGGCAAGAACACCGGAGATGGTATAGGTGATGATCAGGTTCCGCGCGACCGGCAGGCCCGAAAGCCGCGAGGCTTCAGGATTGCCGCCAATCGCGTAGAGGGAGCGGCCGAACGTCGTGTATTTGGCCACAAGCGCCGCCACCACTGCCACGATGATGAAGATCAGGACCGGGTTGCGGATACCGAGGAAGCTGCCGCGGGAGAAGGCCTGAATGAGTCCCTGGTCGCGGATCTCGATCAAGCTTGTCGACTGGATGATGTAGCTGAAGCCCTTGACGGCGCTCATCATGGCAAGCGTTGCGATGAACGGCGGAATGTTCAGCCAAACGACGAGGACGCCGTTGATCAGTCCTGCGACAGCGCAAGAGGCCAGTACGAACACGACGGACGCGCCAGCGGGCATTCCGGCCTGCAAGGTGAGTGCGGTAAGGACTGTGGACATGGCCAGGATCGACCCCACAGACAGGTCAATGCCGCCTGTCAGGATAACGAAGTATTGTCCGATGGCCAGCACGACGACGATCGATGCGGCCGTGATCACGTTTTCGGCATTGCGGAACGTCAGGAAGTCATCGGAAACGTAGTAGCCCACCGCGATGATCGCGAGGAGGACCAGGATCAGATAACTCTTGGGCAGGGCGCGCAGGGCGCTGCCCCGCAGCCGCGAGGTGATGCTTGAGGATTGGGACGTGGTGTCACTGCGCTGGGGCAGGGGCGACAGGGTCCGGGACATGGTTGTTCTCCTGTGTAGAAAGTCTGATGGATAGCGCCGTCAGGCGAAGCGTTCGAGAATGGCGTTGCCGGAGGGGTCGATGTCATCGTGTGCGAGTTCTGCGACGACCCGGCCGCGGGCCATGACGAGGACGCGGTCGCACATCATCGCCTCGGTGATCTCCGAGCTCGCCACTACGACGGTTCCTCCGGCCTGCGCGAACTCGCGGATGAGTTCGTACATGTCCTCCTTCGCGCCGACGTCTACTCCGCGGGTTGGTTCGTCGCACACGAGGATGCGTGACTGGCGGACAAGCCAGCGGGCCAGGATGGCCTTCTGCTGGGTTCCCCCACTCAGCGTCTTGAGCGGCTGGTTCACCCCGGAGACCTTCATGCCGAGTCGTGCCACCATCTCGCCGGCCACGCCGCGCTCCCGCCGGGACTGGATAACGCTCAGCCGGCTGAACTGCGGAAGGCTGGCCAAGGTGATGTTGCCGGCGACGCCCATGTCCGGGATGAAGCCTGCGGCTTTCCGGTCCTGCGGCAGCAGCCCGATCCCTCGGCGGATCGCATCGCGCGGGGCACGGAAGTCCACTGCTTTCCCGTCGACGCGGATCTCGCCTGAGGTCCGGCGCCGCGCACCCGCGATGAGGCCAGCGAGTTCTGACTGGCCACTGCCGATGAGCCCGGAAATGCCGAGGACCTCGCCTTCATGCAGTTCGAACGACACCTTGTCCACGTACCCCTCCTCGGAGAGGTCGCGGGCTGAGAGGATGACGCTCTCCCGGGGGCCTGCACCGAGGCTGGGTGAGCGTTCCCCGCGCAGGGCCGCCTCGGCAATGGAGCCTTCAAGGCTCTTGCCGACCATTGCCGTGACGACATCGGCGGGTTTGGAGTCTGCAGTCTTCAAATCCGCGGCGTTCACGCCATCGCGCAGCACAGTCACGGCGTCGCAGAGCGAGAAGAGCTCGTCCATGCGGTGCGAGATGTACAGCAGCGTCACACCCTGCTCGGACAGGGACCTCAGGACCGTGAAGAGCCGTTCGACGTCGGGCATCGGCAACGTGGACGTGGGTTCGTCCAGCAGCAGCACCCGGGCGTCCTTGTGCAAGGCCTTGGCCAACTCCACGGCCTGCTGCTCCGCGGTGGAGTAACTTGCTACGGGGCGGCGAACGTCCAGGTCGAAACCCACCCGGTCCAGGGCGGCCCGCGCCTGGGCCTGCATCCGCTGCCAGTCCACGGCCGCGCCGCCGCGCAGTGGCAGCTGGCCCAGGAAGATGTTCTCGGCCACGGACAGGGAAGGAACGAGCGAGAGCTCCTGGTAGATGGTGTGAATACCTGCCTGCTGGGCATCCATTGGATCCCGGAAGCGCTGGAGCTCGCCACCAAGGCGTATGCTCCCCGAGTCCGGTGATTCGGCGCCGGAAAGGATCTTGACGAGCGTGGACTTGCCGGCCCCGTTTTGTCCGGCCAACGCGTGGATCGATCCTCGGCCGACGCTGAAGCTGACACCCTTCAGCGCCTTCACGCCGGGGTAGGACTTGGTGATGCCCTCGAGTTCGAGCTCTGGGGCGCTGAAATGGGATTTCCCCACGGTCCCGGTGGCTGATGCCACCGGTGCCTGGTTGTTGGCGGACATAGATGTTCCTTATCTAGGACTTTCGGGGCCGGGAGGGTTTCGGCGCAAGATTGCTGTCCGGGACGGCAGGTTCTTAATCTTTGGCGCGGACGTACGTGTCACCGGGGACGTAGTATTTGGCCGCGTCAGCGGGCGTCACCACGGTTGTATCGATGTACTTGGTCTTGCCGGGGCACTGGGCCTGGTCACCCTGGACGGCGGCAACTGCCATTCGCACTGCTGCGGCTCCCTGGTCCCAAGGCTGGTTGGATGCATCCGCCTGGAGCGGTCCCTTCGGGTTGTCCACCATCTCCTTGATGGCGCCCATGCCCCCGTCGTAGCTGGCCATGATGATCCCGTCACCCCACAGGCCGGCCTGCTGCAGGCCCTGGACGATGCCGCCGTGCATGACATCGCTCATGCTGTAGACGACCTTGAGGTCGGGGTTGGCGGTGGCGACGTCACGTATTGGGGCCAGGGCCTTGTCCGGTTTCCACTCACCGTACTTGGTGTCAAGCTTGACGGTGGTGACACCGGGGTGCTTCTCCATAATGCGGTTCCATCCGGTCATGAAACCGTTGAACCGAAGGTCGCTCAGCACATCTCCGGGGAAGCCGCCGATACCGACGAGCTTAATCTCGCCCTTCTCTCCGTACTTCTCCAGCGCGCGCTGTGCAGCTACCTCGCCGGCGAGCGAGCCGGTGTGCTCCTGATCCTCGGCAACGTAACAGAACATGTCCGGAACCAAGGACTTATCTACGCTCGAGTTGACCGTCACAACGGGTATGCCCGCGTCCTTCAAGGCCTGAATCGAGGGACCAACGCCAAGCGGATCATTTGGGTTCATAACGACCACGTCCACACCCTTGGTGATCAGGGTCTGCACGTCGGCGTTCTGCCGGACTGTGTCACCGTTGGCGTCCAGCAGCTCCACACGCGCGCCGACCTTGCCGGCCTCGGCCTGGCCGCCCTCAACAAGAGTCTTCCACCAGTCACTGCCGCTGATGCCGCGCTGGCTCCAGCCGATGACCAGCCCCTTGCCGCTTGCCTTCTCCCCCGCGTCGTCCGCGGCAGCGCCGCCCTTACAGCCAGCCAGCCCAAGCATGGAGACCGTCAGGACAGAAGCACACAGTGCCGCTCTGCCAAGTCTCTTGTTTCGACGAATTCCAGTTGTAGTTCTCTGCATGAACAACACTCCCTTGTGTTCGTGATCACCCCAACTTTGGGGCACGAGAGTCACGTTACAGTCTGAGTTAGCGCACTATCAAGAGGCTGGAGGAAAATTTAATGAAGCTGGCGTTTTCCGAATAGGTCCTGCAAAATAAAGGGAAAGTCAGAGGTATCCCATGATCAGGTCAGTGATAGGCATCCTGATTTATCGCTAACTCGGAAGTATCTTTCTTCCCGCGGACGCATCGAAGCGGCCCGCGGCCAACCAGGTAGGACAGATGTGCTGGCACCTTGACGAGAACCCTCCCCCGGAGCAACGGGGACAGTTGCGGCATCCTGATTTGGGGCCAGGCGATCGGCTCCATGAGGGCGCAAGACCGAAGACCACCTTCGCCAAACCTGCCGCAACCGTCATTGATCGTGTATCGATGGTGGATGTTGCCGTACGGGCCGGAGTCTCGACGCAGACCGTGTCCCGGGTGGCGAACGGGAGCCGCGATGTGCACGATGACACCAGGCGGCGCGTCACTGCTGCGATGAATGAATTGGGATATCGGCCCAACAGTGCGGCACGGGCGCTGAGGCGCGGAAGTTTCCGGACCATCGGCGTGATCACGTTCTCGTTGTCGTCCTTGGGGACCATGCGTACGCTTGAGGCAATCGCGCTGCACGCAGCCCGGCAGGACTTCGCCATCACACTGATCCCCGTCACCGCCCCCACCCAAGCCGGTATCCAGGGTGCGTTCTCACGCATCGGCGAACTCGCCGTCGACGCGGTGATTGCCATCATGGAGGTCCACCTCCTCGAGGCAGCGACAGCGACTCTGCCCCCGGGAGTGAGGGTCGTCGTCGTCGATCCCGACGCCGGTGAGCAGTACAGCGTGGTGGACACCGACCAGGCCGGCGGCGCCCGCAAGGCCGTCAAACACCTCCTGGACCTCGGCCACGAAACCGTCTGGCACGTCGCCGGCCCCGAAGCGTCCTTCGCCAGCGAACGCCGCGCGGCCGCCTGGCACGCGGCGCTCACCGACGCCGGCAGGCCTGTCCCGCCGCTGCTGCGAGGCGACTGGTCAGCGGACTCCGGCTACGCCGTCGGTCTGCGGCTCGCCGACGAGCCCGGCTGCACCGCGGTATTCGCCGCGAACGACCACATGGCGCTCGGCATGCTCCGGGCCTTCCGCGAAAAGGGGAAATCAGTTCCAGGAGACATCAGCCTGGTCGGCTTCGACGACGTCCCCGAAGCGTCCTCCTTCACTCCCCCGCTCACCACGGTCCACCAGAACTTCGCCGACGTCGGCAACCAGTGCGTCGACAACGTCCTACAGCAGATCCGCACCAAGACCACCAAACGCGGTGTCACCCTCATCCCCACCCAGCTCGTTGTCCGCCAAAGCACCGCTGTGCCTCCCAAAGCAGCACCCCCGGTTCAGAATTTACGAAGCGACGCGACACATCCACCGGAGGGCCCCATCATCGAACAGGAGACATGAAACCCGTTACCACGTGGTGGGCTTCCCGTGCTTATCCAGCTCCTGAATCTTATGGTTTCTGAGCCGGGTAAGCAGCCAGCTTTCCGCCTTCCCTATCCGGCGTCCCCTCAAAGACAACAGGTCCACCGATACGAGCCAATCCGTATAGGGGTAAGCCTCCAGTTGTAGCTCGATCAGTTGGCCGCCGTTTATCTGGTCCACGATCAGCTGCCGTGGCAAAGTTGCCCACCCCAAGCCCGCCGATGCCATCGAAATGAGAGCCTCATAGTTATCGGCACGCCACACCTGTGCGGACTGCAGGTATTCAGTGGTCGGCAAGCTGGCAGCATGCGCGGTGTAAACAATGTGCCTGTGCGCGCGTAAGTCGTCAAAGCTCACAGTGGTCTTCGCCGCCAACGCATGCCGGGCATGGGCGACGTGGGTGAGGATCAGTTTCCCGAGTTGATGAAACTGAATTTCCCGGGGATACCGGGGCTGGGCAAAAGCAATCCCCAGGGCGGCCTCACCGCGTTGGACCAAGCCGGCGACGTCACCGTGTTCAGGATTTCGGATAACAAGGTCCGTGTGGGGAAAGTTCTCGGCGAATTCCACCAGAACGGCCACCAGGTTCTGGTACGGGATGCCTGCCGCAATGGTGAGGCTCGCCGGGTCGCCTTCCGACATGGCATCCGCGTGGCTTTCCAGTGCTTGGCATCGATCGTAAACAATTAATGCCTCGACCAGCATCGTTTCGCCGGCTGGGGTCAGGGTGGGAATACGTGTCGTCCGATCAAACAACTCCAGCCCAAGAGCTATCTCCAGGTTGGCCACGGCAGCACTGATGGTGGACTGGCTGCGCCCTAATGCTCTGGCCGCAGCGGAGAAGGAACCCCACTTGCAGCTCATCACGAAAGCCTCGACCTGCTCCAACGAGTACCGCATCATCCCTCACCTATCGTCTGCTCGGATAGTAAATCACTTCTTCTGCAGCGTTTGGCGGCATATCGTTGCATGAGCTCGGGCACAGAGTCCCGTCGGAACCACGAAAAGACCTCACCGCCAATGTCCCTGGCGCCGTTGAGGTGAAAGGACCAGCATGAACAACGACCTCGAATATCTCCGCCGCGCCATCATCGTTTCGCGGAACGCCCGGGACAACGGCAACCACCCCTTCGGCGCAATTCTCGTAAACGCCAACGGCGACATCGTCCTGGAAGCTGAGAACACCGTGACAACCGAGAATGAGGTCACAAATCACGCCGAAACCAACCTGGTGCGCTTGGCGTCGAGGTCCATCCCCCACAATGAGCTTCCCAGCCACACCCTGTACACATCCTGTGAGCCCTGCGCCATGTGTGCGGGCGCGATCTACTGGGCCGGCATCGGCCGGGTAGTTTACGGCCTGGCAGAAACCGGTTTGCTGGCGATAACCGGCAGTCATCCGGAAAACCCCACTCTGTCTCACCCCTGCAGGCTTGTATTCGCCGATGGAGGCCGCCCCACCGAGGTCTCGGGCCCGCACATCGAAGAAGAAGCCGCGAAACCACATGCCGGCTTCTGGAACTAAAAGAACGAGGCACCATTTCCCTCAGAGCCGTGCAAGGATGGCCCTGGCCAAGCAATGAGGCGCCTGTCTGGGGCCGAAACAGACCCTAACTCCGGAGCGGGCTGTCGAGCTGCTCCAGCGGGACGTCAGTAGTGATTCAAAAGTCGTCCTTGCCCCCGACTTCCGGATCACCAGGGAGACGGCCCACAGTATCTGCGCCAAGCGCGGACGTTAGGAACCCTCTGCGCTGCCGAGTAAATCCTCTTGGCCCAGCCGAGGGACGTCTACTCGTCCTATTTGGGGGCCGATAACCGACGTTCCGTCCAGCCTGGGAATGAACTACGACCGCGGGCTCCTGCGGCAGAAGCTCACGACTGCGTCCTCTGCGGACTCACGGACGAGCGTGCATTGCGGTCTGCATGGACGAGCCATCGGGGCCGTCCATCGATCAAGTACTCACGTCTGCTTTGCCTGGCGCAGGTACTGGTAAACAGTTTCCCGGCTGATGCCGTAATCGTTGGCCAGGACAGATTTTGGTATTCCGCTGTCCGCCCTTAGCACGAGCTCGGCGGCGCGTTCGGGGCTAAGGCTCCTTTTGCGTCCGTGGTAGGCGCCGCGTTGCTTGGCGAGGGCGATGCCTTCTCGTTGGCGTTCCTTGATGAGGGAGCGTTCGAACTCGGCGAAGGCACCCATGACCGAGAGCATGAGGTTGGCCATGGGGGAGTCCTCCCCGGTGAAGAGGAGGTGTTCCTTGACGAACTGCACGCGTACTCCTTTGCGGGTGAGGCCCTGGACCAAGGAGCGCAGATCGTCCAGGTTGCGGGCGAGCCGGTCCATGCTGTGCACGACCACGGTGTCGCCTTCGCGGGCAAACCGCAGAAGTTCAGCAAGCTGCGGCCTTGCCGTGTCCCGGCCGGAGGCTTTATCCGTGAAGACGCGATCCAGGACTTCGCCATCGAGTTGGCGTTTCTCGTTTTGGTCGAGAGTGCTCACTCGCACGTATCCGATTCGTTGACCATTCACCGGAATCCTCCCGCCGCCGTCCCTTTGAGTTTGAGAGTCCTTGGCAAGCAGCGTCAAGACATTCATGTCCCAACGGCGTCAGAGTGGACAGGCTTCAACGAAGCACCGGGTTCCCGGCCGGCGCTCGAATAGTTCCGGGTTCCAATCGCTTCGGCCAATTGTCCAAAGAACTTTGGACAATTGGGCGGCCAGGCAGGCGTTTTATGCCTTGGCGTTGCCGTCGTTCGGGCCGGCTTCCTTTGCGCAGCGGGTTGCTGCGCAAATGGCTGAAATCCTTGCCGTACGGCGTAAACAGCAAGGGCGATCGCGGGGGAGAGGGCCTGAGGTAGACTCTCAAAAATAAAAGTTAGTTGAAGCTTCAAGCATTAACACGACATAACGTCGGTTATCGGCGTTTGAGTGGGACGAGTAGAAGTAGATGAGATAACTCGTCCAAACCTGTCATGCAGCGTTTTCCCACGTCAGCTACGGGTGTGCTGAGGGTGTCGTCGA